>NZ_JBAKHR010000005.1:0-475605 GCF_036902955.1 Micromonospora sp. CPCC 205558
GCCCGGGCGCGCCGAACCTGTTGCCCTACGTGGGCACCGGCAGCACCCCCCCGCCGCCCACCGCAACCCGGCCCCAGCGCCCCCAGAACGAAGACAAACTCAGCCGACGACGGCGAACAACCGCCGCCGCGCCCCCAGCAACGCGACGGAGGCCAGCACCAGCCCGACCCCCATGGTGACCAGCAGCGGGCTGGGGTTCCCCGGCAGCAGCCCGGCCACCGACCGGGACGCGGTGCCCAGGGCGAGGTAGAGACCGGCCCAGGCGGCCGCGCCGAGCGTCGCGCAGCCGAGAAATCGACGGTACGACATCCGCAGCCCGCCGGCGGCCAGTGGCAGCAGCGCGTTGAAGACGGGCAGGAACGGCGCGACGAGCATCATCCGACCGCCTCCGCGGCGCAGGATTCCCTCTGCCGCAGCCCAACGAGGCTCGCCGATCCAGCCGCCGACGCGGCTGTGGCGCAGCCGGTCGGAGTAGCGACGGCCGATCAGGAAGCTCAGCGACCAGCCGGCCAGGCAACCGACCAGCACCGCGGTGAACGTGGCCAGCCCGGTGCTCGGGCGGCCGACTCCGACGGCGGCGAGGATCGCGACGTCGCCGGGGATGAGGACACCCAGCAGAGGTACGGCGTCGAAGAGCATGACGAGCCCGAGCGCGCCCATCAGCAGCAGAACCGGTAGTTCTCCGATCTGGGCCAGCCATTGCGTCATGCGTCGACGCTATGGCCGTCGCGCCACTTCGGACATCGGGTCGTAGCCCCCAGCGACCCCTGGTATCCGTCTCGGGGTCGCCCCTGAGTCGAGGGCCGCTCAGTCGGGGCGCAGCACCTGCACGTGGCGTAGCGACGAGTCGACCGAGGGCTCGGTGGTGGGCACCGGGTAGTCGGCCAGCACGGTCAGGCGGTCAGCCGGTAGGTGTCCACGGCCGGGGTCGCCGACCAGCACGTCGGCGCCGGTGGCGGCGGCCCGCTGCAGGAAGGGCAGCATCCGGTCGGCCATTGTGCGGTCGTAGAAGACGTCCCCCGCGACCACCAGGTCGACCTTCGGCTCGGCGCTGTCGAGCAGGTCGTCCCCGGTGGCGCCGACGGCGACGTGGTTGGTCCGCGCGTTGAGGGTGACGGCGGCGACGGCGTACGGGTCGATGTCGTTGGCGATCACCTCCGCGGCGCCGGCCAGCGCGGCGGCGATGGCCACCAGCCCGGACCCGGCGGCGAGGTCGAGCACCCGACGACCGGCGACCAACTCCGGGTGGTCCAGGAGGTGGCGGGCCAGAGCCTGCCCTCCGGCCCAGGCGGACGCCCAGTACGGCGCCGGCAGCGGATGCCCGGCGGCTGCCTCCATCCTGGCCCACCAGACGATCGCGTCCTCGGCCAGGTGCAACCGCACCTCGGGGACGAACGGAGTGGGCGTCAACCGGAGCCGGTCCAGACCGGAGCCGGGCGTGGCGACCTCGCGTTCCAGCTCGGTCAGCGCGTCGGCTTCGGCACCCTTCATCGGCGCAAGCATGCCCCAGCGGCGGTCGGTCGGGGCGGGTTTCGCATGCCGCCGCGCAGAGTTCACCCGAGTTCGACCGAAGACCTACGGCACTTCGGCCAGCGGATCGGGGTTTTGCCCGTTACTGTCGAACAGGTACGGGCGATCATCGGCCAGAGGCCGAGGGTCAGCCGCTTTGAACAGGGAGAGATGCATGGCAACCGGCACGGTTAAGTGGTTCAACTCGGAAAAGGGCTTCGGCTTCATCGAGCAGGATGGTGGAGGGCCGGACGTGTTCGTCCACTACTCCGCCATCGCGACGAGCGGCTACCGGGAGCTCAACGAGGGCCAGAAGGTCGAGTTCGAGGTGACCCAGGGGCAGAAGGGTCCGCAGGCGGACAACGTCCGCCCGATGTAGCTCCGTGCCGGTGACGGCGGCCGGTCTCCGGCCGCCGTCGCAGTGCACTCAAGACGCCGCCGGGGCGGCGGGCAGGTCCCGCCGCCTCCGGAGTGGCCCGACCAACAGAATCAACGGGGTGAGCGCCAGCCAGGCGGTCATCCCGACAATCGCTGTCTCGACGCCGTAACGTGCGCCGATCGCACCGGCCAGCACGGCCGCCAGTGGGATCGTGCCGTAGTTGAGCAGGTGCATGCTGACCGTCACCCGTCCCAGCAGGTGGTGCGGTGTGTAGGTCTGCCGGAAGGCGCCCTTGACGACGTTGCCGATGGCCACCCCGAGGCCGATCAGCAGACCGCCGAGGGCTGGCCAGGCCAGCCCGACGCCGGGTGCGGCGAGCGGGATGAGCAGCGCGGGTGGGCCGGTGAGCACCGCCCCGATCAGCAGCGCCCGCGCGGTGCCGCAGCGCCGGGCCACCGTGGTGGCGAACAGCGCGCCGACGATCCCGCCGGCGCTCATCACCCCGACGAGCCCGCCCACCAGGCCCGGCTCGAGACGCAGTTCGCGCACCAGAAAGACCACCAGGACGGCCTGGTAGCCGGTCAGCCCGATGTTGCTGGCCGCGCCGAAGACCGTGAGCACCCACAGGTACGGGTCCCGGATGACGAAACGCAGCCCTTCGGCGATGTCCCGGCGCAGCGATCGGGACCGCCGCGACCGGCGTACCCGGGGTTCACGGGTGTGGATGCGCAGCAGGAACACCGCGGAGAGCAGGAACGTGAGCGCGTCCAGCAGCAGCGCGGCGACGGCACCGACGAGCTGGGCGATCAGGCCGGCGAGGCCGGGTCCGACGACGTAGCTCACGGTCTGGGTCGCCTGGAGCTTCGCGTTGCCCTCCGGCAGTTGCGCGGGCCGCAGCAGCACCGGCAGGTAGACCTGGTCGGCAGTTTCGAAGAAGACCCGCGCGACGCCCGCGCCGAGGGCGACCACCAGCAGTTGCCAGACGGTGAGCCGACCCAGCACGGCGGCGATCGGCACGCTGAGGAAGGCGGCCGCGCAGAGCAGGTCGCAGACCACCATCACCGGCCGACGGGGCAGCCGGTCGACCCACGCGCCGGCCGGTAGGCCGATCAGCAACCAGGGCAGCCAGGCCGCGGCGGTGAGCACCGCCACCTGGAAGGTGCCGGCGTCGAGGACGGCGACCGCGACCAGGGGCAACGCGACGGTGGTGACGTTGCTGCCGACGCTGCTGACCGCCTGACCGGCCCAGAGCAGCCGGAAGTCGCGGTGCCGCAGCAGCCCTCCGGTCGGCCGTACGTCGGTGGGGTCGCTGCGGGTGGTGGTGGTCACGGTCGGGCCGGCACGCCGTGGACGAACACGAAGACCGGCCTGCGGTCGGCGTCGTCGTCGGGCACGTCCCGGTCGGCCCAGCGCGTGAGGACGCCGATCATTTCGCGGCTCAGCTCGGCCAGTTCCTCGGGCGTGAGGTGTAGCCAGTGGTTGGTGGAGAACGGCGCGTCGTTCCAGCTGGCCTGGGTGGTCTCGTCGGTGGCGTGCCAGGCGCGAGCCAGGGCGACGTGCCGGTCCAGGTTGAGCGAGGTGGCGGCGTCGGCGACCGCTCGGGAGGCCGGGTCGGCGTCGAAGTCGGTGTTGGACCAGCGCAGCCCTCGGGTGACCAGTCGCCACCACCGCTCGCGCCGGTCCCGGGCCAGCTCGGGCGCCTCGGTGACCAGGTCGGCGGCGGCGAGGACCTTGAGGTGGTGGCTGACGTTCGCGGGGGCCTGTTCGGTGCGCTCGGCGAGCAGCCCGACGGTGGTGGGCCCGTGGACCTTGAGCACGTCCATCAGCCGGCGGCGCAGCGGGTGGGACATGGCGGCCAGCACCCGGGAGTCGGTGACCTGGCGTACGTCGGAGCTCTCCATGACCACAGCGTGACATCCGCAACGAATATTGCGCAAGACTTATTGCTCAACACTTGTTGCGGAATGCGCCGAGGGGGGCGGCCCGGCGGCCACAGGCCGCCCCCTTGTTCAGGCGACCAGCCGGCGGGCCAGTTCGTCGGCGACCTGCTTGGCCATGTTCGTCGGGATCGCTGCGGCGATCTTCTCCGGCGTCAGCGAGGCCAGCACGCCCGCCACGATCGCCGGCTCGTCGGTGAAGTCCCGGTTGGACAACGCGGTCAGCGCCGTCTGCAACGCGCTGATCTGGGCGCCGAGCGACTTCAAGGTCGGGTGCGCCGACGTGAAGTTCGGGACCGTGGCATCCTCACCCATCGCCATCCGGGTGTAGATCTGCCCGACCGGGTTGCGGCCGTCCAGCACGGTGAGGTTCTTGTGGACGGTGGCCAGCCATTTGTGTTCTTCGGGGGTCATGTCGTCGTCCTCCAGGAGTCCGATGGAGCTGAGGTAGCGGCGGAACAGGGGCCGCTGGTCGCGGCCCGCCTTGATGGCGTCGCGGAAAAAGCTGATGTGGGTGTGCCAGCGGTGTGAGCTGTCGCCGGTGGTGCGCTTGCCGAGGCGATCCCACCGCTTCACCGTGCTGCCATCGAGGCTGTAGATGATCTCCCGGATGTCCCGGGTGTCGGCCGCGTTCGCGGTGCACTGCGCCACGCACCAGGCCGAGAAGCTGCGCAGGGTGTTCGTCCGACCGCCGGAGCGGACATCGAACTGGCCGACGTCCAGCGCCGCCGCGTCGAGGGTCAACCCGGCCCGGTCACGGGGCGACTCGACCACCGAGTAGTCGTTCGGCACCACCCGGTCCGATCCGCAGTGGTAGCCGCCCCGGTGGGCCGGGTCGCCGACGATGCCGACCTCGCCCGGTTCCAGATCGTCTGGCCCGGGGGCGTTGTCGAGGTGAGTGAGGAGCAGGCTTCGGACGGCCAGAAGGTTAGCCGGGGCCCGAGTCATGAGGTCCCCCTTTCAAGAGGCGAGGACCGGGCACGACGTCACACCGCGTACGCGGTGCTGGGCTTCGGACGAGCCCGGCCTACTGGTGCACGGCGCCGGGCGTTGACTCAACCATAGCCCGCGTTTCAGGCAAACGACCAGCTCAGGAGGGGTCTGTTCAGATTGGAGGTTGCGACGGGGCAGAGTGGACGATCGGCAACAGCAGCACCGAGGGGTGATCCGGGTCGTGCAGAATCTGCCGCCAACCAGCACGCAGCGTCACCGCCGCGCCGAGGGGTTCCCCGGTGCCGGTGTTGCGGGCCCACCGTGGATGGGCTCCACCGGAGACCTGCACCCGCAGTCGGTGCCCGGCGGCGAACCGGTACGCGGTCGGCCACAGCGGCACCGGAACCCGCAGCGACCCCGAAGGATCGGCCGGGAAGCGCTCGGGGGTGACCCGCACCAGACCGTCACACACGTTCCACGAACGACCCTTGCGGTCCACGTCGCACAGCCGAACGAAGACGTCCAGGTAGGGCAGGTCGCTGCGCACGTGGATCTCCGCGCGAACCGGGCCGATCACCTCGACCGGGCCGGTCAGCGGTGCGCTGGTGTAGGTCAGCACGTCGGGGCGGGCCTCGACGCGCCGGTTGTCCACCGGGCCGGCCCGCTGGGCGACGAGCAGTGGCCCGCCCAGCGACGGGGTGGGGTCGGCGGGGTCGTAACGGAACCGGTCCGGGGTCGACGCCACCGGTGGGCGGGCCGCCAGCTCGCCACCGGGTTGCAGATGCCAGGCGGTCTCGACCGCCGGTGGTGGCCAGTCCGGCAGGTCCCGCCAGCCGCCGCCGGCACCGCTGACGTACAGCCGGACGGGTGCCACGGCGGGTCGCGCCGGGCCGCGCGGTCGGGGCGCTTCCGGCAGGTGCTCGTCGAGCCAGGCCAACCCCTCGCGCAGCGCGGCCACGAACAGTCCGGGGCTGCCGTGCGTCCACGGGCCGATCACCAGGCGTGGCGGTACGCCGGCGGCGCGCAGCACGGCGTGGTCGTCGAGCTGGGCGGGCAGGAAGATGTCGTGCCAACCGGTGACCATGACCACCGGCGCCCGTACCTTCGCGACGTGGTCGGCGAAGACCCGGGTCCGCCAGTACGCGGCCTGCGGGGTGTGGTGGCGCAGCCACTCCTGGAAGAACGGGATGGTCACGCCGGTTGCCACCCGGTCGGCGTCGGCCAGCGGAAGGTGCTCCAGCGCGGCGGCCAGGCGAGGTTGCCCGCGTTTGAGCTCCCACTGCCGGGCCAGCCACGGGACGGTCTGCGCGTGCAGCAGCTCCGCCCAGGTCAGCACGGTGTCCAGGGCGAAGGACTCCCCCGCGTACGTCGAGTCCCGGGTGGCCGAGGCAGTCACCACCGCGACCATCGCGCGTAGCTCCTCGCCGGCGTCGGCGGCCAGCGCCCACTGCGCGAAGCCCTGGTAGCTGACCCCGAACATGCCGAGCTGGCCGGACCACCAGGGTTGGCGACGCAGCCACTCCAGGGTGTCCACGCCGTCGTCACGCTCGTGCACCAACGGGGCGAACGTTCCACCGGAGCCGCCGGTGCCCCGGCACGACTGGATCACCGCGTGTTGGCCCCGCGCGGCGAGCAGCCGACCGAGCAGCCGCAGCGGGCCGCCCCGCCCGTAGGGGGTACGGATCAGCACGGTCGGCGCGTCGCGGACGTCCGTGCCGTAGTGATCGGTGCGCAGCACCACACCGTCGCGGGTGCGTACCGGGAGGTCACGGGTGACCCGCACCGGGCCGGGGCGGGTCGGTGGCAGGCGCAGCGCGGCGCCGGCGAGGCGGGTGACGAGCCGGCCCGGCACGGTCAGCCCGTCGGGCGGCGGGGCGACTCGGGTCGGGCGGCGCGCACCGCGTCCCGGTGCGTCCGCAGCGACTCGCTCATCTCCGCCATGAACCGGTGCACCACCGCCAGCTCGTCCTCGCTGAAGCGGTCCATCACCGTGTCGGTGCGGGCGCCCAACGGCCGAAAGAACTCCCTGGCCAGGGTCATGCCCTGGTCGGCGTAGTGCAGCAGCACCTTGCGCCGGTCGACCGTGTCGCGGTCGCGGCGGATGTGGCCGGCCCGCTCCAACCGGTCGATCAGGGCGGTCACCGAGCCGGAGGAGAGGTTGAGCTGCTCACCGAGACGGCCGGGCGTGATCGGGTCGCCGAGCAGCTCCGCGTCCATCACCGCGAGCAGGGCGCTGAGGTCGGTCGGGTTGAGGCCGTGCAGATTGGCGAAGGCGTGGCTCACCTGCTGGGCGTCCACCGCGTACCGCCGCAGGTTGTCGGTGATCTCCGCGACCAGCTGTTCGCGGTGCGTCTCGCGCCGCCGGTACATGCCGTGAGTCGCCACCTGGTGCCGCTTCTCCCCGTCGTCGGTTCTCGGGTTGCAGCATAGAACAGCCGCCGATAATCTCGATTATCGAGATACTTGGCGCTCGAAACAATTTGGGGTCACCTGATGTCCGTCTTCAGCAGAGTCGCCCGCGGCCGGTTCGCCGCCTGGCTCACCGTGGCCGCCGCGATCGTCGTCGGCGCGGCCGTCTTCGGGCTACCCCAGCCGGACAACCCGGCACCGGTCTCCGCCAGCGGCCTGTCCCTGCAATGGCAGTCGACCCAGGTGGAGCGGTTGCAGGACCAGCTCCCGTCCAGCGAGGTCCAGCCGGCCATCGTGGTGGTCAGTCGCGGCGACGGCGCCGCGCTGAGCGAGGCCGACCGGGGTGCCGTCACCGCCCGCTCCGGCGACCTGGGCCGCCTCGCGGTGGGCGGGCAGGTCAGCCCACCGCAGGTCTCCCCGGACGGCACGGTGGCGCTGGTCGCCGTGCCGCTCAGCATCGCCGGCGGTCAGGACGAGGTCATCGAGCAGGTCGACCAGGTACGCGCCGCACTGGCGAACCTGCCCGACGGGCTGACCGTCGAGGTGACCGGTGCGCCGGCCTTCACCGCCGACCTGTCCTCGGTGTTCGACGGCGCTGACATCACCCTGCTCGCGGTGACCGCAGCCGTGGTCGCGGTGCTCCTGCTGATCACCTACCGCAGCCCGTTCCTGTGGATCGTGCCGCTGGTCGTGGTCGCCGCGACCGAGCAGCTCACCCTGCGCGCGGTGGACGTGATCGTGCCGGGCGTCGGCATCAACCTCCAGCAGGGTCAGGTCACCGGCATCGCCAGCGTGTTGGTCTTCGGCGCCGCCACTGACTACGCGCTGCTGCTCATCGCCCGCTACCGGGAGGAGTTGCGCCGCGAGGAGGACCGGTTCGCGGCGATGCGCGCCGCGCTGCGCCGCACCGCGGAGCCCATCCTCGCCAGCGGCAGCACCGTCGTGCTCGGCGTCCTCACCCTGCTGCTCAGTGAACAGGAAACCAACCGGGCACTGGCGGTGGCCTGCGCCACCGGTGTGGTCTTCGCCATGCTCTCGGCCCTGTTCGTGCTCCCCGCCGTGCTGGTCCTCTTCGGTCGTGGCCTGTTCTGGCCGTTCGTGCCCCGCGTCGGCGGTCCGGTCCGCGAGGGGCGGCTGTGGGGTCGACTCGGCGCCGTCGTGCAACGCCGCCCGGTGGTGGTCGCGACGCTGGCCACCCTGCTGCTCGGCGGCCTGGCGCTGGGTGGGCTCGGCATCCGTACCGGCCTGTCCGAGACCGAGCAGTTCCGGGCCGAACCAGAGGCGGTGACCGGGGCGCAGACCCTGGCCAGGGCCTTCCCCGCCGGCAGCACCCAACCCGTCGCCGTGATCACCACCCCGGCGGCGGTGCGGGCGGTCACCGAGGCCGCCTCCGCGGTACCCGGCGTCGCCTCGGCGCGCCCCGGCGACGCCGGAGCTGCCGTCGCCCAGGTCGACGTGGTCCTCGACGCCGAACCCGGCACCACCGCCTCGGACCGGGCGATCGAGGCGCTGCGCGAGGCCGTCGCCGCCGTTCCCGGCTCCGCGCCGCCGGCCCCGGCCGGCGCCGACACCCCGTCCGGAGCGGTCGTCGGTGGCTCCGTGGCCGCCACCTACGACTCCGATGAGGCCAACGCCCGGGACCTGCGACTCATCCTGCCGATCATCCTGCTGCTGGTCGGCGGTGTGCTCGTGCTCCTGCTGCGCGGCCTGCTCGCACCCCTGCTGCTGGTGCTCACCGTGATCGCGTCGTTCTTCGCCAGCCTCGGCGGGGCCTGGCTGCTCTTCGACCACGTGCTGGGCTTCCCCGCCCTGGACAGCGGTGTGCTGCTGCTCGCCTTCGTGTTCCTGGTGGCGCTCGGGGTGGACTACAACATCTTCCTGGTCACCCGCGCCCGGGAGGACGCCCGCGACGCCGGCACCCGCGCCGGGATGCTCTCCGCCCTGCGGGTCACCGGCGGCGTGATCACCAGCGCCGGAGTGCTGCTCGCCGCGGTCTTCGCCGTGCTCGGCGTGCTGCCGCTGATCACCCTGACCCAGATCGGCATCATCGTCTGCATCGGTGTCCTGCTCGACACCCTGCTGGTCCGCACGGTCCTGGTGCCGGCGCTGGCGTTCCTGCTCGGCGACCGCTTCTGGTGGCCCGGCCGGATCACGAGCGATCCGGTGGAGGCCAGCCCGCGCTCGCCCGAACCGGTCGCCGCGCACGACTGACCGACGCGTCGGGGCCGTGCCGAAATCCGTCCCGGCCCCGACGAGGTCAGTACTCCAGGCAGACGCACTCGCTCATCAACGCCCGCACGTTGCGCACGTACGACGGGTTGGGAATGGCCAGCGGCTTCCCCTCCTGCGCCACCGCACCGTGCCCGAAGTTGTACGCGGCGATGACCGCGTTGAGCAGGCAGGAATTCAGCTCGCTGGTGCACAGGGCCGGGTCGAGATCGAAGACGGACTCGAAGTACATGTCGCCGATGTACTTCGTCGCCCAGGCCAGGTAGGTGGCGCCGAGGTAGGCGTTGTCCCGGTAGGCGTCGATCTTGTAGCTCTTCTCGAACCGCTGGTTCATCCAGCTCGCGGTGGCCGGCATCACCTGCAACAGCCCGACCCCACCGTCGCAGGCGTAGATGTTGGACTGCCAGCCGCTCTCCTGCCACGCGGTGGCCTTGAGCAGGGTGAGCGGGATCTTGATGTCCGGCGCCGAGACCGGCCAGTACTGGCGGTTGGCCGCCTCGGTCAGCGCCGCCTTCACCTCGGCCCGCGACGCCTGGGTGCCCTTGTAGGTCGGCTTGCAGGACGTCGGTGCCGGCTTCGGTGGCGCCGGCGGAACCTCGGTCTCGATGGGCGGCTTCGCCACCGCACGCGGCTTCGGCGCCGTACGGGTCGGCTTCTTCGTCGGCTTCGGGGTCGGGGTCGCGCTACGACTCGGCGCGGCGCCCATCGACTCCACGGCGCTCACCGACGGGCTCGGCTCCGCGCTGACCTCGTCGGACGGGGCATCCGTCGGCACCTCGGTGGCGGCGACCGGCGCGGCCAGGCCCGCCGGGCTCTCCCCCTTGGCAGCACAGCCGACCAACGCGCCCGCCAACAGGAGCCCGGCGAGCACCGCGCCGCCCAGCCGATCGGTCCGTCGAACCATGCCGTTGCCTCCCCCGGTGTGATCGTCGCCGCACCCTAACAAGGCTCGACCGGTCGGCGGTGCCCCTGCGACGGCCGCCCGGACTGGTCCACCGGCGGCTGAGGATCCCCCACCGCCCGGTCCCGGGTGGCCCAGGCCACCATGAACACCACAGTCCAGAGCACCCCGAGCAGCACCGCCGCTGCGGTCCCGCTCGCCGTGTCCAGGCCGAGGTAGAGCCGCGCCGCGCCGACCCCGAGCACCGCCGCCGCGGCGGCGGTCCAGGCGGCCACCGCCACCGGCCAGTGGGCGCTGCGCGACACCAGCCAGGCCAGGGTGCAGAAGCTCGCCGCGACCACGGCGCTCTGGGTCGAGAGCGGCGCCACCTCCCCACCGCCCGGGGCGCTCCCGTCCGGGCCGGTCAGCTCGGCCACCACGGCCAGCACCACCAGCGGCACGAACGCGCCGACCGTGCCGACCACGCTGAGCAGATCCGCCCGCCAGGGCCGGTTGCGCCACGCCAGAACCGCCGCCACCAGCGCCACCAACAGGATCAACACCGACCCGCGTACCACCGACACCACGACCAGCGTGGCATCGGCGGCGCCCGGGGTACGCCGGTCGGCGAACCACCCGGCGATGGCGCCATCCAACGCGGCCAGCCCGCTGTTGCGGACCGCCAGCGCGAGCAGACCGGCGATGGCCAGCCCCGCGGCGAACAACAGCAGCAGCCCGGCGGCCAGATTGAGCAGCAGCGTCCAGGCCGGGCCGACCCGCACGGCCACCAGGAAGAACAGCACCCCGTAGCGGGCGGTGAGCCACCGCACCGGGGGCAGCGCGCCCGCCCGGGACAGCAGCGCGCGCACCGGATCGGGGTTACGACCCAGCCACCGGCCGACGAGCACCACACCCACCAGGCCGGCCAGCAGCAGGAACGCCACCCCGGAGGCCCGCCCGAGCAGCCGGGAGACCGTGTCGTACGACTCACCGGCGAGGTGACCGAGCAGCACCGAGCCGCCCACCCAGGTCACCACCCCGGCCACGTTCCACAGGGCGAACCGCCGGTACGGCATGCCGGCCGCACCGGCCAACCGGGGCACCAGGGTGCGGGCGAAAGCCACCCATCGGGCGGCGAACACCCCTCGCCCACCGAGGCGGGCGAGCATGGTGTCGGCACGGGCCCACCGCTGCGGCCCGACCCGGTGCCCCAGCCCGGCGCGCAGCCGAGGGCCGTACCGCCGTCCGGCGCGAAAGGCCAGCCCATCGCCGAGGACCGCCGCGACGATCATCGCGATCAACGCCGGCCCGAGCCGCAAGGTACCGTTGTAGGTGAGGAAGCCGACGAGCAGCAGGGTAGCCTCACCCGGCACGAGCAGGCCGAAGATCACCGCGGTCTCGCCCGCCACGATCAGCGCGGCGACCAGGTAGATCCACAGGGTGGGCAGACCTTGCACCCAGGTCAGCAGGTCGTGCACTCAGGCCCCCGGGACACGGGAGCCAGCATGCCAGCCGGGGGAACCACCGGCACAGCGGTTTCACCATAGATCAGGGGCACCTGGGGGTGACCCCGACGCAGCCTGCGCGAGCGCAGGCGGAAGGATAGAGGGTATGCAGCTTCGCACCGACCTCCGCAACGTCGCCATCATCGCTCACGTCGACCACGGCAAGACCACCCTGGTCGACGCCATGTTGCGGCAGGCCGGCGCGTACGGCGCACGCGGCGAGAACACCGAGCGGGTGATGGACTCCGGGGACCTGGAGCGGGAAAAGGGCATCACGATCCTGGCCAAGAACACCGGCGTGCGTTACCTGCCGGCGGACGGCTCCGACCCGGTCACCATCAACATCATCGACACCCCTGGCCACGCCGACTTCGGCGGCGAGGTGGAGCGCGGCCTGACCATGGTCGACGGTGTGGTGCTGCTCGTCGACGCCAGCGAGGGCCCGCTGCCGCAGACCCGCTTCGTGCTGCGCAAGGCGCTGCGGGCTCGGATGCCGATCATCCTGGTGATCAACAAGGTGGACCGTCCGGACGCCCGGATCAAGGAGGTCGTGGACGACACCTACGAGCTCTTCCTCGACCTGGACGCCGACGAGGAGCAGATCGACTTCCCGATCGTCTACGCGTGCGCCCGCGACGGCATCGCCTCGCTGACCCAGCCCGCCGACGGCTCGGTCCCGGACGACAGCACCTCCCTGGAGCCGCTGTTCCGCACCCTGCTGGACACCATTCCGGCACCCGCGTTCGAGGACGACGCGCCGTTGCAGGCCCACGTCACCAACCTCGACGCCTCGCCGTTCCTCGGCCGGCTGGCGCTGTGCCGGGTCCGCCAGGGCACCATCAGCAAGGGTCAGACGGTGGCCTGGTGCCGCACCGACGGCAGCACCCAGCGGGTCCGCATCTCCGAGATGCTGATGACCGAGGGCCTGGAGCGTAAGCCGGCCGAGACCGCCGGCCCGGGCGACATCATCGCCGTCGCCGGCATCCCGGAGATCATGATCGGTGAGACGCTCGCCGACGTCGACAACCCGGTTCCGCTGCCGCTGATCACCGTCGACGAGCCGGCCATCTCGATGACCATCGGCACCAACACCTCGCCGCTGGTCGGTCGGGTCAAGGGCTCCAAGGTCACCGCGCGGATGGTCAAGGACCGGCTCGACAAGGAGCTGATCGGCAACGTGTCGCTGCGGGTCCTCCCCACCGAGCGACCGGACGCCTGGGAGGTGCAGGGCCGCGGCGAGCTGGCGCTGGCCATCCTGGTCGAGCAGATGCGCCGGGAGAGCTACGAGCTGACCGTCGGCAAGCCGCAGGTGGTCACCAAGGAGATCGACGGCAAGACCTGCGAGCCGGTCGAGCGGCTGACCATCGACGCCCCCGAGGAGTACCTGGGCGCGATCACCCAGCTCCTCGCCACCCGCAAGGGCCGGATGGAGCAGCTGGTCAACCACGGCACCGGCTGGATCCGGATGGAGTGGCTGGTCCCGGCGCGCGGCCTGATCGGCTTCCGCACCGAGTTCCTCACCGACACCCGGGGCACCGGCATCCTGCACCACGTCTTCGAGTCGTACGAGCCGTGGTTCGGTGAGCTGCGCACCCGCAACAACGGCTCGCTCGTCGCCGACCGCTCCGGCGCGGTCACCGCCTTCGCGATGATCAACCTGCAGGAGCGCGGCCAGCTCTTCGTCGAGCCCACCACCGAGGTGTACGAGGGCATGATCGTCGGGGAGAACTCCCGCTCCGACGACATGGACGTCAACATCACCAAGGAGAAGAAGCTCACCAACATGCGGGCGTCGACCTCCGACGAGACGGAGAAGCTGATCCCGCCGCGCAAGCTCTCCCTGGAGCAGGCCCTGGAGTTCTGCCGCGAGGACGAGTGCGTCGAGGTCACCCCGACCGCGGTGCGCATCCGCAAGGTGGTGCTCGACCAGCAGCAGCGGGGCCGCGCCGCCGCCCGCCGCAAGCACGCCGGCTGACCCACCAGCACCCGACACCGGGCGCGTCGGCCGCTTGCGGCCGGCGCGCCCGTCCGCTTTCCCGCCACGGGTACGCGAATCCGCCCACCCGTGATCCGCTACGGTCACCGGCATGACCTGGGATGATCTCGACGCCCACCTGGACCGGGTGCCCGGCACCGTCTCCGCGTACGTGGGGCGGCTCGACGCCCCACCGACCTGGACCCGCCACCCGAACGCCGCCCACTACGCCGCGAGCACCATGAAGGTCGCGGTACTCGCCGCGCTGCACCGCGCCGCCGAGGCCGGCACCCTGGACCTGGACGCCCCGGTCCCGGTCGTCAACGACTTCGACTCCGCCCAACCCGGCGCACCCCGCTTCGCCTGCGCGCAGCACTACGACAACGACGACGCGGTCTGGGACCGCCTCGGCGGCAGCGCGCCGCTGCGCTGGCTGGCCGACCGGATGATCGTGCGCTCCAGCAACCTCGCCACCAACCTCGTCCTCGGGCACGTCGGGCTGCCCGCGGTCGCCGAGGTCTGGGCGCTCGCCGGCGCCCGCACCAGCGTCACCGGCCGCGGCATCGAGGACTTCGCCGCCCGCGAGGCCGGCATCACCAACACGGTCACCGCCGCCGACCTGGCCGCGCTGCTCGGCGCGCTGGCCGTTGGGGCCAACGCCCCTGGAACACTCGCCTCACCGGCTGCCTGCGCCACCATGCTGGACGTCCTCCTCGCTCAGGAACACCGCGAGGACCTCGCCGCCGGCCTACCCGACGGGACCCGCATCGCGCACAAGAACGGTTGGGTGAGCGGCGTCCGCCACGGCGCCGGCGTGGTCCTGCCCGACGACGCCCCGCCGTACCTGATCGCCGTCTGCACCACCACCGACCTGGCCGACGGCGACCAGGTGGAGGACGACGCCTGTCTGCTGCTCGCGCACATCTCGGCGCAGGTCTGGGCCGCCCGCCACCACCTCTGACGCCACCGCCTCGGCGGCGAGGCCAGCACCGGGATCGACGCCCGCCGACTCCGACTAGGCTGCTCGCACCCCCCACCCCGGAGCCGCCGATGCCCCGCAGCCGCACCGTGCTGATCGCCTTCCTCGTCGTGACGGCGGCGAACCTGCTCGCCAACGCCACCGGCGGCGGCCTGCCCTTCCTGCTCACCAAGCCGCTGCTGATGCCGCTGCTGGCCGCGTACCTCTGGCGGGTCAGCGCCGAACGCGGAGCCCGACCGGACCGGCTGCTGCTCGCCGCGCTGGCCTTCGCCACCGGCGGCGACGTCGCCCTCATGATCGACGGCACCGGCTGGTTCATCGCCGGCATGGTCTGCTTCCTCGGCACGCACCTCTGCTACCTCGCGGCGTTCACCCGACGCGGCGCCGCGTCCGCGCTGCGGCGTGCGCCGCTGGTCGCCGTCCCCCTGGGGTACGCGGTGCTGACCGTCGTCGCCCTGACCTGGATGTGGGCCGGGCTCACCGACGCCGGGCTGGCCGTGCCGGTGGCCGGCTACGCGCTCGCGCTGGCCGCCATGGCCAGCACCGCCACCACCCAGGGTTGGCGCGTCGGTCTCGGCGCCGCGCTTTTCCTCGGCTCCGACCTGCTGATCGCAGCCGGGGTGGCCGGCGTGGCCCAGCCGCCCGCGGCGCCGGTGCTGGTCATGGCGAGCTACGCCGCCGGCCAGGCACTGATCGTCACCGGCTGCGTCGCCCGCGCGCCGATCACTCCAGCAGTTGCGCCCGCAACGCGCTGAGGGTCTCGTCGGTCAACCCCAGCCCATCGCGCAGGTACGCGTCGAACGAGCCGTGCACCCGACGCACCTCGGCGTAAGCGGCGTCGAGGTACTCGGCGCGGACCTCCAGCACGGGCAGCACCGCATCCACGTCCAGCTCGGGATTTCGACGTCGCATCGCCTCGACGATCACCGCCCGCAGGCTGTCGGTCAGCTCGTTGTTGCACAGGTAGTCGGCGCGGATCGCCGCCTCGTCCACCCCGAGCGCGGTCAACAGGATGACGGTGAGCCAACCGGTGCGGTCCTTGCCGGCAGAGCAGTGGTAGAGCAGCGGCAGGTTCTCCGGCTGGGCCGCCAGGCGCACCGCCTCGGCGAACCCGACCCGCGCCGACTCACCGGTGACGAACCAACGGTAGATCGCCGCCATCGCCCCGGCCGTGCCCTGCCGGGCCAGCTCCGCGTACGCGTCCAGGTCGTGACCGAGCAGCACCGCCGAGACGTACGTGAAGACCGGATGCTCCGAATCGTGCACCGGAAGGCGCACCACCTGTGGCTCACCGGCGAACCGGTCCGGCGGGGCGACCGCGATCTCCGTGCTGTCACGCAGATCCAGCACGCACGCCGGCCCCAGCTTCGCCAGCACCGGTAGGTCCTCGTCGGTCAGCCGACCCAGCGCCGGGGTGCGGATCAACTGGCCGACCCGCACCCGCAGCCCGTCCGCGCCGACGAGCCCGCCCAGGTCACGCGCGTTCGGCGCACCCACCAGCTCCCAGCTCTGCCCGGTCATCCGGTCTCCCCTCCCGCCGTGAACCTGCATATAGAGTGCCCCACATGACGATCTCGGCGGTACGCACCCACCGGGTTTCCGCCCCCTTACACACCCCGTTCGTGACCGCGCTGCGCCGTACCACCACAGTGGAGACTCTGGTCGTCGAACTCGTCGACAGCGACGGGCGATCCGGCTTCGGCGAGGCGCCCCAGGTCTGGCAGGTAACCGGTGCGTCGGTCGCTGGGGCACAGGCGTGCGTCCACGAGTTGCTCGGCCCACAGCTGGTCGGCCGTGACCCGGACGACCTGGTGGCCCGCTGCGCCGAAGTGCAGCGCGCGGTGGTCGGCAACGAGGCCGCGAAGGCGGCGGTGGACGTCGCCCTGCACGACCTCGCGGCGCGGCGGCTGGGCGTACCCCTGGTGCGGTTGCTCGGGGGCACCTCGCTGCGGGTCCCGACGGACGTCACGCTGGCGGCGGGTGACGCGGTCGACCTGGCGGCGGCGGCGCGGCAGCGGCGGGCCGACGGCTTCGGTGTGCTCAAGTTGAAGGTCGGCACCGACGCGGCCGGTGACCTGGACCGGGTGCGCGCGGTACGCGCGGCCGTCGGCCCCGGCACCCAAATCCGACTGGACGCCAACCAGGGCTGGACGCCCCGGGAGGCGGTCCGGGTGATCCGCGGCATCGAGGATGCGGGGCTCGACGTGGAGCTGGTCGAGCAGCCGGTGGCCCGCTGGGACCTGGATGGGTTGGCCTGGGTCAGTGACCGGGTGTCCGTGCCGATCCTGGCCGACGAGGCGGTCTTCGGGGTCCGTGACCTGGTGGAGGTGATCCGCCGCCGGGCCGCCGACCTGGTCAACGTCAAGCTGGCCAAGTGCGGTGGGCTGCACCCCGCTCGCACCCTCCTCGACCTGGCGACCGCCCATGGGCTCGGCACGGTGGTCGGCTCGATGATGGAGAGTCAGGTCGGCATCGGGGCGGCGGCGAGCCTGGTCGCCGCGTACGGCACCACAGCGGTCGCCGACCTGGACGCCGCCTGGTGGCTGGCCTGGTCACCGGTGCAGGGCGGAATACGTTACGACGGCGCGACCGTCGTGTTGCCGGACGCCCCTGGCCTGGGCATCTCCGGCCTAGCTGAAGCAAAGGTGCAGGCTGCTAGTTGATGGTTGGCGGTTTCTTTCATAGGGTTCCCCGTGGACAGCCGACACGATCTGGGAGTTGACGTGGAGCTGCAACCGGGCCGCGAGGCCCTCGTCCGGGTCGCCGTGGCGACGCTGTGGACCTCCCCCGAGGCAGTCCGCCCGGTCGACCGCCCAGCACTGACCGCCGGCGCCGACATCCTGACCTGGATCTCCGGACTCGACACCGATCAGCAGGTCGGCGACTGCGTGCTGAGCCAACTCCTGCTCGGCGAGCGCGTCCTCGTCAGCGAACTGCGCCCGGACGGTTGGGCCCGGGTCGTCGCCGTCGAACAGCCGGCGGCCAAGCTGGACCCCCGCGGCTACCCGGGCTGGCTCCCCACCGACCAACTGACCACGCTCGACCCGGCCCACACCAGCACCGATCCCCCACTGGTGGTAGACGCCACCGTCACCGGGCTGCACACCGCCCCGAACGGGCCGGTGGCGCTGCCCGGCGTCGTCGTCGGCACCCGCCTCGTCCCGGCCGGCCCCGCACTCGACGACTGGCGGCCGGTGCACGTCCCCGGCCGGGCCACGCCGCTCTGGCTGCCCGACGGTCACCTGGTCCCGGCGTCGGCCACGTCGCCGACCGCCGAGCAGGCGCTCGCGGTGGCACAGCGGCTGCTGGACGTGGCCTACATCTGGGGCGGTCTCTCCGTGCACGGCATCGACTGCTCGGGGCTGGTGCACCTGGCCTGGCGGCGGTTCGGGGTGCTGCTGCCCCGCGACGCCGACGACCAGGCCGCCGCCACCACCCCGGTGCCGTTGGGCGCGGAACGCCCCGGCGATCTCTACTTCTTCGCCCGACCCGGCCGCAAGATCCACCACATCGGCATCGTCACCGCCACGCCCGGCGACGGCGGCCAGCGCCGGATGCTGCACGCCTGCTACCGGCGGCGGCGGGTCATCGAAGAACCACTGCCGGCCGACCGGGTCGCCACGCTGGTGGGCGCGCACCGGGTCTGACCGGCCGGGCGCGTTCCCGCACCCGGCCGGCGAACGGGTCAGCGTCGGGCGTCGGCCAACTCGCGACGCCGGTCCCGGGAGGACTTGATCAGGCTGGCGGCGGTGGCGATGCCCAGGGTGCCGATGATGACCAGCAGCGACAACCAGATCGGGATGTGCGGCGCCCAGCCGACGTGCTCACCACCGTTGATGAACGGCAGGTTGTTGTCGGCGAGCGCCTCCAGCACCAGCTTGACCCCGATGAAGCCGAGCACGACGGCCAGGCCGTAGCTCAGGTAGATCAGCCGGTCGAGCAGACCACCGAGCAGGAAGTAGAGCTGGCGGAGGCCCATCAGCGCGAAGACGTTCGCGGTGAAGACCAGGTACGGCTCCTGGGTGATGCCGAAGATCGCTGGGATCGAGTCCAGCGCGAAGATCAGGTCGGTGGTGCCGATCGCGATCATCACGATCAGCATCGGGGTGAACAGCCGCCGGCCGGCCACCTGGGTGGTGAGCTTCGCGTCGTCGTAGTCCTTCGAGATCGGCAGGGCCTTGCGGCTCCACCGGATCAGCACGTTCTCGGAGAACTCGTCCTCGTCCGGCTCGCCCTGCCGGGCCAGGTTCACCGCCGTGTAGATCAGGAACGCGCCGAAGATGTAGAAGACCCAGGAGAACTGCGAGATCAGCGCCGCGCCTGCGGCGATGAATCCGCCCCGCATCACCAGCGCCAGCACGATGCCGACGAGCAGCACCTTCTGCTGGTACTGCCGAGGCACCCCGAAGCGGGCCATGATGATCACGAAGACGAAGAGGTTGTCCACCGAGAGGCTGTACTCGGTGAGCCAGCCGGTGTAGAACTGGCCGGCCGCGCTGGCCCCGGAGGCCAGCCAGACCCCCACGCCGAAGATCAGGGCAAGCCCCACGTAGAAGGCGACCCAGAGGCTCGACTCCCGCACACTCGGCTCGTGCGGGCGCCGACCGATGATCAACAGGTCGACGATCAGGACCGCAGTCAGTGCGACAAGCGTCCCCGCCCACACCAATCCGGACACGTCCAACGTTCATTCCTCCGGCAGACACGCGGCGTCGGGCACACCGTACGCCCCCGCGAGGGCCGGTGTGCCGCTGTCGCTCACTCTGGTGACTGTCGGAGGTCTCTTCCGCCGTCGCCCCGCAAAAGGGGCGGCGACCTACGGGGCCGGGTCGGGCCGCCGTGGATCCGGCGATCGACCGTGCTGACGACTCCGTTGCGGGGGAATACTCCCCTCCTCGGTGACCATTGTTGCCCACCACGCCCCGTGTTCACACCCCGGGCACCCGGTGGCGTCGGCCACCGGTTCGACGCGTCACGTCGGCCAGGGCTTCCTAGGAGGCTAGTGCAGGTCGGGTGCGACGATCGGGTCGGTCAGCGACCAGCCAGCGGCGAGCAGGTCGTCGCAGGCCCGCACCGCCCGGGCCAACCGCTCGGCGTGCGAGCCTCGCAGCTCCACCACCGGGACCCCGCACCCCGCCAGCTCGGCCCGGAACCGGTCGGTCATCCAGGCCCGCAGGTGCTCACCGTCACGCAACCCGTCATCGGCGAACGGCACCTCCCGGTGATCCGTCAGCAGATACAGCGCCGGGCGGCGGGCCGCAGCCCGCACCTGCTCCGACGCGCTGCCCAGGTAACGCTCCTCCCACACCGCCGTCGCCCGCGCGTCGGTGTCGCAGACCAACAGCGGCCCACTCGTCCGGGCCGCCGCGTCCTCCGCCGCCTGCTGCTCGCGGACCACGGCGCGGAAGTCGTCCCGGTCCCAGGTGACGTCGAAGACGGTCGCCTCCGGGGATCGTTCGCGCAACCGGGCCAGCTTGCGAGCGGTCAACTCCCGGCCGTACTCCGGCACCCAGGACGTGCCGTAGTGCCCGGCGAGCGCCGCCGCCATCGTCGTGGTGCCGGTCGACTCGGCACCGACCACCACCACCCGCCGGACGAACCACGCCCGCACCGGCGGGCTCAGCCACCGCCAGTGACCCGCCGGATCCGCGCGCACGGCCGTCCCGGACACCGGCACCGTCCGCCGATCCGGATCCACCGACACGGGTACGGCGTCGAAGCGGCGGGCCAGCTCGACCCCGTACGCCTCGGAGGAGAAGACCGCATCCACCGGCCCCGACCCGACCGCCTCGCGGAACACCGCGCAGTGCGCGTCCCAGACGGCCGGATCGGCGTAGTCCACCGGGTGGTCGTCGTACCGTCCCACGAACCGAACCCACGGCGTGTCGGCATGCACCTCCCGCAGCCAGTCGAGGCGCAGCGAGAGCGGGATGGACTCCCTACGCGAGGGCGCCACGACGACGGTGACCTCGGCGCACCGGCCGGCGGCAGCCCGGATCAGCGCGTGGTGCCCGGCGTGCGGTGGATAGAACTTGCCCACCACCATCCCGTGCCCGAACTCGGAAGCGTTCGAGCGCGCCGGCACGCGTGGCGCCGGCGCACGACCGGACGCCTCGGCGCTCACGCGGTGACCGGGGTCGAAGCGGGCGGGACCGCGCTCGACCGGTCGGCCCGACGCAGGTCGGCCCGCCAGGCCCGCAACCCGAGTACGCACAGGGCCAGAAAGACCACGTAGAGGGCAGCGGTCAGGTGTAGCCCCTTGTACACGTACAACGGGATGTAGATCAGGTCGGCGGCGATCCAGATCCACCAACTCTCCACCCGTTTGCGGGTCTGCCCGTACGTGGCCAGCAGGGACAGCGCCGTGGTCAACGCGTCCGGCAACGGCACGGTCGAGTCGGTGGCCCGGTCCAGCAGCACCCAGAGCGCGCCGGTGAGCAGCGCCCCGACGGCGGCCAACGCCAGCCACTCCCGTCGCCCCGTCCGGCTCACCGTGAGCCGGCTGCGCCGCTCGCCACCGAACAACCAGTGCCACCAGCCGTAGCAGCCCAGGGCGACGTAGACGACCTGGAGCCCCGCGTCGGCGTACAGCCCGGCGGTCCAGAACAGCAGCATGAGCAGCAGGACGTTGGCGATGCCGATCGGCCAGTTGGCGATCTTCTGCCGGGTCACCAGCCAGACGTTGAGCACGCCGGTCGCGAACCCCAGCAGCTCCGCCCAGGTGGTGCCCGTACCGGCCACCTGAAACGCGGTGCCGGTGAGCCAGTCAATGATCATGAAGCCACCCTAGGGGCGTCACAGACGGCAGAACAGACCCCACGACACCGACCGCCCCGACCGCCGTGGGAGGCTGTCGACATGGTGCTTGAGGTCGCGCTGATCGACGTACTACCCGGACACGAGGACGCGTTCGCCGCCGCGTACGCCGAGGGTCACCCGGTGCTCGCCGGCGCGACCGGCTGCCGGTCCGTGCGGATGACCCGAGGAATCGAGTCACCGACCCGCTTCGTGCTGCTCGTCGAATGGGACTCGGTCGAGGCGCACGAGCAGAACTTCCGGGCCACCGAACGGTTCGAGCAGTGGCGGGCGCTGATCGGGCCCCACTTCGCCGGGCCGCCCGTTGTCGAACACTTCCTCGACGTACCGGCCTGAGCCTGTCTGTCGTACCCCGCGGTTATGGTGCCGGGCGCACGCGCCGGCCGCCGGTCCCGACGGGCTCGGGGGCGCCGGGCCCGGTGGCCGCGCGGCGCATCATCGTCGGCACCCTCGACGGTTACCCGCCGACGCGGCGGGCCAGCACGGTGACGGTCTCCTCCGGTGACAGCGCCGCGGCCAGCAGCGCCTCGGTCATCCGCTCGTAACGGTCGACGTCGAGCACGGTGGCCAACCGGACGTCGGTGGTCAGCGCTTCGAGCATCACCGTCCGCGGGTCCGCCGGGTCGGGAAAGGCATAGCAGGAATACGGTGTGAGCGGATGCAGCCCGCCACCCGCCGCCCCGCGTGGCAGCAGTCGTACCGTGACGTGGGACAGCCCGGTCACCGCGACGAGGTGCCGCAGTTGCTCCCGCCAGACCGCCACCGGCAGGTCACCCTGGTCGCAGACGGCCTCGGCGAGCACCGCCGTGTAGCGCGGCGGGTAGGCCCGCCGCAGCACCTCCTGCCGTAGCGCCCGGGCGCGCACCTCGGCTTCGACGTCGACCTCCGGCGTGAGCTGGGCACCGGCCGCGACCAGCACCCGGGAGTACGCGGGCGTCTGGAGCAGCCCCGGCACCACCGACGGCTGGTACTCGACGATGTCGGCGGCGCCCGCCTCCAACTCGGCGTAGGTGCGCTGGCGTTCGCTCATCTCGCCCAGCGTCTTCCACCAGCCTCGACTGGTCGCCGCGTCCCGGGCGATGACGATCAGCGCCTCCCGGGCGGGCGTCGGCACCTTGTAGACGTCCAGCAGATCGAGCACGTCGGCAAGGTCGGGGCGACTCTGGCCCAGCTCGATGCGGGACAGCTTCGACGTCGAGGCCCAGCCCAACCGGTCGCAGACCTGCTCCAGGGTCAGCGACTCGCGCCGACGGAGCTGGCGCAGTTCTGCGCCGAGACGTGCACGTCGAATGACAGGACTTGTTGGCAGCGGCATCCCGGCCTCCCCACCGAGGGAGACTACGCAGGACGATCACCCAGTGCAATAGTTCGCTCGCAGAACGCAATCAGGGCATTCGGTGTCGCCGCCCAGACAGGCCGGCACGCCCGTACCGTCTCCGCAGGTCAGCGGCGGTCGCTGGCCGAGTGGCCCGATCCCCCACAGGGTTCGGGCCACCGATCGGCTCGGCGGGGCTCAGGGTCGGTACGTGCCGAAGGACCAGACGTTGCCGGCCAGGTCGCGCGCCGTGTAGTCACGTGAACCGTAGTCGGTGTCGAACGGCTCGCGGATGATCTCGGCGCCGGCCGCCCGGGCCCTGGCGCAGTGCGCGTCGACGTCCGGCACGGCCACGTAGACCGACCAGTCGTCGTCGGCCGGGCGGGGCACGGAGTCAGCCCGACCATCCAGCATGATCATGCCGGTGTCGAGGACCAGCTCGGCGTGCGCGACAGTGCCATCCGGCGCCTCGTGCACGGCATGCACCTGGAAGCCGAAGGCGACGCCGAGCCAGTCGATCGCGGCGCGAGGATCGGGATAACGGAAGATCGGATAGATGGTTCGCATGACCCGATTCTGCGGCCGACGGCGCGAATCCGGATTGGACGAATGCGACCTCGGCGGGTCGCCGTCGCGGCAGCAGGTCAGCCGGCCATCGTCACCGGGCGGCGAGCAACGCGGCTGGCGTCGCCCCGGCGAACTGGTGGAAGTCCCGGATCAGGTGCGACTGGTCGTAGTAACCGCAAGCCGCCGCCACCGCGGCCCAGTCGACGGCCCGCCCAGCCGCGCCGAGCTGGAGCGACGCGGTGTGAGCCTGCTGGAAACGCAGCAGCCGGGCGGCCATCTTGGGTGGCAGCCCGACCTCCTGCCGGAACCGGGACGCGAGGTGCCGCCGGCTCCAGCCCAACTCGTCGGCGAGCACGCCGACGCTCCCCCGCCCACCGCTGGCGGCCAGCCACCGCCATGCCCACGCAAGCCGCGGATCCACCGGCGGGGACGCCACCAGCCGGGCGGCGAGCACCCTGTCGAGCAGGGCGAAGCGCTCCGGCCAGCCCGGGGCCTCGGCGAGCCGGACGCGCAGCCGATCCAGCCAGCCGCCCGGAAGCTGCCCGACGCCGACGGCCCGATTGGTCAGCTCACTCAGCGGTAGGCCGAGGAGCCGGCGGGCGGTCAGCGGGGCGAGCAGCAACTCGACACCCTCCCCCACGCCGACCGTGCTGGTGGTGCACCAACTGTCGAAGGTGCCGGCCACGAACGAGTCGACCGCGGTGACACCGCGCTCCGCGCTCCGCCGGTCGGTCACGTCCAGCGGAGCGCCCCAACCCAGGATCAGCACCACGAAGACGCCCGCCCGCTCCCGGCGGACCAGTGGCACGTCCGCCCGTTCCCGGTAGCCCACGTACCGGTCGACGAACGGACGCAGGCTGGCCTCGGGCAGCCCGAGGACCATCTCGCCAATTGGCGTCACCGCTGTCAACCGTGCCCGCCCTTCGCGTTTCCCCGGTCGGCCGGGCCCAGGCGCGGCGCTGGGCGTGGCCGACCGGGGGTCGTCACTTCACGCCGGCCGCATCCATGCCGCGCAGCTCCTTCTTCAGATCGGAGACCTCGTCGCGAATGCGGGCCGCCAACTCGAACTGCAGCTCGCGGGCGGCGGCCAACATCTGGTCGTTGAGCTCCTGGATGAGCTGGGCGAGGTCGGCACGGGCCATGCCCTCTCGCGAGGTGGTGGCGGCGGCGGAGCGGCCCCGGCTGCGGGTCTCCTTGACCGGCGCCTTGCCTCGGGAGAGCTGACGCACCGCACCCCCGACCCGGGAGTTCTCGGTGTCCTCCGCCTCGCGGTAGATGTCGTCCAGGATGTCGTGGATCTTCTTGCGCAGCGGCTCCGGGCTGATGCCGTGCGCCTCGTTGTGCGCGATCTGCTTGGCCCGCCGCCGATCGGTCTCGTCGATCGCCGCCGCCATCGACGGGGTGATCTTGTCGGCGTACATGTGCACCTGACCGGAGACGTTACGGGCGGCTCGCCCGATGGTCTGGATCAGCGACCGGCCGCTGCGCAGGAAGCCCTCCTTGTCAGCGTCGAGAATCGCCACCAGCGACACCTCGGGCAGGTCCAGACCTTCGCGGAGCAGGTTGATGCCGACGAGCACGTCGTAGTCGCCCTTGCGCAGCTCGCGCAGCAACTCGACCCGGCGCAACGTGTCGACCTCCGAGTGCAGGTAGCGCACCCGAATGCCGTTCTCCAGGAGATAGTCGGACAGGTCCTCGGCCATCTTCTTGGTCAGCGTGGTGACCAGCACCCGCTCGTCCCGGTCGGTCCGAAGCTTGATCTCGTGCATCAGGTCGTCGATCTGGCCCTTGGTCGGCTTGATCACGACCTCCGGGTCGACCAGACCGGTGGGTCGGATCACCTGCTCGACGAACTCACCCTGGGCCTGATCCATCTCCCACGTGCCGGGGGTCGCGGAGAGGAACACCATCTGGCCGACCCGCTCCAGGAACTCGTCGAAGCGCAACGGCCGGTTGTCGGCCGCGCTGGGCAGCCGGAAGCCGTGGTCGATGAGCATCCGCTTGCGCGACGCGTCACCCTCGTACATGCCGCCGATCTGCGGGATGGTCACGTGCGACTCGTCGACCACAGTGAGGAAGTCGTCGGGGAAGTAGTCGAGCAGGCAGTGCGGCGGGCTGCCGGGCAACCGCCCGTCCATGTGCATCGAGTAGTTCTCGATGCCGGAGCAGAAGCCCACCTGCCGCATCATCTCGATGTCGTAGGTGGTGCGCATCCGCAGCCGCTGCGCCTCCAGCAGCTTGCCCTGCCGCTCCAGCTCGGCGAGCCGCTCGGCCAGCTCGACCTCGATGTCGCGGATCGCCCGTTCCATCCGCTCCGGACCCGCCGCGTAGTGCGTGGCCGGGAAGATCACCAGCTGGTCGACCTCGCGGACCACGTCACCGGTCAACGGGTTGAGGTAATAGAGCTTCTCCACCTCGTCACCGAAGAGCTCGATGCGGACCGCCAGCTCCTCGTACGCCGGAATGATCTCCAGGGTGTCGCCCCGGACCCGGAAGGTGCCGCGCTGGAAGGCCATGTCGTTGCGGGTGTACTGGATGTCGACCAGCCGGCGCAGCAACTGGTCGCGGTCGAGCTCCTGGCCGACCTGCACCTTCACCGCCCGGTCGAGGTATTCCTCCGGGGTGCCCAGACCGTAGATCGCCGAGACGGTCGCCACCACGATCACGTCGCGGCGGGTGAGCAGCGACATCGTCGCCGAGTGCCGCAGCCGCTCCACCTCCTCGTTGATCGAGGAATCTTTCTCAATGTAGGTGTCGGTCTGCGGGATGTAGGCCTCGGGCTGGTAGTAGTCGTAGTAGGAAACGAAGTATTCGACAGCGTTGTGCGGCAGCAGCTCGCTGAACTCCTTGGCCAACTGCGCACAGAGCGTCTTGTTCGGGGCGAGCACCAGGGTGGGGCGTTGCAGCCGCTCGATCAGCCACGCCGTGGTGGCACTCTTGCCGGTGCCCGTCGCGCCGAGCAGCACGGTGTTGCGGTCGCCGCGCCGAACCCGACGCTCAAGATCGTCGATCGCGGTCGGTTGGTCGCCAGCCGGCTGAAACTCACTGACGACCTGGAAGCGGCTGTCGAGCCGGGGAATGTCGAGCGCCATGACACCAACGGTACGCCGGAGGGCCGACAGGAACGGCCGTCACGCCAGGTACGTGATCGGCTTCAATATTCCCATTGTGTGGCCCATGTCACCGGGACTACCCTCATCCTGTAGGCCGCTCGCGGCGGCCGACCGGGCCGGTGGCCAGGCCAACATCACGGCCGGTCACCCCCGGCACTGCGGTCGCAGCACCCGGCTCGTCCGGCGTGCGCACCCGTGTGGTCGCGCTCGAGGCGCAGACCGGCCGCCGCGAGCGCCCCTGCTCGTCACCTCGGTGCCACCCCGGCCGTTTCCACTCCGTGGACACCTCCCCGACCCCGACGCCCGACACCGCCCGCGCTGCCACACCCCGGCCGGGCGACACGAGCGCCGCCAACGGCCCCGGCAGCGGCGACCGCGACGGCTCAGCCAACAGCGCCACCACCACCAGCCGGACCACCAGCGGCGCACGCCGAGCCACCGCCGGCCGCAAGCCCACCGCCGGCCGGGCCGCCACCCCGCGGAACATCGTGGAGGACCGCGAGGCCACCCCCCGCGACGACCTGCCGGACACCCCCGACACCGCCGGCCCGGCCCCGGCCGGCCGTCGTCGGCGCACCCTGCTGCTGTTGCTCGGTCTGACGGCCGTGACGTCCGCGACGGCGTTGGTACTCGGGTTGTTGAGCTGGGCGCCCGACCCGCCCGAGCCAACCCGGCCGCTGACCGTGTCGGAGAGCGAACGGCTGGCCGCTGTACGGGTCACCAACCTGCGCGACCTGCGCGCTGGCGTACGCGTCACGGCCGGCACCGACGCTGCCCGCATCGAACTGGTGGGCTGGGTGGACTGGTCCCGGTCGCTGCTCTATGTCGACGTGGGCGGGCCGGGTGCGGGTGCCGAACGCGGACTGTTGCAGAAGAGCGGACCAGTGCTGGTGATCCGGCCCGATCCGGCTGCGGTGCCCACTCCCGCCGCACCACCACTGATGCCCCCGGCGGATCGGTGGCGGCTGCACCGACTGGCACCCGGGGCGCACCTGGCACCGGTGCTCGACCTGCTCCTCGACCTCGCCGCCGACCGCCCCGACCCGACCGGGACAGCACCGTTGCGCGGGGCTCGCTGGATCGCCCGGGACACCGTGCCGGCCGGCCCACTGGACGTCATAGAGGCACCACTGACCATCGGCGCGCCGGCCGCCAGCACCGCGCCCGGCACCCCCAGCGCCGCGACGCCGGCCACGGACGGACAGACCCGGTACTGGCTCGACCAGGACGCCCGGCTGCACAAGCTGGTGACCCGGCTGCCCGGCGCCGGCCCGGTCACGATGATCTTCAACCGTGCGGACCGGCCGACACTACGGCCGGTGGACGCACTCGGCGGCCGACCCGGTCTGCCCCGGGCGCTGACCGACGCCGAGCAGCGACGGCTCGACCGGCTGCCGGCCCGGCTCCGCGCGCAGGGTGGTGCCACGCTCACGCTGACCGCGCCGACGGGCACGGACACGAACCTGCGGGGCGCCGGCTGGTTGAGCTGGACCGCGCGCACCGCGTACCTCGCGGTCGCCGACCTCGGCGTACCGGATCGCCGGACCCTGCTGCGACGCGACGCCGCCGGCCTGGCCCGGGCGGACCTGCCGGCGGTCGCCGCCGGCGGCGGCACAGCGGAGACGCCGGCCCGGCCGCCGCTGCCGGCCCCGGCCGGGGCCTGGCGGGTCTCCCGACCCGGCGGGGACGACCTGGGCACGCTCGTCGACGCCGCGGTGACCGCCGGGTCGGTCGGGCACCGCGGCACGGCCGTGCGGGTACGCGAGGATGTCGCCGCCGGGCGAACCGTGGACGTCATCGAGGCGGGGCCGGCCGAAGCCCGGCTGCGCTACTGGATCGACCGGGGGGACGGGTCGCTGCGCCGACTCGAGTTGCGGACCGACGCCGGCGCGTGGGCACACCTGGATCTCCAACCGGCCGTCGTTCCCCGACTGGCCGCCAACCCTCGACCCGCCGCCCCCCGGCCCGGCACCCGCAAGCCCTCGGCACCTCGGCCCGGCACCCGCTGACCGGTGCCCTCAGGGCCGCCAGCCGGTCTGCGCGGCCCACTGCTCGGCCCGCAGGTACTCCTCGTCGAACCACGGGTTCCGGGCCGTACCGGAATCGCCGGCGTCCGGAGCCGCGGCGACCAGGTCCCGCTTGAGCCCCAGGTACGCGGCCCGCTGATCCGGGTCGGCACGCAGGTGGTCGCGCATCAGCAGCGCGTACCGCCAGCCTGGTGAATCCACCACCCGCACGTGCAGACGTACCGGGCGGGCCGGGTCGGCACTGCCGTGCAGCCGCTTCTCCCAGCGACCCCGGCCGGCCGGGCGCGGATCGTCCCACCACTGCCCCGGAACTCGCGGGAACCCGGCGCCCGCCAGCCGATCGGCCAACGGCCCGTCGGCGTCGGCGAGGCTGGCGACCGCCACCTGTACGTCGATGACGTTCTCGGCGGCGAGGCCGGGCACCGCCGTCGAACCGATGTGATCGATCCGCAGGGCGTCCGAGCCGAGCACGTGCTGGATCCGGGCGGCCAGCCGCGCGTACTGCTCCGGCCAACTGGCGTCGGCCCCGGCCAACTCGCCCGGAGCCGGCAGGACCACCCGCCGCTGGCGCAGGTTGTCCTCGTAGGGCACCAGCCGCTGCTTCCAGAGCATGTCGACGGCGTCGTGCAGCGCCGTCAGGCTCCCGTCATTGGTCAGCACCACGTCCGCCACCGCCCGGCGGCGGGCGTCGTCGGCCTGCGCGGCGATCCTCCGCTCGGCCTCCGCAAGCCCCATCCCCCGGTCGCGCGCCAGCCGCTCCAGTCGGGTCGGCACGGCCGTCTGCACCACGACCACCAGGTGGTACGTCGGCGCGAGACCCACCTCGACCAGCAGCGGCACGTCGTTGACGACGATCGCGTCGGGTGCCGCCGCGGCGGCCAGCTCCGCGGTGCGGGCCCGGACCCGGGGGTGGGTGATCGCCTCCAGCCGACGCCGGGCGGTCTCGTCGGCGAACACCACAGCTCCCAGTGCGGCACGGTCCAGTGCGCCGTCGGCGTCCAGCACCGTGTCGGAGAAGGCGGCAACGATCTCGGCCAGCCCGGCCGTGCCGGGCGCCACCACCTCCCGGGCCACCCGGTCGGCGTCGATGAGCACCGCGCCCCGCTCGACGAGCCGCGCGGCCACCGCGCTCTTGCCCGACCCGATCCCGCCGGTCAACCCCACCCTCAACACCCGAACAGTCAACCGGATCCACAAGCCCACCGCCAAACCCGGCCACGGCCCGGCAGCCTCCCAATCACCCCGCCCGCAACCCGCTCGCGCCCCGACGCCCCGCATCCGGCCCCGCCTCGCGCCCGCGCCCCACGCCCACGCCCCGCGCCCCGCGCCCCGCGCCCCGCGCCCCGCGCCAAGATCGTGCTCGAACCAGGATTTAGTGGTGTGCAGCGCCCGGGAGGCCCCTACATCATGGATCGAGCACGATCTTGGCGGTCCACACCAGCCGCCGGACTAACCGCGCCCGCACAAGCGCCCCGGACGCCGCGCACCACGCCCGCAACTCGCGCCGCCCGCAACTCGCGCCCCCCGCAACTCGCGCCGCCTGCCGCGGGTACGGCGAAGGCCCCGCCCCCAGCGATCCGGAGATCGCGGGGACGGGGCCCGTCGTCGTTCAGCGGGTCACTTACCGCCGGCGAGCTTCTCCCGCAGTGCGGCGAGCGCCTCGTCGGTGGCCAGCGTGCCGGCCGGCTCCTCGGCCTGCCGGCTCGGGGCCGGGCTGGACGAAGAGGTGGTGCCACCGCCACCGCCGCCGCCAGCGGCCGGGACGACCGGAGTCGGGTTGGCGGCAGCCTCGGCGTCGGCGGCCCGAGAGGTCTGCACCTGCTTGGTGTGGGCCTCCCAGCGCAGACGAGCCTCGGCGTACTGGTTCTCCCAGGTCTCGCGCTGCTTGTCGTACCCCTCGAGCCACTCGCCCGTCTCCGGGTCGAAGCCCTCCGGGTAGATGTAGTTGCCCTCGGTGTCGTACGTCGCGGCCATGCCGTAGAGGGTCGGGTCGAAGTGCTCCTCGCCCTCGACGAAGCCCTCGTTGGCCTGCTTGAGCGACAGCGAGATCCGGCGGCGCTCCAGGTCGATGTCGATGACCTTGACCATGACCTCGGAGCCGACCTGAACGACCTGCTCCGGGATCTCCACGTGGCGCTCGGCCAACTCGGAGATGTGCACCAGACCCTCGATGCCGTCGTCCACCCGGACGAACGCACCGAACGGAACCAGCTTGGTGACCTTACCCGGCACGATCTGCTGGATCGCGTGGGTGCGGGCGAACTGCCGCCACGGGTCTTCCTGGGTCGCCTTCAGCGACAGCGAGACCCGCTCGCGGTCCAGGTCGACGTCCAGGACCTCGACCTCGACCTCCTGGCCCACCTCGACGACCTCGGACGGGTGGTCGATGTGCTTCCAGGACAGCTCGGAGACGTGCACCAGACCGTCGACGCCGCCCAGGTCCACGAAGGCGCCGAAGTTGACGATCGAGGACACGACGCCCTTGCGGACCTGGCCCTTCTGCAGCTTGTTGAGGAACTCGGTGCGCACCTCGGACTGCGTCTGCTCCAGCCAGGCCCGGCGGGACAGGACCACGTTGTTGCGGTTCTTGTCCAGCTCGATGATCTTGGCCTCGAGCTCCCGCCCGACGTACGGCTGCAGGTCGCGCACACGACGCATCTCGACCAGGGACGCGGGCAGGAAGCCGCGCAGCCCGATGTCGAGGATGAGGCCGCCCTTGACCACCTCGATGACCGAACCGCGGACGACGCCGTCCTCGTCCTTGATCTTCTCGATCGTGCCCCAGGCCCGCTCGTACTGCGCCCGCTTCTTGGAGAGGATCAGACGACCCTCCTTGTCCTCCTTCTGGAGGACCAGGGCCTCGATGTGGTCGCCAACCGTCACAACCTCGGCGGGGTCCACGTCGTGCTTGATCGACAACTCCCGAGAGGGGATGACACCCTCGGTCTTGTAGCCGATGTCGAGCAGGACCTCGTCCCGATCGACCTTGACGACGGTGCCTTCGACAATGTCGCCGTCGTTGAAGTACTTGATGGTCTCGTCGATCGCGGCGAGGAAAGCCTCCTCGGAACCGAGATCGTCGTGGGTGACCCGGGTGGCGCTCGAGGGGGCCTCGATGCTGCTCGTCATGTGGGCGGTTGCTCCGGTCGGTGGGTTGTCACAGCAGGCTGGTGTGTCGCAGTGACCTGTTCGCGCCAGCGGATCCGTCGCCGGGCACACCGAACGATCGCCTAGTGAGATCATGATGTGGCTCCGTCGACCGCGCACCTGCTCCCTGCCGAGGCAACGCGATCCGCGAGCGCATCGTCTAGCCTACCGTGCGCATTACCACAGCGTGCAAGCCCTCCCGGGTTCTCTCCGCGCGATGACCTGCGAAAGCCGAACAATCGCCCGGAAAACACCCCTGCTGTCTCGTGCGTCACAACTACCCCACGGGCCCCGCCGGCCGCGGGTGCTCGACTCGGGTTCCTGGCGCGTCCCACCCGCCCCGGGGCGACCGCGACCTTCGACGATGAGGAGCCGAGCAGGGCCGTCGCGGAGATCTCGGCCGCGCCGTCGTACCCAATGAGGCGGGCGGGGCCTAGCGTGAGCGCGTGGATGACGACAGCCGGGTTACCCGGCGCCGGGTGGGTGACGCCGAGGTCCGGCACGCCAACCGCGGCTGGTGGGACACCGACGCAGACGACTACCAGGCCGAACACGGCGCGTTCCTCGGCGACGTGGACTTCGTGTGGTGCCCCGAGGGCCTGCGCGAGGCCGACGCCCGGCTGCTCGGCGACGTGTCGGGGCGACGGGTGCTGGAGGTGGGCGCCGGAGCGGCGGCCGCCGCCCGCTGGCTCGCCACCCAGGGTGCCCGGCCGGTCGCCTTCGACCTGTCCGCCGGCATGTTGCGCCACGCCGCAGCAGCCGCCGACCGCACCGGGGTACGCGTACCGCTGGTGCAGGCCGACGCGCTCGCCCTGCCGTTCGCCGACCGGTCGTTCGACGTCGCCTGCACCGCGTTCGGCGCGATCCCGTTCGTGGACGACTCGGCGGCGCTGTTCGCCGAGGTGCACCGGGTGCTGCGCCCGGGTGGCCGGTGGGTGTTCTCGGTGACCCACCCGATGCGGTGGATCTTTCTCGACGACCCCGGCGAGGGCGGCCTGACGGCCGTGCACTCGTACTTCGACCGCTCCCCCTACGTGGAACAGGACGAGACCGGGGTGGCCACCTACGTCGAGCAGCACCGCACCCTCGGCGACCGGATCCGCGAGCTGGTCGGCGCCGGGTTCCGACTGCTGGACCTGGTGGAGCCGGAGTGGCCGGAGGGACACGAGGGGATCTGGGGGCAGTGGAGCCCGCTGCGCGGCCGGCTGTTCCCCGGCACCGCCATCTTCGTCACCGAGAAGCCCGCCGGGTGAGCGCGTCGCACCCGCCGTCCGACCTGCGACCCATCGATCGCCGCTAGGCTCGAACCATGAGCGCCGAGCCCATCCCGACATCACCTGGCCCCTGGTGTCCGGATCCGATGCGGCAGCAGCGTGCCGACTACACGCTGGAGGACCTGCTCACCCTGCCGGACGACGCCCCCCGGGTCGAACTCGTCGACGGAGTTATCCAGGTGACACCCTCCCCCACCCTGGGCCATCAAGACATCTCGCTGTTGCTGGCGCACTGGCTGCTGCAACACGTACCGGCCGACCTCCGGGTCGTGCAGGCCGTCGGAGTCGGGCTGAGTCCCAATACCAGCCGGCAGCCGGACGTGCTCCTACGGCGGGCCGGAGTGGCTCCCACCAAGTCCACTCTCCGGCCGGCGGACGTCGTGCTCGCCGTGGAGATCGTCTCGCCGGGCACGCGACGGATCGACCGGTTCGCGAAGCCCGGTGAGTACGCCGCCGCCGGCATCCCGTTCTACTGGCGGATCGAGCAGGATCCGGTGCACGTCTACGCGTACCGGATCGGCGACCGGGTGGGGCCGGGCGGTGAGCGGCAGTACGAGCTGGTCGCCGACGGTGCTGACGTGATCGAGCTGACCGAGCCGTTCGACATCAAGCTGCCGGTCGCCCAGATCACCCCGTAGTCGTTTCTCCCCGGCCGGGTCGGGTAGCCGAGCGTCATGAGCAGAGGTGACGATGGCCGGGACACCTACCGGGAGTTCACCGAGGCGGTGAACATGAAGCCCGGCGAGCTGTCCACGTGGCTGGAGACCGACGAGTCGAAGCAGGTCGGCTGGCACAAGGGCGGTCGCGCTGGTGGTGGCGAATCCGTCGGGCACGAATCCGGCCGGAAGATCATCAACCTGCTCCGCCGTAAACGCGATGACCTGTCCGAGGGCGACTACAAGCACATGCGCAAGGTGGTCGGCTACGTACGCCGGCACATGGCGCAGCGCCCCTCCGGCGACGTCCGCGACACCAGGTGGCGCTGGTCCCTCATGAACTGGGGCCGCGACCCCCTCAAGTAACCACCACCCAGCGATTCCAGATCAACCCTCACGGCGACGGCCGCGATCCCACAGGACCAACGGCCACGACCAGGGCAACCCGGTCAGGGTTTCCGGGGCAGCCCGACCCGCGCAGGGATCAAGCCTGACCGCCCGGAGCGGGTCGGGCTGCCCCGGAAACCCCCCACCGCAACAACCGAAAAATCAGTGATCAGCGCTGTTCCAGTCCCGGCCCAGACCGACCGACACCTCCAACGGCACCGACAGCGGGTACGCCTCGCCCATCTCCCGCCGGACCAACGCCTCCAACGCCTCCCGCTCACCCGGCGCGACCTCGAAGACCAGCTCGTCGTGCACCTGCAACAGCATCCGTGAGCGCAGCCCGGCGTCGCCGAGCGCGGTGTCGACGTGCAGCATCGCCACCTTGATGATGTCGGCGGCGGAGCCCTGGATGGGGGCGTTGAGCGCCATCCGCTCGGCGATGTCCCGGCGCTGCCGGTTGTCGCTGACCAGGTCGGGCAGGTAGCGGCGGCGGCCCAGGATGGTCGAGGTGTAGCCGTCCTGGCGGGCCCGGGCGACCACCTGCTGGAGGTAGTCGCGCACTCCACCGAAGCCGGCGAAGTAGTTTTCCATCAGCCCGCGCGCCTCTTCGGTGCTGATGTTGAGCTGTTGGGACAGGCCGAACGCGCTGAGCCCGTACGCCAGGCCGTAGTTCATGGCCTTGATCTTGCGGCGCTGGTCGGGGGTGACCTCGTCGAGCGGCACCCCGAACACCGACGAGGCGGTGGCGGCGTGGAAGTCGGCGCCGGAGTTGAACGCGTCGATCAGCGCATCGTCCGAGCTGAGGTGCGCCATGATGCGCATCTCGATCTGGCTGTAGTCGGCGGTGAGCAGGCTCTCGTAGCCCTCGCCCACCACGAAGGCCCGGCGGATGCGCCGGCCCTCCTCGGTGCGGATCGGGATGTTCTGCAGGTTGGGCTCGGTGGAGGAGAGCCGACCGGTGGCCGCCACTGTCTGGTTGAAGGTGGTGTGGATCCGGCCGTCGTCGGAGACCGACTTGAGCAGCCCGTCGACTGTCGACTTGAGCTTGGCGACGTCCCGGTGCCGCAGCAGGTGGGCCAGCACCGGGTGGGGCTGCTGCGCGTAGAGCCACTGCAGGGCGTCGGCGTCGGTGGTGTAACCCGTCTTGATCTTCTTGGTCTTCGGTAGACCCAGCTCGGTGAAGAGGATCTCCTGCAACTGCTTGGGCGAGCCGAGGTTGAACTCCCGGCCCACCGCCTCGTACGCGCCCTGCGCGGCGGCCTTCACCTCGGCGGCGAAGTGGGCCTCCAGCTCGGACAGGTAGTCGGTGTCGGCGGCGATGCCGGTGCTCTCCATGGTGGCGAGCACCCGCATCAACGGCAGCTCCACGCCGGCCATCAGCCGGGCGGACTGCTCGCCGTCGCGGGACAACTCGGCGTCGATCGCGTCGGCCAGGTCGAGGGTGGCCCGGGCCTGCAGCATCAGGTTCTGCTCGACCACGCCTTCGTCGCCGAGGCCGTCGAGGGTGAGCTGGCCGGACTCCGGGACGTCCACCCGTAGCTCCCGGTGCAGGTAACGCAGCGCCAGGTCGGTCAGGTCGTAGGACCGCTGGTCCGGACGGGCCAGGTACGCGGCGATCTGGGTGTCGCGGACGATGCCGGTGAGCTGCCAGCCGTGCGCGGCGCACGCCAGCACGGCCGGCTTGCTGTCGTGCAGCACCTTGGGGCGCTGCGCGTCGGCCAACCAGCCGGCCAGTGCGCCCTCGTCGGTCGGGTCGAGCCGCGCCGGGTCGACCCAGGCCGCCGCCCCGCCGGCGGTGGCCAGCGCGAGACCGGTGATCGAGGCGGTGTGCCGGCGGTTGGGGCCGGTGTCGAGTTTGACCGCCAACCCGACCGGGGTGCCGGTCGGAACGTACGTGGTCAGCCACCCGGCCAGCGCACCGGGCTCGGTGAGCACCTCGCCGACGAGGTCGAACCCGGCCTCGGCCTCCGGCTCGACCGCTTCCAGGTACTGGTAGAGCCGGTCGCGCAGGATGCGGAACTCCAGGGTGTCGAAGACCTGGTGCACCGCCTCCCGGTCCCAGCCCGTCCAGCGGGTGTCCTCCGGCCGCAGCGGCAACTCCAGGTCGGAGACGAGCCGGTTGATCTCGTAGTTGCGGATCACGTCGGCGAGCCGCTCCCGCAGGCTGTCGCCGGCCTTGCCCTTGATTTCGTCGGCCCGGGCGATCACGCCCTCCACCCCGCCGTACGTGGTGATCCACTTGGCTGCCGTCTTCGGGCCGACGCCCGGGATGCCGGGCAGGTTGTCGCTGGTCTCGCCGACCAGCGCGGCGAGGTCCCGGTACTGCTGTGGTGTGACGCCGTACTTCGCCTCGATCGCGGCCGGGTCCATCCGGGCCAGGTCGGAGACGCCCTTGCGCGGGTAGAGGACCGTGATCTGGTCGTCGACCAACTGGAACGCGTCGCGGTCACCGCTGCTGATCAGCACCGACATGCCCTGGTCGCGGGCCTGGCAGGCGAGCGTGGCGATCACGTCGTCGGCCTCGAAGCCCTCCTTCTCGACCACCGGGATCTGCAGCGCGGCCAGGACCTCCTTGACCAGGCTGACCTGACCCTTGAAGTCGGTCGGGGTCTCGCTGCGGCCGGCCTTGTACTCCGCGTACTTGTCGGTGCGGAAAGAACGGCGGGAGACGTCGAAGGCCACCACGATGTGGGTGGGCTGCTCGTCGCGCAGCACGTTGATCAGCATTGAGGTGAAGCCATACACCGCATTGGTCGGCTGCCCCGTCGTGGTGGAGAAGTTTTCCACAGGAAGGGCGAAGAAAGCCCGGTATGCCATGGAATGTCCGTCGACAAGGAGCAGGCGCGGCGTCGTAGCTGTCACGGCAGCGACTCTAGTCCGTGGGTCCGACTAGGTGAGGATGCCGGCCTGCGGCGCCGTCAAGATGTCGTCGATGGCGGCAACGTCAGGGGGAGCTACGCGAAGCAGCGCCCACGGGGTGACGAACCAGCGAGGCGCGCCCGCATCTCGTCGGCTCGAGGATGACGCAGCTCGGTCAGGATGGTCAGCGACCTGGTCCAGTGATCCTGACCTGCATGGGGATCACCGGCAGCGTGGTGCGTGTCACCCAACCGGGCCAACGACAATGCCTCGGCGAAGCGGTCACCCACCTCATGAAACAGGTCGGCAGCGCGCCGGAAACAGCGTGCGGCGGGACGGTACCGCCCGAGGCCGTGGTTGGCGTAGCCGATGCTGTCCCAGCTGTCTCCCGCACCGCGACGGTCGTCGAGGCGCTGGTGCAGCCGCAACGCCCGCCCGCAGTAGGTCAGAGCCCGCACGTTGTCGCCCAGCAGCGCGTGGCACCACCCGACAGCGTTCAACGCGTTGGCCCGGCCCGGGCGGTGGTCGGCCCGTTCGTAGAGGTCGAGAGCACGTTCCGCGTGCTTCAGCGCCTCCTGACCTCGGCCCTGAAGCGCGGAGGAATCGGCCAGGCTCATCTCCGTGGCGGCCCGGCCAAGGTCGTCGCCCAACAGCCCGTATCGGATCACCGCCTGCCTCAGTTGCCGACTCGCGTCGGCGTGCTGGCCCAGTCGTGAGTACGCCCGGGCGAGTCCGCGATGGGTACGGGCCTGCACCGACTCGTCCCCGAGCCGACCCGCTGCCGCCAGGGCAATCCGCTGCACCTTTGCCTGATCAAGCCACTGGGCCCGACGGTCGAGAAAGGAGGTGACGCTCCACGCCAGCTCGCACACGGACCGATCGAGGCCGGTCGAGGCCGCCTGGTTGATCACCGCGAGCAGCACCTGGCACTCGGCCGCGAACCACGCCAGTGCCGTCTCGGTATCGCCTGGCGGCTCGATGCCGAGGGAGGCCGGTAGTTCGTCGGTCCGGGCGGCACCGGGTGGAGCCTGTACCGGCTGACCTTGAGACCGGTACGGCGAAATCAGCTGGTCCGCCATCCTCGCCCCGGCCAGATAATGATCGGTGAACCGGCGTACGGCCGCCTTCCGTAACGGCTCCGGGTCGAACCTGCGGGAGAGGTCGGCGGCGTACACCCGCAGCAGATCGTGGCAGGCGTAGCGTCCAGGCCGGTGCTCGACCATGAGGTGAGCCCGCGTCAGCTGGTTCAACGGCCCACGGACATCGTCGACCGTTGCACCGGCCAGGGCTGCCGTGGCAGCAACCGAGATGTCCGGCCCGGGATGCAGGCCGAGCAGGCGGAACAGCGCGGAGGCGTCGGCGGAAAGGGTGCGATAGGACCAGGAGAAGACCGTACGGATGTCGAAGGACTCGTCCTCGTCGGCGAACGCCGTGAGGCCACCCGAACCCTCCGAGAGTTGACTGGTCACCGCCTCCAGCGGCAGCTGGGGCTGGGTGCTGGCTCGGGCTGCCACGATGGCCAGCGCCAGGGGCAGTCGAGCGCACGCCGCGACGAGCCGGTCGACCGCTTCGGGGGCTGCCGCGACCCGCTGCGAGTCGATCCGGCTGGTCAGCAACTGCCGCGCCTCCACGTCAGTCATCAGGCCGACATGAAGCGGCCGGGCACCGGTGACCACGAGGCCGCGCAGATCGTTGCGGCTGGTGACGACGACGAGGCAACCGGCGGAACTGGGTAGGAGTGGACGGACCTGGTCGGCTCGTCGCGCGTTGTCGAGGAGAACCAGCACGCGCCGGCCGACGAGCAGACTGCGGTAGAGGCCGATCTGGGCGGTCAGTCCCGCCGGGATCTGCTCCGGGGCTACCCCGAGGGCCGCGAGGAAGCCGCGTACCACCTCGTCAGCCCGGACCGGACCGACTCCTGCATCGAATCCCCGCAGGTCGGCGTAGAGCTGCCCATCGGGAAAGCACTTGGCAACGCGGTGCGACCAATGCACAGCGAGGGTGGTCTTGCCGACGCCAGCCGTCCCCGTCAGCACTGCCACCGGCGACCGGCCGCTGGCCTCGCCCGTCACCATCTCGTCGAGCCACCGCAATTGCTCACTTCGGCCGACGAAGGCGACCGCGTCGGGCGGCAGATGGGCCGGCACGACCGGCTGCCGCGTAGGAGCCTCGGTCGAGGAGCCGTTCGGGGTCACCGGGGAGAGAGCCGGCCGACTCGCGGCGAGCGCGTACCGCTCGGGTTCGAGCAACTCCCGATAGGCATCGGTGAGCATGGCATTCGGGTCGACTCCCAGCTCGGCCACGAGGCGTCTACGGGTTGCTTCGAAGACGGCGAATGCCTCTGCCCGCCTCCCGAGGGCCATGTAACACCGCATCAGGTCCGCCTGCGCCTGCTCGTCCAGTGGCCGGGCGCGGGCCTCTTTCTGGACCATCGTGAGCACCTCCTCCGCCCAGCCGGCGCTGATCGCGGCGTCCAGCCGCCAGGAGATCACCGGATGCGCTTCCATGGTCATTGCCGCAGTCCGGGGGTGCTCGGAGAGCATCGGTACGTCCGCGAAGGGCGGTTGCCACAGGTCAAGTGCCTTCCCGGTCAGCTCCCAGACGCGGCCCTGGTCGTCGGCGCCACGCGCGGTACGGGCCTCCGCCACCAGCCGCCGAAATCGGAAGAGGTCAACGCCTACCGGATCGACTGCCAGCCGGTAACCGGTACCTACGGACGGAAGCACCTGGCTCGGTTGTCGCGCCGGCCGTCCCGGCTCCAACACCCGGCGCAGGTGCTTCACGTGGGTCTGTAGAACGTTCGTGACGCACCTTGGTGGCTGCTCCGGCCACAGCGCGTCCACCAGGTCGTCCCGACCTACCGGCTGGCCCTCGGCCAGCACGAGCAACGCCAGTACCGCCCGCCGCTGAGGCGGACCTGCCGGCAGTTCGGCCGTTCCCCGCCAGAGGCGGACCGGGCCCAACAGGCGTATCCGCAGCACTGCTGTTCCAGAGTCAGACATGTTGCCCCCGTTCGCCGTGGTCGCCGTACGTGTCGGCGCCCTGACGCTGGCGTCCATTCTGCATCCAGTCGATAGCCAACCGAAAGATCCACGATGTTCGTCAACAGAGATTCAAGGAGGTGAAAACGAATGATTCGGATCATCAACTCCATGGGTGACCGCCTGCTCGGCTTCGTCGCCCCGAAGGCGACCGCCTCGGCCGCCGACTGCGGGAGCCCCAAGACCGTGTATCGGTGCAACAACGGCGCATACCAGGTCGGAGCCTGCTGGACCAACAGCAACTGCATCTGCTCCTGGACCACCTTGTACCGCGGGTGCTGATGCCGGAAAGCGCAGGTGGTGGGTTCAGCTCCTTCGCCTGCTCAGGGCGATAGCCCCTCACAAGTCCGGCGGTCGGCCATGCACCGGCCGGCCGCCGGGCTACCCGCCATCCGATCCCCACGCCGGTGCTTCGGCCGCCTGGATCGGCCCGGACCGACGAACTGGAGTGGCATCGTGCCGTATCTCATCACCGCCGTGGTCCTGGCGCTCGCGCTGGGCATGCTGAACCTGTTGCTCCTCCTCGCGGTCATCCGCCGGCTACGGGAGCACACCGCAATGCTTGCCGGGCGCTCGAGCGACGACGACCCGGGCCTCATCAAGGCTGGCGACGCGCCCGCCGACTTCTCGGCAACCGACACCGACGGCCGGCCCGTACGCCGGCAGGACCTGACCGGGGATGTCCTGGTCGCCTTCTTCTCACCGAACTGTCCGGCATGCACGGAGGCACTGCCCCGGTTCGTCGAGCACGCAGCCGCGTTTCCCGGTGGCCGTCAGCAGGTCCTCGCGGTGGTGAGCGGTGACGAGCCGGAGGTGCCCGCGATGGCTGGCCTGCTGACCTCGGTGGCTCGTGTGGTCCTCGACGGCGTCGACGGCAGCCTCGCCAGGGCGTTTGAGGTTCACGCCTTCCCATGCTGGTGCCTGCTCGACCCGACGGGCACCGTTCAACGCAGCGGCAGCGGCTGGAGCCTCCTGCCCGTCCCCGCGCCAGCGTGACCCTGCCAGACGCCCGCCGTCGGGTGGACCGTCCACTGGTCGCCGCCGCGATCGGGCTGGCATACCGGTCGGCGCCCGGAACGGCTGTGACGCAGGCGCTGTTGGCGATCGTTTCGGGTGTGACCCCGGTAGGCGTCGGCTTACTCACGAAGTTGATCGTCGATCGGCTCGCCGGAGCGGACGCTGGGGCGCTGGCACCAGTAATCGGAATCGCTGTCGGGCTCGCCATGGCCGGGGTGGCCGTCGCCACGTTGCCGCACCTGCTGCGGCACGTGGAGGCCGAGTGGCAGCGGGCGGTCGCAATCCGGGCGCAGGCCGAGATGTACGCCGCGATCAACCGGCTACCTGGCCTCGGCCGGCTGGAGGAGCCGGCCTTCAGGGACCACCTCAACATCGCCGATGATGCCGGCCGGAACAGCCCGACCGCCGTCGCCGGGGGCGGTTTGGATCTTCTGCGGGGCCTGGTCACCATCGCCGGATTCGCTGGCACCCTGGCCCTGCTCAACCCCTGGATGGTCGGCCTTCTCGCATTGTCGGCCGTTCCTGCTGCCCAGGCAGAGATACGACTGTCCCGTCAGCGCGCCGAGTTGATGTGGCAGACGACGCCGACCGAGCGACGCCAGTTCTTCTACGCGGAACTGCTCACCGGTCTGTCCGCAGCCAAGGAAATCCGGCTGTTCAACCTCGGAGGGCTCTTCGGGCGTCGGATGCTCACGGAACTGCGCGCGCTCAACGCGGCCAACCGGCGGATGGACCGCCGAGAGGTACTGGTACAGGCCGGGCTGGCGGTGGCCGGCGCCCTGGCGGCGGGCATCGGTCTGGTCTGGGCCATCCTCGCCGCTCGCAGCGGCCATCTCAGCATCGGTGATGTGGCGCTGTTCATCGCGGCGGTCGCTGGTGTGCAAGGGGCGGTCGCGACTGGGATCGGGCGATTCGCCCATGCTCACGCGGCACTGCTGCGCTTCGCCCACTACCGGGAAGTCCTCACCACCACGCCGGATCTGGCGCTTGCCGCCGACCCGGTGCCGGTGCCGCCGCTGCGCCAGGCCATCGAACTGCGCGACGTCTGGTTTCGGTACGGCGACGGACACCGCTGGGTGTTGCGCGGTCTCAACCTGACCATCCCGTATGGCCGTACGGTGGCCGTCGTCGGGCTCAACGGAGCGGGCAAGAGCACGCTGGTGAAGCTGCTGTCCCGGTTCTACGACCCGAGCCGGGGCGGCCTGCACTGGGATGGCGTCGACTACCGCGAACTGGACGTCGACCAGTTGCGCGACCGGATCGGTGCGACGTTCCAGGACTTCATGTCGTACGACCTCTCCGCATCGGAGAACATCGGCCTCGGCGACACCAGCGCCCTTGATGACCCCGCGCGGATCGTTACGGCGGCGAAGCGGGCTGGAGCCCACGACGCGGTGACAGCGCTACCCCACGGGTACGCGACCCAGTTGACCCGGCTCTTCGCCGACCCGGCCGACCGCGACGACGTCAGCACCGGCGTACTGCTCTCGGGTGGGCAGTGGCAGCGTCTCGCCCTCGCCCGGTCGTTCCTGCGCGCCGACCGTGACCTGCTGATCCTCGACGAGCCGAGCGCGGGTCTGGACGCGGAGGCGGAGGCCGATCTGCATCAACGGCTCCGCCTGCTGCGGGAGGGGCGTACGACCCTGCTGATCTCCCATCGGCTGGGCACGGTCCGCGACGCCGACCACATCGTGGTGCTGCGCGACGGGGTGATAGCCGAACAGGGCAGCCACGACGAGTTGCTCGCGGCGCAGGGCGCGTACGCCCGGCTGTTCACCCTGCAGGCCGCCGGCTACCAGCCGGCCGCGAGTTGAGAGGTGGATGGCTGATGTTCCTCGCGGTGCTCGGCGCGACGATCGTACTGCTGGGCGGCCTGCTGATCTGGCTACGGCGCTCGTGGGCGCTCATCACGGTGGAGGGGCAGTCGATGGCACCGACGCTCCGCCCGGGTGAGCGGGTGCTGGTCCGCCGCATCGCAGCCACCAGCATTCGCACTGGTGACATGGTGGTTGTCGAGAGGCCCGTCGAGGGCGGCTGGCGTACACCTCCGTTGGAGGCCGGGGCCGTGCCGACGGCGGCCCGGCGGTGGATCGTGAAGAGGGCGATCGCCGGACCGGGAGACCCGGTGCCGGCAGATCTCCTCACCGCGGACAGGGCAGATTTCGGGTCAGGGGCCGGCGAGGTGACTCTCGTGCCGCCCGGGCATTACGTGCTTCTCGGCGACAACCGCCAGAACAGCGTCGACTCCCGGATCTTCGGCTTCGTCCCGGGAGCACGGATCCTCGGCCCGATCCGCCGAGGTGTGCGCCCGACCTGACCTGCTCCTGGGCCGGCAGGCATCGGTCGGGCAGGAATGCCCGGCGCGGCAACGCCTCACCTGTGCCTGGCCGCACGGGCGGCCTCAAAAGGTGCGGCGTCATGGAAATGGTCCTGACTATCGGGGGGACAAGCAGTGTCCTACGTGGAAGCGTTCAGTCGAGGTCTTGTCGTGATGGTCTTTCTCGTCGCGGTCCTGAGCAAGGTCCGTGACGGGCGGCACTTTCGGGAGTTCGCAGATTCGGTGGCCGCACTGCGACTTCTGCCGGCGGGCATGGCCGGGCCTGTCGCGGTGCTGGTGGCCGGAGCCGAGCTCATGGTGTGCGCGCTGCTCGTCGCGCTGCCAGCGCGGGCCGCGACGGCCTGTGGGCTCGGCCTCGCCGCAGCGATGCTGGGCGGCTTTGCGGCTGCCATCGCCACAGGTCTTCGGCGAGGGGTGACGGCTTCCTGCCGCTGCTTCGGTGGAAGCCTGTCGGCACCCTTCGGCTGGCACCACGTGATCCGTAACGTCACCTTGGGTCTGATCAGCCTGTCTGGCGCGTACGCAGTCTTACAGCAACCCACCACGGACCTCGCCGCCCTGGCCGTCACGGCTCCGTTCGCGCTGCTGGTGGCAGCGTTGACAATCCGGCTGGACGATCTGGTTGAGCTGTTCAGACCGGTGTCCACCAGCGGCCGGTGACGACGTTGCCAGTACCGTGAAGTGCCCGCCGCGACGGCGACGGCCGGCCACCCACACGGGATGACCGGCCGCCACAACGTCACTCAGGCAACGCCGAGGTACGCCTCCTTGACCGCCGGGTCGTGCAGGAGCTCCTGGCCGGTGCCCTCCTTGACGATCCGACCGGTCTCCAGCACGTACCCCCGGTGGGCCCGGGACAGCGCCTGCTGGGCGTTCTGCTCCACCAGCAGGATCGTGGTGCCCTGCTCGTTGATCCGCGTGATGATCTCGAAGATCTGCTGGATCAACTTCGGTGCCAACCCCATCGACGGCTCGTCCAGCAGCAGCAGCTTCGGACGGGTCATCAGCGCCCGGCCCACCGCCAGCATCTGCTGCTCACCGCCGGAGAGCGTGCCGCCGGCCTGCTTACGCCGCTCGTGCAGCCGCGGGAACAGGTCGAACACCATCGTGAGGTCCTTGGCGATGTCGGCCTTGTCCTTACGGGTGTAGGCCCCCATCTCCAGGTTCTCCAGCACGGTCATGCCGGGGAAGACGCCACGGCCCTCGGGCGACTGCCCGATGCCGCGGATCACCCGCAGGTCGGCACGGAGCCGGCTGACGTCGGTGCCCTCGAACTTGATGCTGCCGCCGGAGATGGCGTGCAGCCCCGAGATCGCCTTCATGGTCGTGGTCTTGCCAGCGCCGTTCGCGCCGATCAGCGCCACGATCTCGCCCTGGTCCACGTGCAGGCTGATGCCGTGCAGCGCCTCGATCCGGCCGTAGAGCAGCTTCAGATTGTCGATCTCAAGCAGCATCCTCGACACCTCCCAGGTAGGCCGCGATCACCTTGGGGTCGTCGCGCACCTCGGCCGGCGACCCCTCAGCGATCTTCTGCCCGAACTCCAGAACCACCAGCCGGTCCACCACGCCCATGACCAGTCGCATGTCGTGCTCGATCAGCAGGACGGTGATGCCCGAGTCGCGGATCTTGCGGATCAGCTGAAGCAGCGCCACCTTCTCGGCCGGGTTGAAGCCGGCGGCCGGCTCGTCGAGGCAGAGCAGCTTCGGGTCGGTGGCCAGAGCCCGGGCGATCTCCAGTCGACGCTGGTCACCGTACGACAGGTTGCGGGCCAGGTCGCCGGCGCGGCCCTGGATGCCCACGAACTCCAACAGCTCGTGGGCCTTCTCCTTGCCCTGCCGCTCCTCGCGCCAGTGCCGCGGCAACCGCAGCAGGGCGCTCGGGACGCTGGTCTTGTGGTTGGCGTCCGCGCCGACCTGCACGTTCTCCAGTGCCGTCATCTCCGGGAAGAGACGGATGTTCTGGAAGGTACGCGCGATGCCCAGCTTGGTGATCTGGAACCGCTTACGACCGCTGACCTTCTGGCCCTGGAACCGGATCTGCCCGGTGGTCGGGGCGTACACGCCCGTCATCGCGTTGAAGCAGGTGGTCTTGCCCGCGCCGTTCGGGCCGATCAGCCCGAGGATCTCCCCCTCGTAGAGGGTGAAGTTGACGTCGTTGAGGGCCACCACGCCGCCGAACCGCAGCGTGACGTGGTCGACCTCCAGCAGCGGCTTGCGATCGCTGGTCGGGGTCGGCTCGCTGACCGCCTCGTCCGGCGTCGACGAGGTCTCCGGCGGGCTTCCCACCGTCGTCCGGGCGTCGACCGCCATGTCGCGCTCGCTCGTGACGTCGCGCTCGCTACCCATCCGTGGCTCACTCAACGACAGCCACCTCCTTCTGCCGGTCCTGGAGCTCGGCGGCCCGCCGCCGGTTCGGCCAGAGACCCTGCGGTCGGAAGATCATCACGATGATCAGCAGAATCCCGAAGATGAAGTAGCGCAACGACGTCGGGCTCACGTCGAAGTCGTTACCGAAGACGGTGGCCGTCTCCGGCAGGCCGAACACGTCACCCACCGACCGTAGCCACTCCGGAATGTAGATGACCAGGAAGCCACCGAGGATCGCGCCGCCGATGCTGCCGGCACCGCCGAGCAGCACCGCCGCCAACACCAGGATCGAGTTCTCCAACGAGAACGTCGAGGAGTTGACGAAGTTGGCCTGACCGGCCCACAGCGTGCCGGACAGACCACCGACCGCCGCGCCGATCGCGAACGCCCACAGCTTGAACCGGAACGTCGGCACACCCATCAGCTCCGCCGCGTCCTCGTCCTCACGGATCGCGACCCACGCCCGACCCACCCGGCTGTTGGCCAGGTTACGGATCAGGAAGACCGCACCGATGATCACGGTGAGCAGCAGCCAGTAGTACGGCTTGAACTCGAACTGGAAGATGGCGGTCCCGTCCGGGTACTTGCCCGGCGGGTGGGCCACCTGCGGGATACCGCGGTCACCGTTGAGGATCCAGTCCTGGTTCTTCGCGATGATCCGGATCATCTCCGCGAAGCCGAGCGTCACGATCGCCAGGTAGTCACCGCGCAACCGCAACGTCGGGGCACCGATCAGCACACCGGACAGCAGCGCCAGGGCGATCGCGATCGGAATCGTGACCAACCACGGCCACGGGCTCTCCAGCCAGTTGTACTCGGTGATGAGCTTGCTCTCCGGCGACGTCAACAACGCCACCGTGTAAGCCCCGACCGCGAAGAAGCCGAAGAACCCCAGGTCCAGCAGACCCGCGTATCCCACCACCACGTTGAGGCCGAGCGACAGCAGCACGATCCACGCGCAGTAGAACAGCACCGCGGCCATGTCGTTGCGGGTGGTGTACAGCGGAATCCACAGACCCGGAATGTTCAGGTACTCGTAGAACCACTTGTTCGGCAGGACGTAGAGGAAGGCGACGAAGGCCAGCAACCCGGTGATCCGGGCGGACTTCGGCAGCCCGTCGACCCGCCGACCGATGGCACTCGAAGCGGAGTGCCAGCGCTCTCGCAGAGCGGTCATGCCCGCGCCCTCCCCAACGACTCGCCCAGCAGACCGGTCGGCCGGAACATCAGCAGGACGATCAGCACGACGAACGCGATGAGGTCCCGCCACTGCGAGCCGAACAGCGCCGACCCGTAGTTCTCGACCAGACCCAGCAGCACGCCGCCGATCGCCGCGCCCCGCAGGTTGCCGATACCGCCCAGCACCGCGGCGGAGAACGCCTTGAGCCCGAGCAGGAAGCCGATGTTGTACCGGGTGTTGCCACTCTTCATGTCGCTGAAGACGGCGGCCACACCGGCCATCAGACCACCCAGCACGAAGACCAGCGCGATCACGCGGCTCTTGTTGACACCCATCAGCGCGGCGGTGTTGGCGTCCTGCGCGACCGCGCGGATGCCCTTGCCGAATCGGGTGCGGTTAACGAACCAGTCGAGCCCGACCATCATGACGATGGCCACGCTCAGCGTCAGCATCTGCACGGGCGTGACGCTCCAGCCGCCGATGCTGAACAACGTGTCGGTCGGCAGCAGGGCCGGCGACCCGACCTGGCGACGCCGGGTCAGCGTCCCCATCAGCTCCATCAGGGCGTACGACGCACCGATGGCGGTGATCAGGAAGGCCAGCGGTGGCGCGTTGCGGCGCCGCAGCGGCCGGTAGGCGGTGACCTCGATCAGCAGCGCGACGCTGCCGGACAGCAACGCGGCCGCCACGATCGCGAGGGCGATCACGAGCAGCGCGCGCCCCACCGAGGGTGCACCGCTGTTGCTATTGAGCCCGAAGGCTGCCCAGGTCCAGATGGCACCGAACGTGCCGATCATGAAGACCTCGGAGTGCGCAAAGTTGATCAGGCGAAGAACGCCGTAGACGAGGGTATAGCCGAGGGCGATGAGCGCGTAGATCGCACCCTGCACCAACCCGGTTGTGGTCAGTTCCGGGAAGCCCCGGACGAGTTCTGCAAAGTCCACCGATGCTCCGAAGGGTGTTGCGTTGAGCCGATGCGGCCGGGGTTACGCACCCCGACCGCATCGAAAACAACTCTGTTCGTCACGCCCTCAAACCTGTGACCCCGACGGGATCAGGCCTTCGGGATCTCCACATCCGGAGCCCACGCACCGGCGGTCGCCTTGAAGGCCCACACCTTGACCTGCGCCGGGTCCAGCTCGCCGTTCGGCTCCCACTTGTAGGTCACGCCAGAGGCGGAACCAGCCTTGTTGTAGGAGGAGAGGAAGGCCTGGATGTCGGCGCGGGTGATCTTGCCGGCCTGGATCGCCTCGAGGTAGATGTTGGCCAGGTCGAACGCCACGTCGGCGTACACGCCCGGGTCCGCGTTGTACTTGGCCTTGAAGTCGGTCACGAAGGTGCCCTTGGCCGCGGTCGCCGGGCCACACGGGCAGGTCGCGATGGTGCCCTCGACGTCCTTCTGACCGGCCACCGACAGCATGTTGGCGTCGTTGATGCCGTCGCCACCGATGAACGTGCCGGTCCAGCCCGCAGCGCGCAGCTGCTTGAGGAACGGCGCCGCCTCCTCGGTGTAACCCGCGTAGAACAGCACCGTCGCGCCGCTGGTCTTCACCTTGGAGATCTGCGCACCGAACTCCTGCGCGTTGTCGACGACCTTGTCGGTGCCGATGACCAGGGAGCCGAGGCCCTTCTTGGCCTCGTCGGCCAGACCCGCGCCGTACGCCGACTGGTCGTCGATGACGAACGCCTTCTGCGCCTTCAGCACGTTCTTGATGTAGCTGGCGATCGCCGGGCCCTGGGAGAAGTCGTTACCGACGCCCCGGTGGAAGACCTTCCAGCCCTTCTCCGAGAGGCTCGGCCGGGTGGCCGACGGGCTGATGCTGGGCAGGCCCGCGGTGTCGAAGATCGGCAGAGCGACCTCGCTCTCACCGGAGAACGCCGGGCCAACCATGCCGACGATCTTCGCGTCGGCCGCCGCGCTGGTCGCCAGACCACCGGCCAGGTCGGCCTTGCCCTGCGAGTCGAACGCCTGCACGGTGATCTTGCAGTCCGCGTTCGCCGCGTTGTACTTCTCCACGGCCAGGTCGGCACCCTGCTTCATCGGGGTGACCAGGCCGGCGTCGGCGCCGGAGAGCGCACCGAAGAAACCGATCTTGAGGTCGCACGCCTTGTTGGCGGAACCTTCCGACGTGCCCTCGTCCTTCTTACATGCGCTGGCGCCGCCGGCAACAAGCGCCAAGATGGCGACGCTGCCGAGGACGCGCACGAAGTTTTGCCTCAAGGCTGGAACCCTCCTCCGTCCAGAAGCCCGATGTCGCCTGGCAGAGCGCCTCGACGTCAACGGACCGGACCGTTCACCCGGTCTGGGGCGGGACGTTATCCCAGAAGCACTACTCACCGTAAGGTGTCGTAGGCGGCATTGACTCAACCGTTACCAGACGCGGAGAACCTCGCGTTCAGTTGTCACATCGGCGGCTGTCGACAACCCGTCAGAGAGCCCGCGAGGGCGCGAACCAGACCCTCGCCGCCACCCCGTCATCGACGGTGACGACCACCCGGCCAGCCAGCACCGCGACCGCCGCCGACGTGTCCCCACCAGTGGCAACGTCCGCCGGAAGCACCACTGGCAGCCACGACGAGGCACCCGCTGCGGACCGCCACAGCCGATGCCCACCCGCCGCCACCGTCATCGCCACCAGCCCGTCGACACCACCGGCCACCGACTCCACACCGGCCACCGCGCCCGCGCCCGTCGCACCGAAACGACCCACCGCCCGCCACGTACCGGCACTCGTGGCCCCACCGGCCGGCTCGCTCACCCACGCCTGGAACGCGCTCCCCCGCACCCCCACCGCGTAAACGGTCGACCCGACCCGCGCGAGACGCTGCACGATCTCGTCGTCTCCGGTCGCCGGCAACGCCAACCGCGTCCACGACCGGCCGTCACCGGAGAACCAGACGAACGGATCACGATCGGCCCGGCCCGCCGGCCGCCCGCCGCCACCCACCAGCCAACCATCCGGCACCGACACCGCGTCCGTGGCGAGCGTCGTCAGGCCCGCATCGCTGGCGAGCGCCGCAGCGCGGTCGACCAGCCGGAAGTCGGCCGCGTCCGGGGAGAGCCACACGGCCGCCCCACTCGTGCGCGCGCCCGCGATCAACCACCCGCCGGAGCCACCGACCATGCGGCTCGCGCTCACCGCCTCCGGCCCGCCGTACAACTCGAACTCCGCCGGCACCTCGGTCAGACCGCCGTCGTCGGCGTCCTGCCGCCACGTCCGCACCCGCGGATTGCCGTGTGCGCCGCCCGCCCTCGCGCCGACGACGGCGACCCGACCCTCATGACAGCCAACGGCATAGAGGATCGCGCGCTCACCGTAGTAACTGATCGGACGCAACGGCAGCGGCGCCCAGGTGCGGCCATCCGCGCTGCCCCACGCGGCCGGGCGGGTCGCGCCATCCGGACCACCCACCGCGCCGACCACGTACCACCGACCCGCGCAGGCGGTCACGTCACGGACGATCAGCCGACCCGCAGAACCCGGCGGAACCGGCAGGACCGACGCCTCCCAGCGCGGCCGGACCGGGTCCCCGGGCCCTTCGCCACGGCCGGCCCGACAGCCCGCGAGCAGCGTGACCACCACTCCGCACACCGCGATCGCGCCCCGGACCGACACGCATGTGATGCTATCGATCCGGCCGACCCGACGCGGCCCTCGCCGTGCCGGTCAGACCGTCGGCTGCTGCGACACCTCACCGCCGGCGGTCTCCGCGAGGATCCGCTCGGCGACCTCTTTCATGGTCATCCGGTGGTCCATCGCCGTGCGCTGGATCCACTTGAACGCCTGCGGCTCGGTCATCCCGTACGTGGTCATCAGCGCGCCCTTGGCACGCTCCACCGACTTACGGATCTCCAGGCGGTCGGTCAGGCTCGCGACCTCCGCCTCCAGGGCCGCGACCTCCGAGTAACGCGACAGCGCGATCTCCACCGCCGGGACCAGGTCGCTCTTCTGGAAGGGCTTCACCAGGTACGCCATCGCGCCCGCCGCCCGCGCCCGCTCCACCAGATCACGCTGGCTGAACGCGGTCAGAATGATCACCGGGGCGATCCGGGCGCCGGCGATGCGCTCGGCGGCGGCCAGCCCATCCATGATCGGCATCTTGATGTCGAGGATGACGAGATCGGGCTTCAACTCCTCGGCGAGGCGGACGGCTGTCTCACCGTCACCGGCCTCCCCCACCACCTCGTAACCCTCTTCGACCAGCATCTCGGCGAGGTCCAGCCGGATCAGCGCCTCGTCCTCGGCGATCAGTACGCGCCTGCGCTCGGCATCCGTCGGCGTCTCAGCCACCAGCCCTACCCCCACCATCGATCACTGCACGGCTACCACCCATGCTCCCGCATGAGAGTAGTCGGGTACAGTAGGCGCCACCCGCCGGGATGGTGGAACGGCATACACGGAAGTCTCAAACACTTCTGCCCGAAAGGGCTTGCGGGTTCGAATCCCGCTCCCGGCACTCTTGTCATACACCTGTTCGACCATGTGGGAGTGCATCCACCGCAGATGCGGGCACAGGCCCGCGCACTCCGCGTTCGCGGACACAGCATTCGTTCCGTAGCTCGGAAGCTCTCGTTGCCGTACGTAACCGTCTGGCACTGGTGCGTCGATCGACCTGAACCGGTGCGGCGCGGCACCGAACTGCGCTGCTTCCGATGTCGGCCGGATGTCGACAATCCGACCGACCCTGCGGCCTACGCCTACCTGCTCGGTCTCTACCTGGGCGACGGCCACCTCGTGACAACGGCACGTGTTCCGGTGTTGCGCATCTACTGTTCCGATGCTTGGCCGAGGCTGGTCGAGGCGTGCGATGTGGCCATGCGAGCCGTGTTGGCCTCGAAGGTGCAACGGGTCCAGAAGCAGGGTTGCGTGGGCGTGCAGAGTTACGGCCTCCACTGGCCCTGCCTGCTCCCGCAGCACGGTCCCGGCAAGAAGCACGAGCGACCGATCGTCCTCGCCGACTGGCAAAGGCCGATCATCGAACAGCATCCCGGCGACTTCCTGAGAGGGCTGTTCCACTCCGACGGCTGCCGCGTCGCCAACCGGGTGACCGTGCGCGGCAAGGTGTACGTCTACCCGCGCTACATGTTCGTCAACGAGTCGGCCGACATCATGGGGCTCTGTCAGTGGAGCCTCGACCTGCTCGGCGTCGCCTGGCGGATGAACCGGCACAACTCGTTGTCGGTGGCGCGACGCGACGCGGTCGCCACGCTGGACCGGCACGTCGGCCCGAAGTCCTGACCGGTCAGGCGATCGTGTCGAGCGCGTCCGCGAGGTCGGCGCGCAGGTCCTCGGGGTCCTCCAGTCCGACCGAGAGGCGCAGCAGGGCGGCGGCGGGTTTGGCGTCGCCCTCGACCGGCCGGTGGGTGAGGGAGGCGGGGTGCTGGATGAGGGTGTCGATGCCGCCGAGGGAGACCGCGTGGGTGATGAGGCGGCAGGCACCGGCGACGGTGGCTGCGGCGGGCGCGCCGCCGCGTACCTCGAAGGCGAGCAGGCTGCCGGGTCCGGCCATCTGCCGCCCGACCAGCGCCGCCGGGTCGTGCACCGAGGGGTGGTGCACCCGGTGTACGGCGGGGTGGTCGGCGAGCCAGCCGGCGAGTTTCTCGGCGGTGGCCTGTTGGGCGCGGACCCGCAGCGGCAGGGTTTGCAGGCCGCGGTGCAGCAGGTAGCCGCCGAGGGGGTGCAGGATCGCGCCGGTGACCGCGCGGACCTGGCGTAGGCGTGCGGCCCAGGTGTCGTCGCAGGCGACGACACCGGCGAGGACGTCGCCGTGCCCACCGATGCTCTTGGTGGCGCTGTGCAGGACGAGGGTGGCGCCGTGGCGGGCGGGTTGTTGCAGGACGGGGGTGGCGACGGTGTTGTCGACAAGCAGTGGGATGTCGCCGGCCGCGGCGGCGAGGGCGGCGATGTCGACCAGGTCGAGGGTGGGGTTGGCGGGTGTCTCGACGATGACCAGTGCGGTGTCGGGGCGGATGGCGGCGGCGACCTCGTCGGGGCGTGTCCAGGTGACGGTGGTGCCGAGCAGGCCGGTGGCGAGGACGTGGTCGGTGCCGCCGTAGAGGGGTCGGACGGCGACGACGTGCCGGCGGTCGTCGCGGGCGGCGGCGAGCAGGGTGGCGGTGAGGGCTGCCATTCCGCTGGCGAAGGCGACGGCCTGGGCGGTGCCTTCCAGCTCGGCGAGGGCGGTTTCGAAGCGGGCGACGGTGGGGTTCCAGAGCCGTTGGTAGACGGCGCTGCCGTCGGCGGGGAGGGTGCCGCCGGTGGCGAGTTGCTCGTACGCGGCACCGCCGTCGTCGACGGACGGCAGTGGGTTGGTGGTGGACAGGTCGATGGGCGGTACGTGCACGCCGAGGGTGCGGAGGTCGTCGCGGCCGGCGTGTACGGACCGGGTATCCATCGTGGTCATGGCGGTAGCGTCGAACATCGGGATACTGATAGGCAACGATTCGGCAGATCATTCTAAATATCGGCTTGGTTCCGTGTTGGATTCGGACGAGGATGACGCAATGCCCCCTGAGCCGAATGATGTGCGGCCGTATCCGGCGCTGGACGAGGTGGACCGCGCGATCCTGACGGAGTTGGCGGCGGATGGCCGACTGCCGAACAACGCCCTCGCCGAGCGGGTGGGGGTGGCGCCGTCGACGTGCCTGACCCGGACCCGGGCGCTGCGCGAGCGCGGCGCGATCCGTGGCTTTCACGCCGAGGTCGATCCGGCGGCGCTCGGCCTGCCGTTGCAGGCGTTGGTGTCGGTTCGGTTGACCGCGCACGAGCGGGCGGCGGTGGACGCGTTCCGGGCCCGGTCGGTGCGGCTGCCGGGGGTGGTGTCGGTGTTCCACGTCGCCGGTGCGGAGGACTACGTGTTGCATGTGCGGGCGGCGTCCGGCGACGCGTTGCGGGACTTCGTGCTCGACCACCTGGCGGTGGACCCGGCGGTGCAGCACACCCAGACCAGTCTCATCTTCGAGCAGGCCCGCGGGATGGGCTGAGCGGCGGGTGAGGTGGCCGACGAAAACGCGGATGCCGGAACAAAGCCGGTCGGTGACGGGTTGGCTGACCTTGTGATCACCGTACCGTTGTCTGTTCTCGATCTTGCCCCGGTCGCCAAGGGCACCACCGCTGGCGCGGCCTTGCAGGCCACCACCGAGCTGGCCCGCCGCACCGAGGAGTTGGGCTACCACCGGTTCTGGGTGGCCGAGCACCACAACATGCCGGCTATCGCCAGCTCCGCGCCCGCGGTGCTGCTGGCGCACCTGGCGGCGAACACGTCGACGATCCGGTTGGGGTCGGGCGGGGTGATGCTGCCCAACCACGCGCCGCTGGTGGTGGCCGAGCAGTTCGGCACCCTGGAGGCGCTGCACCCCGGCCGGATCGACCTGGGAATCGGCCGAGCGCCCGGCACCGACCAGATGACCGCGCTGGCGTTGCGGCGCACCATGGAGGGCCTGTCGGCGGAGGGTTTCCCGAACGAGCTGGCCGACCTGATGAACTACTTCAGCGGGGACAAGCCCGGGCAGATCATCGCCACGCCGGGTCGCGGTGAGCAGCCGGCCGTCTGGCTGCTGGGCTCCAGCGGTTTCAGCGCCCAGCTCGCCGGCCTGCTCGGTCTGCCGTTCTCCTTCGCGCACCACTTCAGCTCGGCGAACACCCTGCCGGCGTTGGCCCTGTACCGGCAGAACTTCCGGCCGTCGCAGTGGCTGGACAAGCCGTACGCGATGGTCGCGGTCAACGCGGTGTGCGCGGAGACCGACGAGCGGGCCGAATGGTTGGCCGGGCCGAGCGCCCTGTCGTTCTTGAAGTTGCGCTCCGGGCGACCGGAGCCGCTGTCGACGCCCGACGAGGCGGCGGCCTACCCGTACTCCGAGATCGAGCGGGAGTTCGTCGTGGCACGCCGCGACGGTCAGGCGATGGGCTCGCCGGAGACGGTGCGCCGGCAGCTGACCGAGTTGCAGGAGCGCACCGGCGCGGACGAGCTGATGCTGACCACGCTGGTGTACGACGTGCAGGACCGGGTGCGGTCGTACGAGTTGATCGCCGAGCAGGTGGCCGGGGGTCTGCGCCAGCCGGCGTGAAACACGATCTTCACGTCAGCGTCACCCCGCCGACCCGGACGGTGCCTAATGTTGGTGCCGGTGGTGGTACGGCATTCCCGGTCGGGACGGGTTGGGAATGCCGCGGTGTGGCGCACCGGGCCGGAGCTGAGCGGATTCCGCGGCTGCGGCCCGGTGCCTGCCACCCTAGGCGACCCCGATCGGGACCGCCAGGGGTTGCATCAACGTAGGTGGATGTCCGGCGTCGGTGGGATGCCCATTCCGTTGCCGATGAAGAACCCCGGATGCGGCGGTTGGTTGTAGGCGGTGTTCTGCCACGCGATCGCCACCCGATACTGCGGGTCGTGCATCAGCGTGTAGATCCGGGTGCTGGTCGGAGTGGGTGTGCTGTAGATCCGCAAGGCCCGGCTGTCGGTGGTCCGCCAGATCACCTCCTCGCGCCAGTCGCCGAGGATGTCGCCGGAGAGCGCCGGCGTGGACTTGGTGCCGTTGTTGGACGCCACCCCGCTGCCGTCGAGCAGCCGGGTCTCGCCGCCGGTGCCGTACTTGTCGATCTTCGTGCCGTCGAGCAGCTCCCGCACCGGGTCGCCGTCCCACCAGGCGAGGAAGTTGGCCGAGGACGGCTTGCGGCCGACGTTCTGCCCCCTGGTGTTGGCCAGTCCGGCGACCGCTGACGACCACGACTCCGCGCCGGGGCTGCCCGCCCAGATGTCCGCGGAGACACCGCGGCCGTTGTCGCCGGACGCCGGAGTGGACCAGAGGACCTGACCGGTACGGGCGTCCGCGAAGTAGGAGCTGGGCTTGCTAGCGTCCTCGTCGACCTTGAACACCTCCAGGCCGGAGCGGCCCGGGTCCAGGTCCCCGACGTGCATGGCGTCACCGTGGCCGTTGCCCGTGGAGTGCAGCAGCCGGCCGTTGTCGTCGATGGTCGCGGCGCCGTAGACGATCTCCTGGCGGCCGTCGGCGTCGACGTCGGCGACGGAAAGCTGGTGGTTGCCCTGACCGGCGGCGGCGCCGTTGCCGGAGGAGTTCGAGTCGAACGTCCAGCGCTTGGTGAGTGCGCCGTTGCGGAAGTCCCAGGCCGCGATCACCGCGCGGGTGTAGTAGCCCCGAGCCATGATCAGCGAGGGGCGCTGCCCGTCCAGGTACGCGGTGCCGGCGAGGAACCGGTCCACCCGGTTGCCGTACGAGTCACCCCAGGACGACACGGTGCCGCGCGGCGGGTCGTAGCTGACGGTGGAGAGGATCGCGCCGGTCTGACCGTTGAACATGGTCAGGTACTCCGGGCCGGACAGCACGTAGCCGCTGGAGTTGCGGTAGTCAGCCGACGACGAGCCGATGAGCTGACCGGTGCCGGAGCGGGTGCCGTCGGCGGTCTTCATGGCGACCTCGGCGCGGCCGTCGCCGTCGTAGTCGTACACCTGGAACTGGGTGTAGTGGGCGCCGGCCCGGATGTTGCGGCCCAGGTCGATGCGCCACAACCGGCTGCCGGTGAGGGTGTACGCGTCGACGTAGACGTTGCCGGTGTAGCCGGACTGGGAGTTGTCCTTGGCGTTGGACGGTTCCCACTTGAGCACGATCTCGTAGCTGCCGTCGCCGTTGAGGTCACCGACGGAGGCGTCGCTGGCGCTGTAGGAGTAGCTCTCCCCGCTCGGGGTGGTGCCGCCGGCCGGGACCTGCAACGGCACGTCCAGGTAGCCCGCGCCGAACTGCAACGCCGACGCCGACGCCGTCTGCTCGACGCCGCCCACCACGGCCCGCACGGTGTACGCCGACCCGGCCGCCGCGCCGCTGTCGAGGTAGTTGGTGGCGCCGGTGATCGGGCTGCTGTTGACCTTGGTGGATCCCCGGTAGAGGTTGAACGCCACCCCGGAGGTCTCGGTGCCGAGCAGCCGCCAGGACACCAGGTTGCCGCTGCCGGAGCGGACGCTGATCAACCCGCGGTCCAGGTTCTCCATCTGCACCACGCCGGTCGCCGGCGGTGGCGTGGTGGGCGGTGGCGTGGTGGGCGGTGGCGTGGTGGGCGGTGGGGTCGTCGGGGGCGGGGTGGTCGGCTCCTCGGTGGGTGGGGCGCCGGTGCAGGTGGTGCCGTTGAGCGCGAAGCTGCTCGGCACCGGGTTGCTGCCGGTCCACGAACCGTTGAAGCCGAACGACGCGCTGCCGTTCGTGGCGATGGCGGCGTTGTAGTCGACGTTGCGGGCGGTGACCTGCGCACCGGACTGGGTGACGGTGGCGCTCCACGCCTGGGTGACCTGTTGGCCGGCGGCGTACGACCAGGTCAGGGCCCACCCGTTGACCGGGTCGCCGAGGTTGGTGACGGTGACGTTGGCGCCGAAGCCGCCCTGCCACTGGTTCGTGATCTGATAGTCGACCCGGCAGCCGACGGCGGCGGCCGAGGCGACGACCGTGCCGAGGGTGCCGGCCACGACGGTGGCCGCCGTGGTGGCGGCGAGCAGGGTCAACCGATGTCTGGACGGGTGCATGCGCTGCCTCCGGGGATCCGGTGGTGATCGCCACGACCCACCGGCCCTGCCCGGGAAGCACGGTGGACCTACCCCTACCGCGACGGCGGCGGACGGCGATCTGATCGGGGGTGAAACGCCCTGGAACTCACGGATCCGGCTCACCGCGCATCGTATGGCAAGCGCTTTCCGGCACGCAACATCGATGGACGTCGCAGAGTTCACGCCGCTGCCCGCCGCCGAGATGTGCTCGATCCTGGTTGTAGTGGCCTCGAACACGCCGCAAGCCACTACATCCACGATCGAGCACGATCTTGAGGTTCAGCCGGCCGACCACGGCCCGGCGCGGCACCCGCAGGTCGGTCATCCGGTTGTGGTTGGCCTCAGCGACCGGGCACCGAGGCGGCGGGGACAGCGGTGGCGGGGGCAGCGGAGGCGGGGGCAGCGCTCGCGGCGTCGGCGGTGGTGGGGGCAGCGCTCGCGGCGTCGGCGGTGGTGGGGGCAGCGGCGGCCGGGGCAGCGCTGGCCGCCTCGGCGGCTTCGGCGCGGGCGCGGCGGGTCCGGCGTAGGGCACGCACGGCCAACACCAGGGCGGCCAGCCAGCCGGCGGCCAACAGGGCGTACACGGCGGGGCGGGCGGGGCCGCCCAGTTCGGCGGAGCGGATCAGGGTGCGGGCGTTGGTCAGCACGATCACTCCGCCGACTGCCGCGCCGAGCAGTTGGGCGGGCACGATTCGCACCAGCCAGGCGGCCAGCGGGGCGGCGATGAGCCCGCCGATGAGCAGCGCGGCGACGGTGGGGAGCAGGAATCCCTCCGAGCCCAGCCCGATCAGGAAGCCGATGCTGGCCGCGCCGGCCACGACGAACTCGGCAGTGTCCACCGAGCCGATCACCTTGCGGGGCTCCATGCGGCCGGAGACCAGCAGCGCGGGGGTGGCCACCGGGCCCCACCCGCCGCCGCCGGTCGCGTCGACGAAGCCGGCAACCAGGCCCAGGGGGCCGAGGAAACGACCGCGTAGCCGCCCGCCGACCCGGTCGGTACGCAGTGGTCGGGCGAAGCGGATCAGGAGGTACGCGCCGAGCGTGAAGAGGATGCCGGCCATCCACGGTGCGGCGGCCTCGGTGGAGATCGAGCTGAGCACTGTGGCTCCGGCGAAGGCGCCGATCGCGCCGGGCAGGGCGATGCGGGTCACGACCCGCCAGTCGACGTTGCCGAACCGCCAGTGCGCGACCCCGGCGGCGAGCGTGGTGCCGATCTCGGCCAGGTGCACCGAGGCCGAGGCGGCGGCCGGGGCGACCCCGGCGACCAGCAGCAGAGTGGACGAGGTCAAGCCGTACGCCATGCCGAGCGAACCATCGATCAGTTGCGCGACGAGCCCGACCAGAGCGAGGACCAACAGCTTGCGCACGAGCGCCCCCAGACTTTTCGGCATCTCCTATCGACTTGGTCGACAATGCGGGATGGGGCAGCCGGGGTCAAGCCCCCGATCGGTGGATGGGACGCGCAGAGTCAGCGCCCCAGGTGACGCGGAGCTGGCAGGCGAGCCGGCGCGTCAGATCCAGGCGCGCGGGTCGGCGGCCAGCTCGGTGACCCGCCCAGGCAGGGTGCCCGCGGCCACGTCGGCGACGCTGACCAGTTCCAGGATCTCCCGCTCGCTCGCCCGCAACGCGATCCAGACCTCCTGGAGGGCGCGAGCCGGGCCGTGGTAGCCGAGCTGCTCGGGGCGCTGCCCGCGGACGTGGGCGAGGGGCCCGTCGATCACCCGGATCACCTCGGCGAGGGAGATCTCCTCAGCGGGGCGGGCCAGCCAGTAGCCGCCCTCCGGGCCGCGCTGGGCGTGCACGATGCCGCCCCGGCGCAGCTGGAGAAGGATGCTCTCCAGGAACTTCGGCGGGATCTCCTGGGCACGGGCGATCTGGTCGGCCGTGACCGGCCGGCCGCGCCCGGGGCCGCTAGCCGTCGCGGCAAGCTCGGCGGCCGCGCGGAGGGCATAGTCGACCCGGGCGGAGAGGCGCATGTCGGCAAGGTTAGCCCGTGGTCAACCGGGCAGGCGGGCGACCCTCGGCCGATCGGCCACGAATCGATGGAAAGTAGCGCCGTTGGCGCCCGTGTGAGCCATCGGCAGGGACCGGTGAGCCGCATCATGATCCACCGCACGGTGGGGGGCGAAATGCCGGTCCGGAGCGTCCCTATGCTGGGCAGGAGTACGGATGTCTGGTCGTTTACCCGGCCGCCAGCAACATATTGATAAACACCCGGGTGCGCTCGGGGGGAAGGCAACACGATGACCGATATCGCCACACGCACCTGGGATGGCATGACCATCCCGGTCGCCGGCACCTATCTTCTCGATCAGGCGCACAAGCGGATCGGTTTCCTGTCCCGGCACATGATGGTCAGCCCGGTACGCGGCGAGTTCGCCGAGGCCACGGCGCAGATCTTCGTGGCGGAGGACCCGCTGCTCTCCTCGGTCACGGCCACCATCATGTCGGCCAGCATCACCACCGGGAGTGTCGACCGGGACACGCATCTGAAGAGTGCCGACTTCCTCGACGTGGAGCGTTTTCCCACCCTCGAATATCGAAGCACCGGAATCAAATGGCGGGGCAACGAGGATCCCATATTCCAGTGGGCGCGCCTGCGCAACCACCGGTTGGGCGGACGAGGCCGGAGTCAGATTGCTCCGCCGCAGTCCGACGGTCTTCCCGGACGATTCGTCCTCACCGGTGAATTGACCGTGAAGGGCATCACCCGGGCCGTCGACCTGGAGGTGAATTTTGGTGGCGCTCGTCGCGATCCGTACGGGCAGAACATCTTCGGATTCAGCGCGACGGCCGAAATGAACCGCGAGGACTACGGCCTGATCTGGAATGTCGTCCTGGAGAGCGGCGGGGTGCTGGTCGGCAAGACGGTGCAGATCGAGATCGCCGGAGAGGCCATCTACCAGGACTGACCCGCCTCATCCCCGCCAGGTGCCTGGCGGGGATGTATCGACGCGTCAGGCGCCGACGCGGCGCAGCAGACCCTCCTGGACGGCGCTGGCGATCTGCCGGCCGTCGGTGGTGAACATCCGGCCGGTGGCCAGCCCCCGCGCCCCCGACGCCGACGGGCTGAGGCAGTCGTAGAGGAACCACTCATCGGCCCGGAACGGCCGGTGGAACCACAGCGCGTGGTCCAGGCTCGCGCCGACCAACCCGCCCGGCCCCCACACCTCGCCGTGCGCGGAGAGCACCGAGTCCAGCAGGGTGAGGTCCGAGGCGTAGGTGAGCGCGCAGGCGTGCAGCAGCGGGTCGTCCGGCAGTTTGCCGTCGATGCGCATCCAGACGCGCTGGTGCGGGTCGGCGGGCCGGTCGCCGGGGCGGACCCAGCCGGGCTCACCCACGTAGCGCACGTCGATCGGTCGCGGAATCTGGCCCCAGATGCCCAGCCGCTCCGGGTAGCGGGAGAGGCGGTCGGTCATCGTCGGCACGTCCTGCGGCGGTGGCACGTCCAGCGGGGCCGGGGCCTGGTGGTCCAGACCCTCCTCGGCCCGCTGGAACGACGCCGACATGAAGAAGATCGGCTTGCCGTGCTGGAGGGCGACCGCGCGGCGGACCGAGAAGGACCGGCCGTCGCGGATGTTCTCCACCTCGTACGCGATCGGCTCGACCGGGTCGCCGGGGCGGACGAAGTAGCCGTGCAGCGAGTGCACGAACCGCTCCGGGTCGACGGTGCGGCCGGCGGCGACCAGGGCCTGACCGGCGACCTGGCCGCCGTACACCCGTTGTGGGCCGACCGGGGGGCTCATCCCCCGGAAGGTCATCTCCCCGGTCGGGTCGAGGTCGAGCACTTCCAGCAGCTGGTCCACCGCCGCCTGGCCGACCGCGACCCGACCGTCGCTCACTGCAGGGCCCGCGCCGACGCGGCGTCGACCAGCGAGCCGAGCTGGTGTACGCGCAGGGTGTTGGTCGAGCCGGGGGTGCCGGGCGGGCTGCCCGCCACGATCACCACGTAGTCACCGGGGTTGGCCCGGTCGAGGCCGAGCAGCGCCTGGTCGACCTGGCGGAACATGTCGTCGGTGTGCTGCACGAACGGCATCAGGAAGGTCTCCACGCCCCAGGTGAGGGCGAGTTGGTCGCGCACCTCGGGGACCGGCGTGAAGGCCAGCAGCGGCAAGTCGCAGTGCAGGCGGGACAGCCGTCGCACGGTGTCACCGGTCTGCGAGAAGGCGACAAGCGCCTTGGCGTTGATGGCCCGGGCGATCGACGAGGCGGCGACGGTGAGGGCGCCACCGTGGGTACGCGGGTCGTGCTGCAACCGCGGCACCCCGATCGAGCCGGCCTCGGTGGTCGTCACGATCTTGGCCATGGTGCTGACGGTGAGCACCGGGTACTTGCCGACGCTGGTCTCGCCGGAGAGCATCACCGCGTCCGCGCCGTCGAGCACCGCGTTGGCGACGTCGGACGCCTCCGCCCGGGTGGGGCGGGAATTTTCGATCATGGAGTCGAGCATCTGGGTGGCCACGATGACGGGCTTGGCGTTCTCCCGGCACAGCTGCACGGCGCGCTTCTGCACCAGCGGCACCTCGTCCAGCGGCATCTCGACACCGAGGTCACCACGGGCGACCATGACGCCGTCGAAGGCCAGCACGATGGCCTCCAGGTGCTCCACCGCCTCCGGCTTCTCGACCTTGGCGAGCACCGGGCGGAACACGCCCTCCTCGGCCATGATCCCGTGCACGAGCTTGATGTCCTCGGCCGAGCGGACGAAGGAGAGCGCCACCAGGTCGACGCCGAGACCCAGGGAGAAGCGCAGGTCCTCGGCGTCCTTGTCCGACATGGCGGGCACGCTGACCGCCACGTTGGGCAGCGACACGCCCTTGTTGTTGGAGACCGGGCCGCCCTCGGTGACGAGGCAGCGGATGTCGTTGCCGGTGACGTCGGTGACCTCGACGGCGACCCGGCCGTCGTCGATCAGCAGCCGGTCACCGGGCTTGACCTCCTGCGGCAGCTTGCGGTAGGTGCAGGAGACCCGCTCCTTGGTGCCGATGATGTCGTCGCCGGTGATGACGACCGAGTCACCGGTGCGCCACTCGTGGGGGCCGTCGGCGAACCGACCGAGGCGGATCTTGGGGCCCTGCAGGTCGGCGAGGACGGCGACCGGCTTACCTGCTGCCTCCGACGCTTCCCGGACCAGTCGATAGACCGCCTCGTGGTCGGCGTGGCTGCCGTGGCTGAAGTTCAGCCTCGCCACGTTCATGCCGGCCTCGACGAGACCCCGGATGCGCTCCGGGGACGAGGTGGCGGGACCAAGAGTGCAGACGATCTTCGCGCGGCGTGTCACGCCCATCAGGCTAGTCTCTCCTTCGGGTCGGACTCGGGGCCGACCCCTTGCAGGCAGCGGAACATGTGTCCAACGACGCGCGGCGCGCGTCGGGCCGGCGGGCAGAACCGCACCGGGAACGTTGTGGCGACGGGCATCAGCGACCGCGCGCCGGGAATCGTACGCCTCCGTTGGCGTGTGCTGTCGGGGTGCTCCCGGCGGCGGCTCACCGCGGATGCCCCGAGGGCGGCAGGCGACGGCTCATTCCGGGTGTCCCGAGGGCGGCAGGGTGGGCACCGCGTGCAGCAGGTCACGGGGGTCGTAGCGGCGCTTGGCGTGGCGCAGCCGCGCCCAGTTCGCGCCGTAGGCGAGCCGGACCCGCTCGGTCTCCTCCGGGGCGAGCAGGTTGGGGTAACCACCGGGTAGGGCGTGCGGTGCGAGCGCGGTCGAGGTCCGCTCGGCCCACTCGCGGTGCGGGTCGGCCTGGTCGCCGGGCGCCCACACCGCGATGATCTCGGCCATCAGGTGGTCGGTGCGCAGCCCGAACGCCGTGTCGGCGGTGCGGACCCGGCTGGCCGCGCCGTGGAAGTGGTGCACGGCCAGCGCGGAGAACGGCGAGGTGACCTGCCGGGCCGCGTCGACGAGCGTGTCCACCGCGCCGTCGGTGAGCGCGGGCAACCAGCGGGTCCGCAGCAGGTAGTGGTTGCCGTCGACCATCCCGCCGTCGAACATCCGCAGCGCGTCCGCGTACGGCATCGGACCGATCTGGTCGACCAGCGGGGTGCCCAGCGCGCGCAGCCGGTCCATCCACGGCAGCCCGGCGTCCAGGTCCGGGCCGCTGTAGAACGGGCAGACGAAGATCACCGGCTCGCCGGCCGGGCCGGGCAGGAAGCCGGTCATCACGGTCAGCTCGTCCGGGGCCTCGGCGACCAGCGCGCCGTAGCCGCGCAGCACGGCCGGCGCCTCGGACAGCGCGAACATGATCATGCCGGCCAGTACGCCGGGCAGCCGGTGCGCGCGGAAGCGCAGCTCGGTGACGATGCCGAGGTTTCCACCGCCGCCGCGCAGCGCCCAGTACAGCTCGGCGTCGTGCCGGGGGTCGGCGGTGACCCGCCGGCCGTCGGCGAGGACCACCTCCGCGCCGAGCAGACTGTCCAGCGCCAGACCGAACCGGCCGCACAGCGGGCCGTACCCGCCGGCGAGGGTGAGCCCGGCCATTCCCACGTCGCCAACCGTGCCGGTGGGCACCACCAGGTCGTAGGGGCGGGCGGCGGCGATCACCTCGGCCACCGTGGCGCCGCCGCCGATGGTCACCGTGGCCGCGTCCGGGTCGACCCGGACGGCGCACAGCCCGGTCAGGTCGAGCACCAGAGCGCCGTCGCGCAGCGCCCGACCGGCCCAGTCGTGCCCGCCGGAGCGGACCGAGACGGGCAGGTGACACCGGGCGGCGACGCGGACCGCCTCGGCCACCTCGTCGGCCTCCCGGCACTGGGCGACCAGCGCGGGCGTACGCGCCACCGCGCCGTTCCAGAGCCGGGTGGTGGTGGCGAAACCGGGCTCGCCCGGCTCGTGCAGCCGGTCGCCGAGCAGGGCACGCAGTCGGGCGGCTGCCGACGCGACATCACCGGTGGCGGCGGAGATCATGGCGACTCCTCGACCGGGGCCGACCCACGACACCGGGTACGCCCCGGCGGCGGCCCGCGCTGGGCGCGACCGTAACACCGGCGGGCACGCGAGCGCCGTCGCCATCACGACAGCCACCGATGGACCGGGGACTCAGCTCCCCGCTTTCACCAGCGGAAACTCCAGGGAACCAGCCGGGCAGAGGAAGGTCAGCACCTCCACCCGATAGAGCCCGGCCTGCATCGCCGGGTCGGCCTCCAGCACGCTGCGGACGTCGTCGACGCTGCCGGTGCGGGCCAGCCCGAAGCCGATCGGCGGATCCGGCTCGCGCGCCGGCCCGTCCACCGAGCCGGCGACCAGGATGATGCCGCGTCGCTGCAACGCCTGCATGTGCTCGGCGTGCTCGGCCTGCAACCGCTGCACCGTCTCGGCGGGCAGGGCCCGCCCGGCCGAGCCGGGATAGATCACGATGCACTCGTACGTGTCGAGCGCGAAGTTGACCTGCGGCACTCCCATGGGTGCTCCCTCCGCCGTCGCCGGAACGCACCGGCTCCGGCCAGCGTCGCACGGACACCCCGGTGATACCGGGCGCTTCCCGGCAACTCGGCTCGGCGCGCCCACGGCGTGTCCGCGCCCACACTCGGCCGACCGGCGGCATGGCCGTGGGGTTCCGGGGGATGATCTATCGGTGGCGGGTGGGCTCTTCACGCCCGCGCTGTCCACGCCCGCCACGACGAAACGATTGGGGATCGGGCCATGGCGACAAATATCAGTGAGCAACCCGCGAAGGCGTCCGGCACCTACCGGATCGGTGGCGACGTCACCGTCAACCGGCTCGGCTACGGGGCCATGCAGATCACCGGCCCGGGTGTCTGGGGTGACCCGAAGGACCCGGCCGAGGCGGTACGCGTGCTGCGCCGCGCGATCGAGCTGGGCGTGACGTTCATCGACACCGCCGACTCGTACGGGCCGTTCGTCTCGGAGTTGTTGATCCGGGAGGCCCTGCACCCGTACGCCGACGACCTGGTCATCGCGACGAAGGGCGGGTTCACCCGATCCGGGCCGGGCGACTGGCGGGCGGTCGGCCGTCCGGAGTACCTGCGCCAGCAGTGCGAGCTGAGCCTGCGCCACCTCGGCCTGGACAGCATCCCGCTGTACCAGCTGCACCGGATCGACCCGAAGGTGCCGCTCGCCGATCAGCTCGGTGAGCTGGCCCTGCTGCGCGAGGAAGGCAAGATTCAGCACATCGGGCTGTCCGAGGTGAGCGTCGCGCAGATCGAGGAGTCCCGGGCGATCACCACGATCGCGTCCGTCCAGAACCTCTACAACCTCGCCAACCGCCGCGCCGAGGACGTGCTGGAGTACTGCGAGCGCAACGACCTCGCGTTCATCCCGTGGTACCCGATCGCGACCGGTGAGCTGGCCCGCCCGGGCGGCCCACTGGACGCCATCTCCACCGCGCACGGCGCGTCGCCCGCGCAACTCGCGCTGGCCTGGCTGCTGCGCCGCTCGCCGGTGATGCTGCCCATCCCCGGCACGTCCTCGGTGGCGCACCTGGAGGAGAACGTGGGTGCGGCCGACGTGCGGCTCACCGACGACGAGTTCGAGGCGCTCGCCAAGGCGAGCTGACCCGCCGGTCCGGACGCCGCCGGGTCAGCCGGCGGCGTCCGGGTAGCCGCAGTGGGTCAGAGCGCGAGGCAGTTGGGTCGTACCGGGCTGTCGACCAGGGCGCCGCGAACGATGGTGTACGCCGTGCCGTCGAGCACCAGGCCGAGGTGTCCCACCACCCGCAGCGGGCAGTACGCCTGGATCAGCACGTTCGTCGCGCCGTCGTTGACGGCGGCGTTGCCGGTCGGGCGGACCAGCTCGTCCTGGAGGGTGCGGATGGTGGTGTAGCGCACCGCGCCCGGGGTGTCGTCGCCGGCGTTGAGGTCGGCGAGGAACGCCGAGCCGATGGTCATCTGCTGGCAGGCCACGACGCCGGCGCAGTTGCCCAGGCCCAGGAACGCCACGATGTTGGCGACGTACGTGCCGTACTGCGGTGTTCCCAGGCTGACGTACCGGCCGACGGTGCCGGTGCCACCGAGTCGCTTGAGGTAGTACCGGCTGACCAGGCCCCCTTCGGAGTGGGCGACGAGGTCGACAGTCGCCGCACCGGTGCTGGCGCGTACCTGGGCGACATAGGTGGCGAACGCGCGGGCCGAGGTGGGGATGTCGCCGAGGCCCAGCCCGGGCAGTTGGTAGATGAAGGTGCGGTAGCCGTCGGCGCGCAGCCGGGCGGCGATCGGCTCGTACGCGACGGCGATGCCGCTGAGCCCGCCGACCACGATGACGGGGTTGGCCGCCGTGGCGGCGAAGGGGTTGGCCGCCGTGGCGGCGAAGGGGTTGGCCGCCGTGGCGGCGAAGGGGGTGGGGGCCGGATCGGCGGAGGCGGCGGTCGCCGTGGCGGTGGACGCGAGCAGCGCGGCGGTGGCGAGGGCCAGGACGAGGGCGGTCTTTCGGAGCAGCATCGCTGCACCTCCGGGGGGAGGCGCCCGGCGAACCGGGCAGGTGGGTGGGGGTGTCCGGTCGACCGTGCGACGATCATCCCCGTAACAATTCAGAAACGTCAATGACTTGTTACGCGTCGGTAACCCGTTGTTCCGGCGGGGGCGTAAACGGTCATACCGCCGGGCTCCATATCGAACGTCCACCGTGGCTGGCATGCTGTCGCCGTGGCTGTCGACGAACCCGCCGAGCGTGAGCTGCGGGTGATGCCGTGGTGGCTGGTCCTGGTCGGCCTGCTGGCCGCCGTCGGGCTGGGCTGGCTGGTACTGGACCTGCTGCTCACCGAGGCCGACCGCGCCAGCCAACCGGACACCCGCGCCACGCTGCGCATCGACGCGATCCGCACCGGTTTGACAGTCGTCGCCGGCACCGGCGGGGGGCTCGCACTGCTGCTCGCCGCCCGCCGCCAGTGGATCACCGAACGCGCGCAGCGGCATCAGGAGAGCGTCGCCGCACGGGACCAGGCACATCGGGACCGGGTACAGGCGCACGCCGAGGCGGTGGCCGACGCCGCGCAGCGCCACCAGGACCGGCAGTCCGCAGCAGCCGAGCACGACGCGGCGGAGCGGCGACTGACCGAGCTCTACACCCGGGCGGTCGAGCTGCTCGGTAACGACAGCGCGGCGGTACGCCTCGGTGGCCTGCACGCGCTGGAGCGCCTCGGTCAGGACAATCCGGGGCAGCGCCCGACGATCGCGGCGGTGCTCTGCGCGTACCTGCGGATGCCGGCGCCCGACGGCGAGCCGCGCGAGACGGAGGTTCGGCGCAGCGCGCAGCGCGTGCTCACCCGGCACCTGCGCGCGGACGACGACGCCTTCTGGCCGGAGTTGACGCTCGACCTGGCCGGCGCCACGCTCGTCGACTTCGACGCCGCCGGCTGCACGCTCGTCGACGCGAACTTCACCGAGGCGGTGTTCACCGGCACGACCACCTTCGCGGGCGCGACGGCACGGGGGCGTGTCCTGCTGGGGGCGGCGACCTTCGGCGACGTGGTCTTCGAGGGGCTCGCGGCCGAGGGCGAGGCCATCCTGGACGGCGTTCGTGTGGGCGGTCTGGCCAGCTTCGACGGGGCCCGGTTCACCGACGGCCTGTCCTGCCGGCGAGCCACCTTCGCCGGTTTGACCTCATTTCGCCAGGTGACCTTCGGTCAGCCGACCAGCTTCGACGCGACCCGCTTCGCGGACGCCGCCACCTTCCGGGAGGCCGTCTTCGACGGCGCCCTGTCGATGGAGCACACCGAGTTCGGCGGGTCGGCCGGCTTCCACTCCGTCCGCTTCACGAACATGGCGCTGTTCCGCTGGACGATGTTCGGCGCGGAGGCGCTGTTCGACCGGGCCCACTTCCTCGACGCCGCGAACTTCGGCCGGGCTCGATTCCACAGCATGGCCAGCTTCCGCGACGCGCGGTTCAGCCGGCCACCGCAGGTCGAGCAGGCTCGGGCGGTGGCCGACAGTGGTCATCGCTGGCCGGCGGGCACGACTGTGGAGCGCCTAGACGACGAGTGGCTGCTGCTGGTCGACCGCTGATCGGTCGAACGGTCGTCAGCGCGACTCGGCCTGCGGGCGCAGGCCGTCGAGGGCCACGCCGAGCACCCGGTCGCGTTGCCCCGGGGACGGAAACTGGGCCATGGTGAGGCCACTGATCAGCCGCACCACGTCGTCGAAGCCGATGTCGTCACGGACCACGCCGGCGGCCTGGGCCCGACGCATCAGTGGCTTACCGGCGGCGAAGATCTCCGTCCGGCAGCTGGCGAAGATCTCGGAGTCGTGCAGCAACTGCTCGGCGAGCGCGCGCTTGGTGGCGGCGTACGCGACGAAGCGGTGCAGCCAGGCGACGAGCGCGTCCCAGGGTGGCAGCTCGGCCAGCCCTTCGGCCGAGTGGCACAGCTCCCGGACCCCCTCGACGTAGACGGCCTCGAAGAGGTGCCGGCGGGTCGGGAAGTTGCGGTAGAGCGTGCCGATGCCCACTCCGGCCCGGCGGGCCACGTCCTCCAGAGAGGCGGCGGCGCCGTTCTCGGCGAACGCCTCACGAGCCGCAGCGATCAGGGAGTCGTAGTTGCGCCGCGCATCGGCCCGCTTGGGCCGCCGGTCGAAGACCTCGGGCGCCTGCCCCGCGCTGCTCATGACGTGCGTCACCTCACCCTGGTTGCATCCGGAGGCAACCCTCCGCTAGCTTAGTGGAGGCACCCCTCCGGAATCCCGGAGGCCTGCCTCCGGTTAGCTTACCTCGGGATCCGCACGATCGCCGCCTGGCCACCCCCGATCGCCCGGACCCGACAAGCCCGCCCGCCAGAGACGACGGGTGACAAACCTCCCTCCGTACCGTTATCAGGAGTCTTCTCTCGTGGCAGTGACATCCCGACGCAGCTCGCGTCGGCTCACCTTCACCGTGCTCGCGGCCGGCGCCGGGTTCTTCGCGATGCTCCAGTCGCTGATCACCCCGGTGCTGCCGACCATCCAGCAGGACCTGCACACCTCCCAGAACACCGTGACCTGGGTGCTGACCGCCTATCTGCTCAGTGCGTCGATCTTCACGCCGATCCTCGGACGGGTCGGCGACATGATCGGCAAGGAGCGGATGCTGGTCGCCTCGCTCGCCGCACTCGCCCTCGGCTGCCTGGTGGCCGCCATCGCCCCGAACATCGGCGTCCTCATCGTCGCCCGCGTCGTGCAGGGCATCGGCGGCGCCGTCTTCCCACTCTCGTTCGGCATCATCCGTGACGAGTTCCCGGCCGCGCGGGTCTCCACCGCCGTGGCCGCCATCTCGGCGATCGTCGCCGTCGGCGGCGGACTGGGCATCGTCCTGGCCGGCCCGATCGTCAGCACGCTGGACTACCGCTGGCTGTTCTGGATCCCGATGGTCGTGGTCGGGCTGACCGCCGTGGCCGCGCACCTGTTCGTACCCGAGTCGCCGGTCCGTACCCCCGGACGCATCGACTGGCGTGCCACAGTGCTGCTCTCCGGCTGGCTGGTCGCGCTGCTGCTACCGATCAGCCAGGGCGCCACCTGGGGCTGGACCTCCACCCGGGTGCTCGGCCTGCTGGCGCTCGCCGTGGTGTTGCTGGCCGGCTGGCTGATCGCCGAGGTGCGCTCGCCCAACCCGCTGATCGACATGCGGATGATGCGCCTGCCCGGCGTGTGGACCACCAACCTGGTCGCCCTGCTCTACGGCGCGTCGATGTTCTCCGTGTACGCGTTCCTCCCACAGTTCGTGCAGACCCCGACCGCGGCCGGCTACGGCTTCGGCGCCAGCATCAGCCAGGCCGGTCTGCTCATGCTGCCGATGCTCGTCGCGATGTTCGTCGCCGGTCTCGTCGCCGGCCGACTCCAGGCCGTCTTCAGCGCCAAGGCGCAGCTCGCCACCGGTGCCGCGTTCAACGTGGTCGCCGCCGCGATGCTCGCCGCCGCGCACGACACCCGCTGGGAGGTCGCCCTCGCCGGTGGCCTGGTCGGCCTCGGCATCGGCCTGGCGTTCGCGTCGATGGCCAACCTGATCGTCGCCAGCGTGCCGGCCAGCCAGACCGGCGTGGCGACCGGCATGAACGCCAACATCCGCACCATCGGCGGCGCGATCGGCGCGGCCGTGGTCAGCGGCGTGATCACCGCGCACCCGCAGGCCAACGGCCTGCCCCGGGAGGCCGGCTTCACGATGGGGTTTCTCGTCCTCACGGCGATCGCCCTGGCCGCCGCGCTCGCGGCCCTCGCCGTCCCGTCCGCCCGGCGGGCGTCGGCCGGTCGCCGGCCGTCCACCGCGACGATCGTCGAGTCGGAGCTAGCCGGCGAGTTCGCCACCATGCCAGCGACCCGCTAAGGGTCCGTGTCGCAGCCCGGGCGGTTCGCCGCCCGGGCTGCGCCCTGTTCAGGAGTACGCTGACCGCTCCCCCACCCACCGACCCGTCGTCTTTCAGGATGCGCCCATGTCCGAGTTGCTGACCGCCGACCGCATCGACGAGATCGGCGTCCTGGGCTCCAAGAGCCCCGACCCGGCCGCCTTCGTCGCCGAACTGGTGGGCGCTGTCGACGAGGGGCGGGTCGCGGACCCCGCCGACATCGGGTACGCCCTGCTGGTCGCCGTGGACATCCTGGAGCAGGCCGGGGACCGGGCCGACGCGCTCGCCCTCGCCACCCGCGCCATCGCCGAACAGCCGGACGACAACGCGTACGCCCGAGCGGTGCGCGGCGGCCTGCTGCTGCGCCTCGGGCGCACCGACGAGGGCATGGTCGAGCTGACCGCCCTGCGCCCGCTGCTGGAGACCGACCCGGCGGCCACGTACCTGATCGACGAGCTGGCCGAGTCCGGCCAGGCCGAGACGGCGTTGGAATGGCTCACCGGGGCCCTGGACGCCATCCTGGACCGGACCCGCACCCAGCAGCACGAATCCGAGGACGCCCAGGACGAGGCCGCGGCCATGATCTACGGCCTGGCCCAGCGGCGGCACAACCTGCGCGAAGAGCTGGGTCTACCCCACGACGAGTACGACAACCTCGCCGACCGGCTGCGCGCCGCCAGCGACCACGCGCTCGGCGCCGTCGACGACGGCCCGGCGACGCTGCTGTTCTGGCCGCAGGCGGAGTTCGACTCCCTGCTGGTGCGCTGGCCATCGCTGGTCGACAGCTACCCGCCCACCTGGGACGAGCACCGCGCCAGCCTCGAACGTGCCCTCGTCGACGCGTCCGGGATGGGCGGCGCCGACCTGGGCGTGGTCGTCGGCACGGTCGCCGACCTGGCGGCCTTCGCCGAACGCACCGGCAGCGACCCCACCAGCGAGGAAACTCTCGACGAGTACGCGGACAGCCTCGACGAGGCCGGCGTGACCGCCTGGCCACCCGGCCGTAACGACACCTGCTGGTGCGGCTCCGGCGCCAAGTACAAGAAGTGCTGCCTGCCGCGCTCGCGCGGCTGACCCTCCCCCGCCGGCTCGGTCCCTGCGGCCCCGGGAGGCCATGTCCCTGGAGAGCCTGATGCCTGTGAGTCATCACGATGACTCACAGGCATCACGTTCGACCACAACCGCCGGCACCCTCTTGAGCGCAGGCCACCGCATAAGCCCCGCGTATGATCGACACCCCGTTCGACCGTCCAGGCTCGACGATGGAGGCGATGGCGTGACCACACACGAGCAGCACGAGACGGTCGAGGACAGCCCGGTCGGCTGGGTCGCCAGCCACATCCGCCGCTACGTGCGGACCGACGGCGCGGACGGGGGCACCTTCCACGGCGTACCCTCGCTGCTGCTCACCACCCGCGGACGCCGATCGGGCACGCTGCGCCGCACGGCCCTGATGTACGGGCGAGACGGTGACGACTACCTGTTGGTGGCGTCCAACGGCGGCGCGGCCAACCACCCCGCCTGGTACCTGAACCTGACCGCCGACCCGGCGGTGGAGATCCAGGTCGGGGCGGAGCGGATCGCCGGGCGGGCCCGGACCGCGACCGCCGAGGAGCGCGTCCGGCTGTGGCCGGTGATGACGAAGGTCTTCCCGACGTACGCCCGCTACGAGCGGGAGACCGACCGGGAGATCCCGGTCATCGTCATCGAACGCGTCGATTGATATCCGTAATTGCCGCAGAGGGCTATGGTGACGCCAGGTAAGCACCCCACTCCGGCAAGGAGGACCCTCGTGCGCCGCATCATCACCACCATCGCACTACTCGGACTGTCTCTCTCAGTCGCGCTCGCGCCAATGCCAGCCAGCGCGGCAAGTAGCGTCGAAGTCACGTCCGGAACTCTGGTCGCGCGCGGCGTCGCCGTGGACCTCACCCTCACCGTGGTTTGCCAGGCCGGCATGTCCGGCACCTCGAACCTCACCCTTCGGCAGCGGTCGGGCGACCACGTCGCGCACGGGACGGGCTGGGCACCCCTCCGCTGTTCCGGTGAGCCCCAGGTCGTCACGGGGCGGGTCTTCGCGGATGCGGGCGGCTACGCCTTCAACAAGGGCGTGGCGCTCGCCAGCGGACACTTCGAACTGTGCGAGCAGGAGAACTGCGAATTCCTGGACTTCAACAACACGTTCCGCGTCACCCGCTGAACCGGTCCAGGGGCTCTAGCCAGGAAAGCGGATGACCGGAAGGTCACCGCCATCGCCGTACGCCTTACCTTCGCTGGTAAGCACCGAGGCGTCGTGTTCCAGGACAGCCATCACGGCGGCGGCGAGGTCAACCCGACCGGTGACGGAGCGCCAGTACGCCAACTCCTGCCAGTCCTCACCCCAGGTGGGCAGCACCGCGCAGGCGGACCGTTCGAGGAGCCGATGCAGCAGTTGTCGATCGCCGGGATCGTCCACCACCGCGAGCGCCTCGGCCGCGACCACAGCCGGCACCCCGAACCGGACCCCGTCGTGAGCCACCTCGTGGATGGGTTCGGCGACATCCATGGACCCGGCCACGTAGGCGAGCAGCGCGGACCGGTCCAGTATCAGCCGGACCGCCGGCGCGTCGGGAGTCGTCACGCCGCCGGGGCCTGGCTGCCGGAGCCGTCGAGCATTTCCGCTGCCGCACGGCGGGAACGGTCCCGCAGCGCGGCACGTCGACCAGGCGACCACTCCTGCTCGACCTGAGCGCGTTGGGCCCTGGCGCGAGCCTGTCCCTCCGCCGTGACGGTCATGCCCCGGCGGGCCAACTCGGCGTCGAGATCCTCGGCACGCATCCGTGCCCGAATCGTGTCGACTACGTAGGCGCTGGCATTGGGCTCACGCTCCAAGCGCTCCGCCACGTCCTGCGGAAGCGAGAACGACTTCTTGCTCACCGACCCGGTCATACCAGGAAGCCTATCGAATCGCACCACCTATCCACAGCGACACGCGGGGTCACCCTTGCTCAGGTGCCCTTGGGCTGGGCGGCACGCGATGACAAGGCGTCCGCGATGGCGGCGAATTCGCGCAGTGCCGCCTCCAGGTCTTCGACGATCTCCCTGCGCGATCACCTCCGGCGGCAGTAGCGCGTCGGCGTCCTCCAAGGAGGCGTCCTTGAGCCAGGTGATGTCGAGGTTCACCTTGTCTCGGGCGATCAGTTCCTCGTAGGAAAAGGCCCGGAACCGCTCGGTCTCGACCCGCTCGGCGCGGTCCTTGCCGGGCAGGTAGCAGTCGACGAAATCCTGGAGATGTTCGCGGCGCATGTCCAGCGCCGCACGCACCTCACCCAGGTGATCGTGTACGGCCTTGTTGCCCTGATCCCCGGCTTAGCTCAAAGGTCAAGCCACTTCCCACGGCACCCCATGCAGCTCACCCGGCTCGGTACGCTGCCGCCATTAGGGCGTCTCCCCCATTGCACCAGGGAGGAGCCGCCATACCTCCCTGGTCAGCGCCGAGTGCCCTTACCTGGCCGGCGATCGTTGCGTAACTCATTCACATTGCGATGCGCCCGCGGCGTGATCAGCCGCGAAATCCTCGCCCGCAACCCCTGGTCCTGAGGTGGAATTACGCTGTAGCCAAGCCTCTCCGCTACCACCACCCGTGGTCAGTTTCCCAGCGCTCGGACCTTGGCGATCGTCTCCTGGACGTGCTGCTTGGCCGGGTCGCCGCCCTGAGACGCCTGCGCGAGCGCCTGACGGTACGAGTCGATCATGCCGACCAGCGGACCGGCGGCCACACCCTCCAGCGCACCGGCCACAAGTGCCCGCGCCTCGGCCGCGTCCTGTGCTGCCGCTGCGGTCTTGGCCTTCGCCTCGTCCAGCTTCTGCGACGCCGCCGCCAGTCTCGCGATGATCTGTGCTGCGCTCACGCGCACCTCCCCGTGATCGACCATCGCCTCCGCCACCGCACCGGCAGAGACCACCTGGGAGCGTACGAGATTCGTGCACCTAGCGCGACCGGCCGCTCGCCCCCGCGTCACCTCGTGAGCAGAGATCGCCCCGAGCAGGCGACTCTGACGGAGCTTGTCCATGAGGCTTCGACCGGGCCGGATAGCGACTGCCGCCTGCGCCGCTCTGCCGCTCCAGATCTTGGACAGTTTCCGTTATCTCGTAACGGAAACTGTCCAAGATCTGGGGAGACGCGGGGCTGGCGGGCGCTCGGACGTTCAGCGTTCGGCGACGAACACGCCGAGCCCGTGAACGCCCTGCACCCAGCCCTGGGTCTGAAGGACCAGGATGGCCTGGCGAACCACGGTCGTCGAGACACCGTGCTGATCCTTGAGCTGCACAGTGGAGGGCAACTGGTCCCCCGGCGCAAGCTCTCCGGACTCGATCTGGCTCCGGATGTGGTCCGCGAGCCGTTCCCACTTTGGTTTGACGGGCATTTGGACTCCCAGGTCTGCCCCGCCATTTGATCACGCGCTACAACTCGTGACAAGTAACGTGTTGTCGTGCTTGCTTTCCGTGACTAGTTGTGTAAAGTTCGAATCGACCGGCTTTCAGGTCTGCAACCCGGAGTTGGTCGTTCCCACCGCGCAGGAAGCGCCCGGCCGCTCGGTCCCCCCGTTCGGCCGGGCGTGCCGGGGTGTGCCCGCACGCCACCCCGACGCAAGAACCGTGAGCAGCTAGGAGACGACCCGACGGGAGCCCTCGATGCCCGATCGACCCGACGAATCCCCTACCGACCCACCAGCCCCAGCCCCAGCCCCAGCCCCAGCCCCAGCCGAGCATCGCCTTATGTCCGATCAGGACGTCGAGGACGCCGACGACGTCCTCTTCGCCCATCCGCCCCGCGTCGTGCGGCGTTGGCTCTGCGAGTGCGGCGTCGACTGCCCCTGTACCGATGTGCGCTTCGCCCTGCTGGTCAAGTCCAGCGCTGAGGCCGGCGAGTGAGCACCGATGCCGTAGACGACCTACGTGCCGCCTGGCTGGCGACGATCTCCGCCGCCGATCGGGCCGGGGCGCAGTTGCACGGGGCGGGGCCGCCCGGCCGGCGGCTGCCCTGGCAGGACGCGGTCACCGAGTGCTGGCGTGCGCTGAGCCTGGTCTACGCCGGCTTGCCCGCCGATCGCACGTCACCGGGAGGCTCGGTCGGGGACCTGCTCGCCGGTCTGCGCGCCTCCCGGGTCGACGCAGACCGGGCCGCCGCGCTGGCCGCCCGTGTCCGCTGGCAGTTGGGCGCGACCGAGGACCGGCCGCGGCGTACCCGGGAAGTGGCGGATGTGGTCGCGGCCCGGCACCTGGCGGCGGCGATCATCCGGTTGGACCTGGTTGTTGCCCGGCTCGCGGTCGGCGGCTGCCGGATCGAGCGATCGGTGGCGGCACTTACTGGAGAGCCTGTGACACCGCGCCGACCCAACAGCCACGACAACGACGCCGACCACGACAGGGCCAGCGACGCCGGCAGCGCCGAACTGATCGCACGTGGCTGCCGGGCGGCGTGCGCTCTGGTGACTAGGCGGCGCCAACTGGCCAGGCAGCGTCCGCACACGAGAGCATTCACGATGATCAGGGGCCGACGATGGTGACCGAATCGCATGCGGCGCTACGCGGCCTGCTGACCGGGCGGCTGCACGGCCACGAACGGCGGCTGGGCCGGTTTGCCGAGTCGGACTGGCGGCGGTACGCGGATCTGCTCGCCGGTGCGCTGTTGGTGGCGGTACGGCGGCGGTTCGTCGCGGGGCAGGATCGCGCGCCGGTGATCAGGTTCGTGGCGTCCGCTCGGGAACGCTACGACGCGACCGGGCGCGACGTAGATCCGGTGCTGGCCGAGGCGCTGGTGTGGGCGGCGCTCGGTGAGCGTCCGCCCGTGCCCCATGACGTGGCGGCGATCGTCGCGCGGACGGTGTTACTGCTCGCCCTGCTCGAAGACGAAGGTCTCACCGACCGCGAACTCGACGAGATCCTCGTGGCCGCCGCACACGGCACCGACGACTCGACGGCCAGCACGGATCGCGCCACAGTCGAATCCGACCGGCAGTGAGCGCAAGGGGCGAAAGATTGACACGAGTTAGCTGAAGTCGGGGTGTCCCGATGGCACGGATACCCCGACTTCAGTGAAACCGAGTGGATCATGCCCGGCGGCGGGCTGGACATGCCAGCAGCGGGCGGGACAGGCCGCTGACAAGCCGCCGGACGGCCGCGCAGCGCGCTACGGCGACGGCGGGCCGTTCTGCGCCCGGGTGATCAGGTCGTGCAACGGCTTGGTCCCGCTGCCGACCATCACACCGGTCACGACGGCATCGACCCAGACCGCCACCCCGTTCCAGTCGGCACCGGCGACCGCGTGCAGCACATAGAAGCCGCCGGCGCTGGACGCCACGGTGGCCAACCCGCTCGCGAGGCCCCACGCGACGATGGTGCGGTTCGCCTTCGCCCGCGCCACCTTGGCCGTGGCCACGGCGACCGCCGCCTGTTCGGCCTCGGTGGGGCCGCCAACCCGACTGTTCATGTCGGTCACCGTCCGGGACAACGCGGCCTCGGCGGCGCGTCCGGGCAACCACCGTGAGAACGGTTCGACGATCCGCTCGACGGCTGCGGCGAAGACCAACAGGGTGAGGAAGACGCCAGTGGTGTCCTCGGGCTGGATTTTCGCCGCGGAGGCGCCGCTACGCCAGATCAGCCACCCGGCGGCAGCGCCGACGGCGATCAGCCCGAAGCCCGCGACCACCGCGCCCGGGCCGGCCTGCTGCGACGCGGCGACGACCGACCGCCCTGGTTCCTGGTCTGGGCCAGGTGCCGTCGTCCCTGCGACAGCATCGGCTTCGGGTGGCGAAGCGGTCGCGCGCTCCCGCACGGACACCGGATCAACGTGAGTGGACGTCAGTCCCTGCAACTCCCTGACCAACCTTTCGACCTGCCGCCCAGGAGAGACGATCAGGAGCGCCGGTCTCCCCAGCGGATTGCGTACCGACAGCGCTCGGGGCGCGAGACTACGGCACCGGTCCCGGCACAGTGGAGGCGACGGCCGGAAGGCACGGCGTCGAGGCCTGCTTCCACCGTCGAACGGATCATGCCGGTCGTTTCGGCGAGTCGAGCCTCGGCCGCAACACCAGGTAGCAGCGTTAGCGCACCATCGACGGTGTGGACATGGCGCTGCAGTGGCTGCGGATGGTGTGGGGCTGGCTGGACGAGGTCGATCTGGCGCTGGGCGTCCTACTGGGCATTGTGGTGGTTTCGGGTTGGGTGAGGATCCGGATGCATCGGCTACGGCGCGGAGCGCCGGAAGAGCGGTACCGCCGGTGGTTCATCACGGAGCACCGGGTGTACAACCCCTACCTGGCCGCGCCGGAGACGCTACGACTCGAACGGACCCTGGTGCCGCTGTTCGTCACCGAGGATGGGCAACCGGACCGGGCCGCCGACGCCGGCGAGCGGATCGCCGACCGGGACAGCCATGTCGTCCTTCTGGGTGACGCCGGGTCCGGTAAGACGACCACGCTGAAAGCGTTCGGGATCGCGGCCCTCGGCGGCATCGACAATCGCGGTGGAGACGGGCGAAACCGTGAGGTGCCGTTCCTGGTGCCGGTGCGGCTGCTCCGCGGCGTCGTACATCCGGGCACGCTGACCGACTACATCCTTGCGATGCTGCGGTCGCAGAAGGGGCTGGCGCTGACCAAGGAGGAGGCCCAGCAGCTCCTCGCCCAGGTGTTGCAGCAGCGGCGCTGCGTGGTGCTGCTCGACGGGCTGGACGAGGTGACGCCAACCATGTACTCGGCCGTCCGGGACGAGGTGTACCGGTTCCTCAACGACCACACGCCGGAGCTGCCGACCGCCAACGCCCGCATCGTGATCACCTGCCGGCGGCTCACGTTCCTGCGGATCGCCGACGACTGGCGGCCGGAGCGGCTCGGTGCGCACCGCAGCTATGTGCTGGCACCACTGCGGGACACCGAGATACTCGCCTACCTGCGGGCCTTCCCGGATCGGTTCCCAGAGGTGGACGGACCGCAGCGGTTCATGCAGCAGCTCCGCGCCTCGGGCACGCTGGGCATGCACCGCAACCCGCTGGTCCTCTCGATGTCGGTCGGCCTGTACGCGGGGCGGAAGTTCCCCGCCATCGCACACTCGACGGCCCGGCTGTACGACGAGATGATCGACGAGATGCTCGGCCGGCACAGCTTCCGGGCCGATGACCTCTCCAGCGGTGCGAACGAGTTCGACCAGGCCGACAAGCTTCGAGTTCTGCGGGAGTTCGCGCTGCGGGCGGCGCTCGGCCCGCCAGGGTTCGGGCCGTTCGACCGGTTGGCGCTCGTCGACTTCGTGTCAGCGACGGGATATCGGCTACGGCAGAACCTCAACGGTCGAGCCGGCGACTTCGTCGACGAGATCATCCATCGGTCTGGGCTGCTCAGTCGGGTCGCCGACGAGCAGTACGAGTTCGTGCACCGCTCGTTGCAGGAGCACCTGGTCGCCGCCGAGCTGCTGCGCCAACGCGACGACGGCCTACGACTGCTGCGCGAGCGGGCGATGGAGCGCGAGTGGCGTCGAGTGGTGCTCTTTTACACCGCCGTGGCGGACCAGGCCGTCGTCACCGGCTTCATCGAGGATCTGGGCGACGTCGACCCGGCCCTCGCCTGCGCCTGCCTGGCGGGAGCGGACTGCCTCAACCCGGTCGGATTCTCGGTGCTGGAGCGGATGGCCGAGCCCCTGCGCGACCCGAGGCCCGCGGTGATGCTCCCCGCCCTGGCAGCGGTGCTGAACGCCACGGCATCGCCGCGGGCGGCGATCCGCGACGCCGCCCGCGATCTGGCCTTCACCTGGCTGACGAAGGTCGCCGGCGAGGCGGACGCGGCGGACGCGCTCGGCGGCACCCACGAGACGCTGCTCGACGTGGTGACGATGCTGGTGGAACGGTTGGGAGAGAGTGCCGTCAGCCGCCTCATGGTGGCCCGGTTGGTGGGCGTCGTGCCCGATGATCCACGATTCGTCGAGCCGTTGTGGCGCTGCCTGCGCACCGCCGAGGGCGCAGGCACCGACGACCCCTCCCTCGTACCGTTGGTCGACCGACTGCTCCGGCTCGCCACCGACCCGGCCTGCTTCCACACGTTGCAGCGTCAACCTGCCGCGCACCCGAGGTTCGCCACCGCCCCTCTGCGCCAGCAGGTGTATCCGTTCCGGCGCGGGCTGGACCGGGAGTCGAACCTGGTGACCCTGTTGTGCTGGGCCAGGGAGGTCGCCGCGGAGGCAGCTGACGTCAACCGTTTCCTGGAGGCCAAGGCCACCGACCCGGGGCGCTGGGCCAGCCTGGAGGCGGACTGGCGTCACCGGGCCGCCTCGGTCGTCGTTCCGGCCTTCCGGGCGCACCGGGTCGACCGCCACCCGGCCGAGCGGGCAACGGGCGCGGCGCTGACCCTGCTCTCGGTAGCGGCGCTCGTCGCCGTCGGTTGGGATCTGGCCCGGCCCGGCGGCTTGTTGGGCCCGTTCGGCGGCACCGCGGCGGTCCTGCTGGCGACGGTGGAGCTGGGGTTGGCGCTGACCATGCTCGGGCTGCAACCCCGGATCCGGATGCGTGGCGTACGGATGTGGCGACCCAACGAGTGGATCGACGCCTACGAGGACCCCCGCAGCCGACACTGGCTGGTGCCTGACGTCGGCGAGGGCCGGCCGGTGGGCGGCGTCACGGCGTGAGGTACGGCGGGGCGTCGGCCGGCAGCCGGGGGCCGGTCCTGCCGAGTTGCCGGTACGTCACGACCTTGCCGGTGGCCCGCCCGTCGCCGTTGGCCCGGCCGCCGAACGACAGGGTGCCGGACGCGCCAGCGACCTTGTGCGCCAGCGCGAGGTTGCTGAACTGGGTCTGTACGTCTGCGGCTCCCGGCAGGTTGTCCCTCCCGGTGGCCATCCGGATCGCTTTCACAGCGCTCGCGACGGCGTCGTGGTACATCACCGCGTAGCCGTCGTTCAGGTCGTCGGACGGGAACTTCTCATCGACGTGGTAGGCCTTGAGGAAGTCCGCGAAGCCCGCCGGCGTACCGGGTCGCTTGCCGATCCAGCCCGGCGCGTCGGCCGAGGAGGCCCAGATCACCGAGACGTTGGCCTCGTCGAGGAGACTCACCTGCTGCGACGAGAGCTGAAAGCCGGTGGCACCGACCATGACGGTGAGTGGGTGGTTGCGGCAGGTCCGCTCCCGCAGCGCCGCGGCCAGGCTCGGAAAGTCGGCGACCCGGCCGGCGTAGAACACCATCTGGAGTTTGATGGCGTCGTCGGCCACCGCGTTGCACAGGTTCGTCACCACCGGGCTGAAGACGTTCGGCATGGCCGGGTTGCCGACCGTACCGCCGGCGAAGGCCTGCGGAGGAGCTTTGAGATAATCCTTCAGCACGTTGGTGAAGGCCTCTGTCAGCGTCAACGGGTAGGGGTCCTTGTTCTGGTCGTAGACGACGATCCCGTTGCGGGGAAGCGTGTCCCGGTTCTTGTCCAACAGGTCTTTCAGCGACATCGCGTAGTCGACGTTGCTCGGGGACACACTGTGGAACGTCGAGTATCGCTCTGCGCTGAGGCTGGTCGCGGAGGTGACAGCCCCGACCATGGGGATGCCCCGCTGGGACAACGCCGACGCCACCCCTTCGGTGCCCGTGAAGCTGGAGCCGAGACCCACGACGGCCACCACCGGATGCTCGGCGTCGCCGAGCGCCACGATCGCCGGAACGAGTGCGTCGAGAGCCGGTTGCCTGCTGCCCTGGTTGACCAGGAGCAACTGCACGGCGGGTGCGTTCTGGTCGCCGAAGGCCGGCGAGGTGTTGGCCCGGCGCAAGGCCACGTAGGCGCCCTGCAGACTGAATTTGATCGGTTCGAGGGTCATGGCCGAGGCGGCGGGTTTCGGCGCGATGCTCAACGGCGTCAGCAGCACGACCCGGACGTAGCGACGCGACTGGGCGACCTCTCGATTGATGACGAGAATCTTCTCGGCGACGTCCCGGATCGCGGGGTCGAGCGTGGCACTGTCGGTGACCGGGCCAAGGCACTCCTGGGTGCTGTCGTCCAGCAGGCCGATGCAACCGGTCGCCGAGGGCGTCGGGCTGCTCGTTCCGGACGGCTCGGACTCGTCGTTGCAGAAGGCCAGCATGCCGACGAGCGCGACCAGCGCAAGAGCTATGACCCCGGCCATCCCGAACCGCAACGCATTCGTTCCCGTCGAACTGAACACCGACTACCTCCATTGGGCGCGAGCCTTTGGATGCAATTTCTACCGGCACGCCAGATCTGAGGCTCCTACACTTCATTCATCGGCCTGGCGCGGCGACCAGCAGATACAGACACCGTCTCCACCATCGGTCACGCCCAACGAATGGACTCGCTTCAGTCATCTAAATGACTCGGCACCGCGACCGGCCTTTCGATTCACCGCTCACGACACTCCGAGTTGAGACGATCAGAGCCTCAGCAACCGGAATGCGCACCGATAGCGCTCGGGGCACGAAACTGTGGCACCGACGCGAACACGGTGGACGGCCGGTCTACCGCAGACTCCCGTGCGAGGTGATGACCCATCGCCGGGCGCACCCACCCGTCAGCGCAGGCCGCGGAGCAGCAACAGGTAGGAGCAGTAGGCCATCGGCACCAGCAGGAAACAGATCAGGAACCCCAGCGGCAGGTACCGCGGCGGGGTGCCGGCGACCATCGCGGGCCGCCCCCACCGACCCAGCACCAGGTACCCGCCGAAGAACGCCACCGCCGGCAGCCCCGCACAGATCCACGCGCCGAGGGTGAAGCCGTCGACCAGACCGACCCCGGAGGCGAGCACCAGCATCAGCATCAGCACACCGGCCGCCGCGCTGCACCCGGCGTAGACGGCGACCGCCCGGGCCAGCGGCGACCACGTCGGCAGCAGCAGCGGCCGCTGGGCCAGCAGCTCCGCCTGGTGCCCGTGCCGGTCGGCCTCGTCGGCCATCCGCCGGGCCAGCTCCAACTCCACCGCCGGGTCGACCGCCGCCGCGCGCTGCGCCGGCACCCCGCCGCCCGCCGGGCTCACCGCCGTCGGCAGCGCCAGCCGCGCCTCCCCCACCGGCAACTCGGGGTACGCCCCGACCCCCGCCCGCCCCGGCGCGCCGGCTGCGCCGTCGGGTGCCCCGTCCCCGGATCCGGGCCTCACCGACGCGCCCGCCGAGCCGGCCGGCGCGGTGGAGGGGGCGGACCCCCCGGCGGACACCCCTCCAGAGCCGGTCGTCGGCACCGGGCCGGCAGCGGAGGCCGACCCGGAGCCGGGCGGCGGGGCGGGCCAGGTGGTGGCCTCGCCTGGCGTCCCCGTCCCCTGGCTCGGTCCCGGGCCAGCGGACGGGGGTGGTTGGTCGACACCGATCGCCTGGCCCAGCCGGTCGAGGCGCTGCCCCTGGGCGGTCAGCCGCTGCTGGAGGTAGTCGACGGCGGCGTGCAGGTCACGGCGGCGCGCGGACTCGGTGGCGGCGTGTTGTTCCCCGGCACGGCGCTGCTCGGAGAGCTGCCGGGCCAGCGCCGCGTACTCCTCGAAGGACACTGTCACCGTTCCCCGTCCGGCTCGTGCCCGTCGCCGACGAACGGGACTATCAGCCGGATGCGCTGGTCGTGCCGGTCGATCAGCAGCGCCCGGTCGGCGCGGGGCGTGTAGGTCAGGTCGTGCGCGCCAAGGTGCAGGGCCAGCTCGGCGCCGGGCACGTTGAGCGCGACCAGGCAGGCGACGTCGTCGCGGTTCTGGGTGCCGCCGAGGTCGTCGGCGAGCCGGCGGAGGCCCCGCCACCAGCCGAGCAGGTGCACCCCCTGCCCGGGGCCCTGACGCAGGACGGCACGCAGGTCGTCCAGGCCGGAGCGGAACGTGCCGGGGTCGGTGACGCCGAGGATGGGCGCGGCGGCGTCCATGCCGAACACCACCAGGTATTCGCGGCCGGTGGGCTCGGCGGCCAGCGCGGTGATCCGGTCGCGCAGCCCCGCCGCGTCGAGGCGCTGCACCGGGTGGCCGGCGGCCCGCAGCGCGGCCTCGGTGTCGTCGGCTACCGGGTCGGCGGCGCTGACCAGGCAGGCCAGCTGGAACCGGGCGTCGCCCGGGGTGTGCTGGCGGGCCAGGCTGAGCGTCGCGCCGCGCAACACGTCCGCGCCGATCGGTGCGGTGCCCACCACGGCGAGGTGCCGGCCGGGGGTGCCGTCCATCAGGAACAGCGCGGTGGTGCCGTGCACGTCGACGGTTCGGCCGACCAGGGCCATCGGGCGTCGACCACCGGGGCGCAACCCGGCGAACGTGGGGTCGTCCTCGATCCGCGCGGCTTCGTACCCCTTGAAGACCGCCGGTGCCCGCGAGCCCTGCGGGCGGGCCTGCCACAACTGGTGGCGCAGCGCGGCGAGGTCCGCCGCGGCGGCGTGCGCGTCGGGGAAGCGCAGCTCGGTGTCGGCGCCGACCGCGCCGGCGGCGGTGTTGACCACGGCGGAGCCGATCGGCAGGGCCGCGGCGGCGTCGTTGAGCTGGTCGAGCACCCCGCCACCGCCGGGCAGCGCCACCCGCAACGCGAACTGCCCGAAGATCGCCTCGGCCCGCCCGTAGAGGGCTTCGATGCCGGTCATGCTCTGGCTGGCGAGCACCAGGTGGATGCCGTACGAGCGGCCTTTGCGGGCCAACTCCTCCAGCAGGTCGACGGACTCGCGGGCCAGCGCGTCGTTGCCGGCGAGCAGCACATGGAACTCGTCGATGACCGTCACGATGCGCGGCAGCGGATTGTCCCGGGGCAGGTCGGCGAGCTTGGTGACGCCGTGCCGTTTCAGCGCGGTGGCCCGGCGCTGGGCCTCCCGGCGCAGCTCCCGCAGCACCGCGAGACCGTACTCGCGGTCGGACTCGATACCGACGGCGCGGGCGTGCGGCAGCCAGGACGGGTCCCGACCGGTGGGCACGAACTCGGTGAAGCTCACGCCCTCCTTGAAGTCGAGCAGGTAGAGCTGCAACTCGGCCGGCGAGTAGCGGGCGGCCAGCCCGTAGAGGACGTCGAGGAGGAAGACGGTCTTGCCGGCGCCGGTGCGCCCGCCGACCAGCCAGTGCGGGGTGGCGTCGTCGAAGGCGAGCGTCAGCGCGGTGTCGAAGGTCGCGGTCGACCCGCCGCCGGCCCGGCCGATCACCGTACGCAGACCGTTGCTGGCGGACTCGGCCCAGCGCCGTTCGGGCAGCAGGTCGGTGAAGTGCAACGCGTCGGCGCGGCGGGTGGCGGTGCCGAGGTGCTCGGCGAGCGCGCGTACCGAGGCGGGCGGCGGGTCGCCGTCGAGCAGGACCGGTGCGGCGAGCCCGCTGCCGTCGGCGCTGAACGGCGCGCCGGGCGGATCGCCGACGTGCGCGTACCCCTGGTTGAGACGTACCCCGGTGGTGCCGCCCAGCGGCGGCGCGGTCTCGCCGGGCAGCCGGGACGGGTAGCCGGCGAGCAGCACGCACACGGCGGCGGCCGGGCCGGCGTGGGTGAGCGCGGCGAGCCGGGCCAACTCGCGGGGCGGCGGCACGGCGGTGGCGACCACCACCAGCAGGCGGCGGGCGGCAGGCTGACCGTGCTGGGCGGCGCGGGCGTGCTTCTCGGCGGCGTCCAGCAGCGCGGCCACCTCGGCCTCGCTGGTGGCCGGCGCGTCGAGCACCCCGGCGTCGAGCAGTGGGCGCAACGGACCGAAGGTGGCGCCGAGCGCGACGGTGTCGATGCCGGCGACACGGACCTGACCGGGTGGCGCGGTGGCGACCAGCCGCAGCACCAGCGCCCGCAGCAGCCCGGCGACCTGCGGTTCCCGGGCGTCGGTGTCCAGGGCCAGGTGGTAGCCGCCGCCGAGCGGAACCAGCACCGGAAAGCCGCCGTCCGAGGTGGACGCCTCGCCGATCCGCACCGCGGCCGGCGCGTCGGTCAGCGGCGTGACACCCGGGGCGGGGTTGGCCAGCGCACCACCGAGGCGGGCGAGGCGGGCCACGAGATCGTCGACACCGGCCGACGCGACGGCGGTCGGCGCCGCCCCCAGGACACCGCGGACGGTGTCCAGATGGGCCCGGGCCGCCCGGTGGGAGTTGACCGCCTGCCCGTACGCCGACGCGAGCCTGCCCACCCTCTGCCCCCAACGCCACGGCCGCCTGGTCCCAGGAACCCTAACGGACACCGGCTGCACCCGGACAGTCCTGCGAGGACGTGTCACGCCGGACCGGTCCGACCAACGTTCCGCCGGAGCACCTCCGATGGGTGCGGCGGGCCGGCGACGTTCACAGTTGTCGATTAGGTTGGGTGGCGAACACCCGATGGAGGGAGTCCACCCCGTGCGACGAGTCCTCACGGCGGCCACCACCGCCCTGACCCTCACCACTGCCGGCACCATGCTCGCCGGCACCCCCGGCCAGGCCGCTCCGACGGCCTGGGGCCGCCCCGTCGTCTCCGCCGCGCCGCAACCCGGCACGCCCGGACTGGGCGACAGCTACTTCCCCGACTACGGCAACGGCGGCTACGACGTCGAGCACTACGACGTCCGGCTGCGCTACGAACCGGCCACCGACCTGCTCACCGGCACCACCACGATCCTCGCCACCGCCACTGAGGACCTCTCGACGTTCAATCTGGACTTCCTGCTCGACGTCGAGTCGGTCCGGGTCAACGGCTGGGCGGCGACCACCAGCACCGCAGGGGTGCACGAGTTGGTGGTCACCCCGGCCCGCACGGTGACCCGGGGCCAGCAGCTCACCATCGTGGTGCGCTACTCCGGCGTCCCGTCGGAGGCCCTGGTCGACGGTTACACCGGTTGGACGCGTACCGACGACGGTGCTCTCGCCGTCAACGAGCCCGAGTCGGCGTGGTGGTGGTTCCCGAGCAACGACCACCCGCTGGACAAGGCCACCTACGACATCTCGGTGTCGGTGCCCACCGGCGTCGAGGTGATCAGCAACGGCGTGCAGCCGAGACCGCCGGCGGCCGAGGCCGGCAACCGCACCCGGTGGATCTGGCGGACCACCTCCCCCACCGCCACCTACCTGGCCTTCATGGCCATCGGCCAGTACGACATCGTCACCGACACCACACCGGGCGGCCAGCCGGTGATCAACGCGTACAGCACCTCGCTGGGTGCGCTCGGGCCGGCCGCGCGGGCCAGCATCGAGCGGACCGCCGAGATCGTCGACTGGGAGAGCGGGATCTTCGGCCCGTACCCGTTCGAGGCGCAGGGTGGTGTGGCCGGGCCGGTGGACGGCATCAGCTTCGCGCTGGAGACACAGACCCGACCGGTGTACGGGCCGGGTTTCTGGCGACGCGGCGCCAACACGTACGTGGTGACGCACGAGCTGGCCCACCAGTGGTTCGGCGACTCGGTCTCGGTGGCCGACTGGCGCAACATCTGGCTCAACGAGGGCTTCGCCTCGTACGCCGAGTGGCTCTGGTCGGAGGAGCAGGGCGAGGGCACCGCCCAGGAGGTCTTCGACTTCACCTATGCCAGCTACCCGGCCGACGACGAGTTCTGGCAGGTGCTGCCCGGCGACCCGGGTGCCGCTCGGGTCTTCGACAACGCCGTCTACGACCGGGGCGCGATGGCCCTGCACCAGCTGCGGCTGGCCGTCGGCGACGACGCGTTCTTCGAGATCCTGCCGGCCTGGACGGCCGAGCACCGGTACGGCAACGGCACCATCGAGCAGTTCCAGGCCCTGGCCGAACGGATCTCCGGTCTGGACCTGGACGAGGTGTTCACCACCTGGCTGTTCACCGCCGGCCGGCCCGACGTGGCCAGCGCCGCCCGCAAGGCCGCCCCGCCGACCGAGCCGAAGTCCTGGGCCAAGATCCGCGAGTCGCGCCACCTGCTGTCGCGCTAGCCCCACCACCAGCGTCGATCATGGAGTTGTGGTGCCGTACACATCGGACAGGGGCACACCTTCCGCCCACCACAACTCCATGATCGACCGGCGGGGCCGGAGCGGCCCGGCCGGCGACAGGGGCTTACGGGGTTGAGGCTGCCGCCTCTTCGACGGCGCGGATGTGCCGGTACGCGAACCAGAGCGGCGGGAACGCCCCGACGGCGAAGGACAGGTCGACGACAGTCCAGAACCAGGGGATGTCCCGGATCGGGCCGCAGATCAGCGCCAGCGGAACGATGCCGGCACAGGCGATCATGCCGACCTGCACCACCCAGACGTTGCGCACCGGGTCGCGCAGCGGCCCCCAGAACGCCACCGCCAGCACCAGGTGGGCGAAGGCCAACCAGTCGGTGCCGTAGAGCAGGAACGGGTAGTCCTCGCCGGCCGTCACGAGCCCGGTGTGCACCCGCTCGATCCAGGCGACAAGCGCGGGCAGTTGGCCGGCGAGCGGGTCCAGGCCGCGCAGCAGCCAGCGCACCTCGATCTCCAGCGGAAACGCGGTGACACCGCTGAGGAAGAGCCCGATCAGCACGATCCACAGCCATCGGCGGGTACGCCGTAGCCGCTCCTCAATCTCCATGATCGGAGCGTAACGACGATCTTCGTGCCGCCCTGTCCCGGAAACGGGCCGCCGGGGAGTGACAGCTGTCTCAGCGGTTCGCCACCCGCCCGGCGGTGGCCAGCTCCCTGAGCCGGACCTCGCCCGACCCGACCCCACCGGCTTCGGCGGGCGCGATGGCACAGACCGCCCCCGTGGGCCGGACGATGCGGGCGGCCCGGAACGCCGCTCGTCGTACCGGATGGCGGGGCCGCGGCACGACCAGCGCGAGGGTCGCCGTGCGCCCGCGCTGCCGGTCCAGGGCGACGCCCGCCGCCGCCGTGGCGATCGCCGCAGCCGATCCGGCGAGGACGAGCGTCTGACGGGGCCCGGCGTGTTCGGCGAGCCAGCCGAGCAGCGGGGCGCCGACCGCGGCGGAGACCGAGCCGGTGACCGCCAGTGCGGCGAGCACCCGACCACGCATCGCGCCGTCGGTGTCGAGTTGGGCGCGGGTGCCGACGGTGGTGTCGATGACCACCGCGGCGGCGGCGATCGGCAGGATCACCGCGGCGAAGCTCCAGGTGCCCGGTGCGAGGCCGGCGACGATCTGCAACCCGCTGGCGAACAGGCCCGCGACGACCAGGGTCCGGTAGCCCAGGGAGCGTCGACGGGCCGCGATGAGCGCCCCCACCACCGTGCCGACCGCGAAGACTGTCGACAGGAAGCCGTACCCGGAGGCACCGGCGCCCAGCGGCCCGTCGCTCATCGCGGCCATGGTCACCTGGTAGTTGCGGCCCAGGCTGCCGAGCACGAACGACAGGGCGAGCGCGAGGAGCAGCACCGGCTGCCCACGCAGATAGGCGAACCCGGCGCGGACACCGCCCCGGTTCGGTCCGGCGTCGGGCACCGCGAGTCCGGGCACGACTCCCGGTCGCACGGCGAACAGCGCCACCACCACGGCGACGAAGCTGGCCGCGTTGATGCCGAACAGCAGGGCGGGGCCGACGGCGGCCACCACCACGGCGCCGAGGCTCATGCCGAGGATGCGGCCGGCGGAGTTGGTGAGCGAACCGAGCGCCAGGGCGTTGCCCAGCGTCTCCCGGTCGACGAGGCTGGCGGCCCAGCGTCCCATCACCGGGCCTTCGATCGCCGAGACCGCACCGGTGGCCAGGGAGATCGCGAAGATCAGCGGCAGGCCGCCGACGCCGGTCAGGGCGACCGCCGCCAGTCCGGCGGCGAGCATCGCGTGGGCGCCCTGGGCGGCGATCAGCAACGGGCGGGCCGGCACCCGGTCGGCCAGCACGCCGCCCCAGACGCTGAGCAGCAACGTGGGCGCCGCCTGGAGCAGCACGGCGAAGCCCATTGACGTCGCGGAGCCGGTCTCCTTCAGGACGTACCAGTTGACCCCGAGGACCTGCATCCAGGTGCCGATGACCGAGACGAAGCCGGCGAGTGCCCAGATCCGGTAGTTGCGGTGGCGCAGCGCGGCGAAGGTGGCACCTCTGGCCACGACGAACCTCCAGCGATCGGCAGCATGATCCAACACACCGATCGCGACGCGGTTCGGCAGCCGACAAGTCTTGCCGGCTTAAACCCTTTTGCCCACTTCTGTGAGCGGCTTCACCAGCGGGAATGCCCGGCCGGTGCGGCAGCAGACCTGCCGCACCGGCCGAACGCCCGCACCTCAGCGAGCCGCGAGAGCCTGCGTGGCCGGGCCCACCGGGGCCGGCAACACACCAGCACCGCCCAGATAGCCGTGGATGGCGGCGGCGACCGCCCGCCCCTCGGCGATCGCCCAGACGATCAGCGAAGCGCCCCGGTGCATGTCACCGGCCACGAACACCCCGTCGGCCTCGGTCTGCCAGTCGTCGCGGGCGTCGATGGCGCCCCGAGGGTTGCGCGCCACGCCGAACTGGGCCAGCAGCGGCTGCTGCTCGGTGCCCTCGAAGCCGATCGCCAGCAGCACCAGATCGGCCGGCAGCTCCCGCTCGGAGCCCGGCACCACCGTGACGATCCGCCGGCCGTCGCGCTTCTCCACCGTCACCTCGGCGATCCGCACCGCCCGCACCTGGCCGGTGCCGTCGTCCACGAACTCCTGCACCGCCACGGCGAAGACCCGCTCGCCGCCCTCCTCGTGCGCCGGGTAGCTGCGCAGCACCCACGGCCACGTCGGCCACGGGTCCCGTGCCTCGTCGCGCTCCTGCGGTGGCTGCGGGTACAGGTCGAGCTGGTGCACGCCCGCAGCGCCCTGGCGGTGCGCCACGCCGAGACAGTCGGCCGCCGTGTCACCGCCACCGATGATCACCACGTGCTTGCCGGCCGCGTCGATCGGGGTGCCGTCCGGCAGCACCGCCCGCGCCAACCGACGCTCACCGGTGGCCACCACGCCGGCCTGGTCGGTGGCCGCGGTGGCGACCGCGCGATTCGCCGCGACCAGGTGCGCCATCGCCTGGTGTACGCCCCGAAGCGCACGCCCGGGGGTCTCCGGGGTGTCCCGGCCCTGCAACGCCCCACAGGCCAGCAGCACCGCGTCGTGCTCGGCGCGCAACTGCTCGGCGGTGACGTCCACCCCGACGTTCACGCCCGTGCGGAAGCGCACCCCCTCGGCGGTGAGCTGGGTCAACCGGGCGTCGATGTGCCGCTTCTCCAACTTGAAGTCGGGGATGCCGTAGCGGAGCAGACCACCGATCGCGTCGTCACGTTCGTACACCGTCACCGCGTGACCGGCGCGGGCCAACTGCTGGGCGGCGGCGAGGCCGGCGGGCCCGGAGCCGACGACGGCGACCGACCGACCCGACGGTGCCGGCACCGCGCGGGGCGTGAACCCGCGCGCCGCGGCGGCGTCGGCGATCTCCACCTCGACCTGCTTGATGGTCACCGGTTGACCGCCGGAGATGCCGAGCACGCAGGCCGCCTCGCAGGGCGCCGGGCAGAGCCGACCGGTGAACTCCGGGAAGTTGTTGGTGGCGTGCAGCGACTCCACAGCGGCGTCCCAGTTGCCGGTACGCACCAGGTCGTTCCAGTCCGGGATGCGGTTGCCCAGCGGGCAGCCGTCGTGACAGAACGGGATGCCGCAGTCCATGCATCGGGTGGCCTGCTCACGGACCAACTCCTCGCCGGCCGGCGGGTACACCTCCCGCCAGTCGGTGATCCGCACCGGCACCGGGCGGCGGGCCGGCAGCCGCCGGTCGTAGCGCAGGAAACCGTTCGGGTCAGGCACGTGCCACCTCCTGGGCAGCCACCCGCGGGGCGGGCGGCACCGGCGCGGCGGGCGCGCTGAGCGCGCCCATCACCGCGTCGTCGACGTCGTGGCCGGCTGCTTCGGCGGCCCGCATGATCTCCAGCACCCGGCGGTAGTCGCGGGGCACCACGGCGGTGAACTCGGCGACCGCCTCCGGCCACCGCTTGAGCAGGTCCTCGGCGACCGCCGACCCGGTCTCGGCCACGTGCCGTTGGACCAGTTCGTGCAGGAGCGACTGCTCCTGCTCGCCCAGCGGCATCAGGTCGACCAGTTCCGCGTTGACCCGGGCTCGGTCCAGGTGGTGCACGAACGCCGTGCCGCCGGACATGCCGGCCGCGAAGTTCCGGCCGGTCGCGCCGAGCACCACAACGGTGCCGCCGGTCATGTACTCGCAGCCATGGTCACCGACGCCCTCGACCACGGCGGTGGCGCCGGAGTTGCGTACCGCGAACCGCTCCCCCACCCGGCCACGCAGGAAGACCTCGCCCGCCGTGGCCCCGTACAGGATGGTGTTGCCGGCGATGATCTGATCCTCGGCCCGCCGCCCCGGCTCGGCGTCCGGGTCGAGGAACGGCGCGGCGGCGTCCGGACGGACGATGAGCCGCCCCCCGGAGAGGCCCTTGCCCACGTAGTCGTTGGCGTCGCCGTGCAGGCGCAGGGTCACCCCGCGCGGCAGGAACGCGCCGAACGACTGCCCAGCCGTGCCGTGCAGCACGAACTCGATGGTGTCCTCGGGAAGGCCGGCGCCGCCGAAGCGACGGGTCACCTCACCGCCGAGCATCGCGCCGACGCTGCGGTGCTCGTTGCGCACCGCCACCTCGACCCGCACCGGCGCACCATCCGCCAACGCCGGGCGGGCCAGCGCGATCAGCTCGTTGTCGAGCGCCTGCTCCAGGCCGTGATCCTGCGCGCGGACCCCGCGACGGGCCGCACCGGCGGGCAGCTCCGGCAGGTGCAGGACGGGCGCCAGGTCCAGCCCGTGCGCCTTCCAGTGCGTCACCGCCGGGCCCACATCGAGCAGCTCGGCCTGCCCGATCGCCTCCTCGATCGACCGGAAGCCCAGCTCGGCCAGGTAACCCCGGACCTCCTCGGCGAGGAACAGGAAGAAGTTCTCCACGAACTCCGGCTTGCCGGTGAAACGCTCCCGCAGCACCGGGTTCTGGGTGGCGATGCCAACCGGGCAGGTGTCCAGGTGGCACACCCGCATCATCACGCAGCCCTCGACGATCAGCGGCGCGGTCGCGAAGCCGAACTCCTCCGCGCCGAGCAGCGCCGCGATCAGCACGTCCCGGCCGGTCTTGAGCTGGCCGTCGACCTGCACGGTGACCCGGTCGCGCAGCTTGTTGAGCAGCAACGTCTGCTGCGCCTCGGCCAGCCCCAGCTCCCAGGGGGTGCCAGCGTGCTTGAGCGAGTTCATCGGAGAGGCGCCCGTGCCGCCGTCGTGGCCGGAGATCAGGATGACGTCCGCCTTGAGCTTCGCCACTCCGGCGGCGACGGTGCCGACACCGACCTCGCTGACCAGCTTGACGTGCACCCGGGCCGCCGGGTTGACGCACTTCAGGTCGTGCACCAGCTGGGCGAGATCCTCGATGGAGTAGATGTCGTGGTGCGGCGGCGGGGAGATCAGACCCACGCCGGGGGTGGCGTGCCGGGTCCGGGCGATCCACGGCCAGACCTTGTTGCCGGGCAGCTGACCACCCTCGCCCGGCTTGGCGCCCTGGGCCATCTTGATCTGGAGGTCGTCGGCGTTGACCAGGTATTCGCTGGTCACGCCGAACCGGCCGCTGGCGATCTGCTTGACCGCCGAACGGCGGGCCGGGTCGTGCAGCCGCTCGACGTCCTCGCCGCCCTCACCGGTGTTGGACTTGCCACCGAGACGGTTCATGGCGATGGCGAGCGTCTCGTGCGCCTCCGCCGAGATCGACCCGTACGACATGGCGCCGGTGGCGAACCGCTTGACGATCTCGGTGGCCGGCTCGACCTCCTCGATCGGCACCGCCGGGCGGACTCCGGTGCGCAGGGTGAACAGCCCGCGCAGCGAGCCGGCCTGCGCGGCGAGCGCGTCGACCTTGGCCGTGTACTGCCGGAAGACGTCGTACTGCCGGCTGCGGGTGGCGTGTTGCAGCAGGAAGACCGTCTCCGGGTTGAACAGGTGCAGCTCACCCTCGCGGCGCCACTGGTACTCGCCGCCGACCTCCAGCCGGTCGGAGACGGCGGTGCCGGCCGGGGGCCAGGCCAGCGCGTGCCGGGCGGCCACCTCGGCGTGCACGCCGGCCAGCCCCACCCCGCCGATCCGGCTGGGGGTGCCCCGGAAGTAGCGCTCGACCAGCCGGGTGTCCAGGCCGACCGCCTCGAAGACCTGCGCCCCGCAGTACGAGGAGACCGTCGAGATGCCCATCTTGGACATGATCTTCAGGACGCCCTTGCCGAGCGCCTTCGCGTAGTTGCGCACCGCCCCGGCCGGTTCCACCCCGACGAGCGCACCCGTGGAGATCATGTCCTCCACCGACTCGAACGCCAGGTACGGGTTGACAGCCGCCGCGCCGTAACCGATCAGCACCGCCGCGTGGTGCACCTCCCGGCAGTCGCCGGACTCCACGATCAGCGCCGCCTGCGTACGCGTCTGCTCGCGCACGAGGTGCTGGTGCACGGCGGCGGTGAGCAGCAGCGACGGGATCGGCGCCAGGTCGGCGTTGGAGTCCCGGTCGGAGAGCACCAGGATGCGGACGCCGTCCTCGATCGCCTCGGAGACGTGCCGGCAGATCTCGGTCAACCGTGCCTTGATCCCGGTGGCGCCCTCCCGGATCCGGTACAGCCCGGAGACCCGGACCGCCTTGAAGCCGGGCAGGTCGCCGTCCTCGTCGATGGAGAGGATCTTCGCCAGCTCGTCGTTGTCGATGATCGGGTGCGGAAGCACGATCTGCCGGCAACTCGCGGCACCGGGGTCGAGCAGGTTGCCCTCCGGCCCGATCGTCGACGCCAGGCTGGTCACCAACTCCTCGCGGATGGCGTCCAACGGCGGGTTGGTGACCTGGGCGAAGAGCTGGTGGAAGTAGTCGTAGAGCAGCCGCGGCCGGGTGGACAGCGGCGCGATCGGGGTGTCCGTACCCATCGAGCCGAGCGGCTCGACGCCGGTGCGGGCCATCGGCCCGAGCAGGATCTTCAGCTCCTCCTCGGTGTAGCCGAAGGTCTGCTGCCGGCGGCGCACCGAGTCGTGCGTGTAGACGGTGTGCTCGCGGGCCGGCAGGTCGTTCAGCTCGATCAGCCCGGCGTGCAGCCACTCGCCGTACGGCTGGCCGGCGGCCAACTCGGACTTGATCTCCTCGTCGTGCACGATCCGCCCGGCCACGGTGTCGACCAGGAACATCCGGCCCGGCTGGAGCCGCCCCTTCGCGACCACGTGGGACGGGTCGAGGTCGAGGACACCGGCCTCGGAGCCGAGCACCACGAGCCCGTCGTCGGTCTGCCACCAGCGCCCCGGGCGCAGCCCGTTGCGGTCCAGCACCGCGCCGACGATCTCGCCGTCGGTGAAGGCCACCGACGCCGGACCGTCCCACGGCTCCATCAGGCTGGCGTGGAAGCGGTAGAAGGCACGTTTTGCCGGATCCATCCCGGGGTCGTTCTCCCAGGCCTCGGGGATCATCATGAGCACCGCGTGCGGCAGGCTCCGCCCGGCCAGGTGCAGCAGCTCCAGCACCTCGTCGAAGTTCGCCGAGTCGGAGGCGGCGGGCGTGCAGACCGGGAAGACCCGTCGAATGTTGCCCGGGACGTTCGGTGAGCGCAGCAGCGCCTCACGGGCCTGCATCCAGTTGCGGTTGCCCCGGATGGTGTTGATCTCGCCGTTGTGGGCGATGAACCGGTACGGGTGCGCCAGCGGCCAGGACGGGAAGGTGTTGGTGGAGAAGCGGGAGTGCACCAGCGCGATCGCGCTGTGCACCCGCTCGTCGCGCAGGTCGGGGTAGAACGCCGGCAACTGGTCGGGCGTGAGCATGCCCTTGTAGACCATGGTGCGGCTGGACAGCGACGGGAAGTACGCCGGGACGCCCCGCTCGGCGGTCTCCCGTTCGGCCTGCTTCCGCAGACAGAACGCCACCCGGTCCAGTTCGATGCCGCGCAGCGGTGAGCCGGCCGGCCCGGCGGGCGCGTCGGTGAGGCGACGCGCGGCCAGGAAGATCTGGCGGACCCGGGGCATCGCCGCAACGGCGGTCTCGCCGAGGTCACTCGGGTCGGTGGGCACGTCCCGCCAGCCGAGCAGATCGGCGCCCTCGACCAGCGCGTACTTCTCGACCACCCGGCGGGCGCGCGCCTCGGCGGCATCGTCGTCGGGAAGGAAGACCAGCCCGGTGGCGTACTCGCCAGCCGGGGGAAGCGCGACGTCGGCGACCGCGCGCAGGAACGCGTCGGGCACCTGGATCATGATGCCGGCGCCGTCGCCGGTGTTCGGCTCCGCGCCGCGGGCGCCCCGGTGGTCCAGCCGACAGAGCGCGCCGAGCCCGTTGGCGACGACCGAGTGTGAACGCCGGCCGTGCAGGTCCGCCACGAAGGCCACGCCGCAGGCGTCGTGCTCCTGCGCTGGGTCGTAGAGGCCCTGGGCGGCCGGACGAGGGTGGGGCGTCGGGGACGCCTGCGGGCTGTGCGGGTGCGGCTGTGCTGTGTCCGCGTACGGCTGAGCCACCGGGCCTCCTGTCGTCACTCAGGTTGGATCATGGTGGGGACGACGTCGGCCCGTGGGTCTATTGAGTCTACGTTAGGGCCGGGGTCGCACGGCCACCCGAGATTGATCACACCGTCCACTGGCTGGGACGTGTAGTCTCGCGCGGTGGATCCGCTACACAAGCACGTCTTCGACCGGTTGGAACGCTTCTACGACGCGGTGCCCCGCGACGCCGCCGGTGCGGAAGAGCATGGCGGGCTGGTGTTGTTCGTCCGCGAGGGTGCCGGCTGGCCGTTTTACGCCCGCCCACGGATCGACGCCACCGAGCCGCCGTCGCTGGCCGACGTGAACTCCGTGCGCGAGCGCCAGCGGAAGCTGGGCCTGCCGGAAGCCTTCGAGTGGGTGCACGAGACGACCCCCGAGCTGTTGGCGGTGGCCCGCTCGGCAGGGCTCCACGTGCTGGAGGCGCCGCTGATGGTGCTCGACCCGAGCGCGCTGCCCGACCCGGCGACGCTGTCCGACGCGGCGGTGCGGGTGCTGGCAGCGGACTCCCCCGGCTTCGCCGCCGATGTCGCCGCCCGGCGCGCGGTGGCAGCGGTGTCGTTCGCCGCCGCCGGCACCGCCCCCGGTGAGGCCGGCCCGGCTGAACGTGACGCCGCAGTCACCGAGCTCGAACTGGCCGCGCTCGACGAGGAGCGCGCTCGGATCGCCGACGGCCGACGGATCTCCGCGCTGGCCGGCACGCCGACCGAGGGTGCGCTGGCCAGCGGCATGGCGATGCGGGTGGACGACGTCGCGGAGATCGCCGGGGTGGCCACCCTGCCGTCCGCCCGGCGACGCGGGCTGGGCGCAGCCCTCACCGCCACCCTCGCCCGGGAACTGCTGGCGGCCGGCACCGACCTGGTCTTCCTCTCCGCGGGCAGCGAAGAGATCGCGCGGGTCTACCTGCGGGTCGGCTTCCGCCGAATCGGCACCGCCTGCATCGCCGAGCCCGCGGCACTCATCTCCTGACCCGCCCGGCGACCGAGGTCAGGTCGGTGGGCGCCACTGGGCGGCGGAGGCGGCGGCACTGGAGAGCAGCCGCGAGTTGATCGTGCCCAGTGCGGCGTCCCGGGCGCGCAGCGCCAATCGGCCCCGGGTCTGCAGCACCGCCGACATCCGCCGGGTCTGCCGGACCACGGTCGCGGCCCGGGGGCGGCGCACCCGGTCGTACGCCACTACGGCGTCGGGCAGCCGGGCCTCCCGTAGCAGCGACGCGAGTGTGGCGGCGTCCTCGAACGCGAGGCAGGCGCCCTGCCCGAGGTGCGGCGGCATGGCGTGCGCCGCGTCGCCGAGCAGCACCACCCCACCGGGCCCGACCGGAAAGCTGTACGCCCGGGGCAGCGGGCGCAGCTCGCGAACCTCCTGTTGGACCAGGTCGGCCGGGTTGGTGGCATCGAGCAGCGCGCCGACCGGCGCCGGCCAGCCCGCGTACCAGCGGCGCAGCAGAGCGAGCTGGGTCTCCGGTGGTTCCGGGCGTGGCGCCCCGGCGGCGGTGGCCACCCAGTAGATGCCGCCGCGGCTGGACCCGCCCGAGGAGCCGCGCTCACCCAGCGACGCGGCCACGAACCGGTAACCCGCGCCGAGAATCTCACCGGCGAGCGGCTGGTCGTCTGGCAGTCGAGGTGCCTGGTACCAGGGAATGACGGCCCGCCAGGCGGCGCACCCGGAGCTGACCACCCGCGACTCGGGCGCGAGTTGGCGGCGGATGCCGCTGTCCGTGCCATCGGCGGCGACCACCAGATCGGCCTCGATGGTGTGCCGGCCGTCGCTCACACCCGGTCGCTCGCCCGGCTCGACGCGGACGTGGCGCACGGTCACCCCGGTACGCAGCTCGACCCGGTCGCCGAGGCCGGCGATCAGGGCGTCGTGCAGATCCTCCCGGTGCACCACCACCGGCATCCGGTCGGCCGGAATGGGCCGGGGCTGCACGAGCCAGTGCCCGTCCGGGCGACGGACTCCACCGTCGGGCAACGGGGTGGCGATGGCGGCCAGGCCGGCGCCAAGGCCGAGGGCCTGCAGCGCGCGGACGCCGTTGGGCCAGAGCACCACGGCGGTCGGCTCGGGGCGGACCCGTTCGGCGCGCTCCAACAGCGTGACCTGCCAGCCGGAACGGGCCAGCGCGCCGGCCACCGCGAGGCCACCGACCCCTGCGCCGACCACCACCGCGCTTCGCATCGGTGCCGCCCCCGCTCAGCTGTCCCGGTCGGCGGGACGTGCGCCCGTGGCGTCGGCCCGGTCGGTGCGAGCAGCGGACGGCTCGTCCGTCGGCTCGTCGTCGCTCGAACTGAGGTCGGCGGCCACCGCGTCGTCGGACGGCTCGCCGTCCTCCTGCCGGGAGTCGTCGCCCGTCGCCGCCGGTACGACGCCGGTGTCCTGCCAGGCGGCGTACTGCTCCTCGCTCACCACCCGGTAGCCCTCCGGCGCGGCAGCCCGCGCCGGAGTCTCCCGCTCGGAGAGGTCGACCTGGGACAGGTCGGACGTGGGGGGCGGGGTCGTCGTCGCCGCCGCGCCGAGCGGGATCAGGTAGTCGCGAGGGCCGCGCACCAGGACGAAGTAGATCAGGGCGCCGAGGAAGACCAGGGCGGCGGTCCAGACGTTGAGCCGCACGCCGAGGATCTGGTTGGCCTCGTCGGTGCGCATCAGCTCGATCCAGAACCGGCCGGCGGTGTAACCCATCACGTAGAGCGCGAACGCCCGGCCCCGGCCCAGCTTGAACCGGCGGTCGAGAATGAGCACCAGGGCCACGACGCCGAGGTTCCACAGCGCCTCGTAGAGGAAGGTGGGCTGGTAGAGGCCCGGTTCGAGGATGGGCTGCCCGGCGTCGTCGCGGAGCGCGTGCCCGGGGTTGTCCGGGTCCATCCGATGGATCTCCAGGCCCCACGGCAGGGTGGTCCGGCCACCGAAGAGTTCGTTGTTGAACCAGTTGCCGACCCGGCCGACGGCCTGGGCCAGCGGCAGCCCGGGGGCCAGCGCGTCGGCCACCACGCTGAGCGGAATGCCGAGCTGCCGGGCCGCGATCCAGGCGCCGACCGCGCCACCGGCGACCGCGCCCCAGATGCCGAGACCGCCCTCCCAGATGGCGAACGCCTTCATCGGGTCCCCACCGGCGCCGAAGTACTTCTCCGGTGAGGTGATCACGTGGTAGATCCGGGCGCCGATGATGCCTGCGGGCACCGCCCAGACGGCGATGTCGAGCACCGCGCCGGGCGCGACGCCGCGCTGCCGCAGCCGGCGCTCCGTCACCCAGCAGGCCAGCACGATGCCGGCGATGATGCAGAGCGCGTAGGCCCGGATCGGCACCGGCCCGAGCTGCCAGACGGCGGTGCTGGGACTGGGCAGGGCCGCCTGGGGGGAGAGCGAGGCGAGGGTCACGGGTGCACACGCTACCGCTGCACACCCCCGCAGCGGCACCCCGGGCGGCGGGAGCGCGCATCCCGGTGACTTCTGGTTTGCACCGCCGTAGGCTCTTTGTCCATGAGCGCGCTCACCTGGGCGGTAGCCGCGGTCGTCGCCGACGACACCGGTCGGGTGCTGCTCTGCCAGCAGGGCCGGGGAACGCGCCGCTACGCGTTGCCCGGCGGGAGGCTGCGCCCGGCCGAAGGCCCGGTGCGGGCGGCCCTACGGGACATCCGCGCGGAGACGGGCTGGGACATCGAGCTGATCGACCTGGTCGGCGTCTACCACCTGGCCGGCCCGCCGGGCGAGGCTGCGGCCGGTCGCGCCGGGCCGCTGCCGGACGTCCTCGTGCACGTGTTCCGGGCCCGCGCGACCGGGGTCCGACCCGCCACCGACCCACCGCCGGGCTGCCGGTTGTCCTGGCACTCCCCCGATGCGCTGCCCAGGGTGGTCACCCCGCTCACCCGGGCCGCCGTCACCGACGCGACCGCCGGCCGTTCCGGCGTGCTCCGCGACGTCCCCTGGCTGCCCGACACCGTCGCCGCGCCACCCCCCGCTCAGGAGTGGCAACCGACAGCTGACCAGGGCGGCCGACCGGGATCGGGACAGCCACCGGAGCAACGCGGCGAAGCTGCGGACAGTTCCTTGCGCCCCTGACGATTCCGGAAGCGTCCCGAGGCCCGCCGCGTGGTCGCGGACCAGACGTGGCCGGGCCATCCGGCGCAAGATCTCCCCGGGGTGGGGCGTTCAGTGGGTGGGGTTACGGACACCCTCGGCGAGTTCGGCACTGAGCGTGCGCAGCGCCGCCAGCCCATCGGCCTCGGTGGGCGCGTCGAGCACACACCGGACCAGCGCGCTGCCCACGATCACCCCGTCGGCGTAACCGGCGACGGTGCCGGCCTGCGCACCGGTGCCCACGCCCAGGCCGACACCGATCGGCAGGTCGGTGACCGCGCGGGTGCGGGACACCAGCGTCGGGGCGGCGGCGGAGGTACGCGCCCGCGCACCGGTCACCCCCATGACGGCTGTCGCGTAGACGAAGCCGCGGCAGTGCTGCACCGTCATCGCCAGCCGGGCGTCGGTGGACGACGGCGAGACCAGGAACGTGCGGTCCAACCCGTGCGCGTCCGAGGCCGCCAGCCACTCGTCGGCCTCGTCCGGGATGAGGTCCGGGGTGATCAGGCCGGTGCCGCCGGCGGAGGCGAGGTCACGGGCGAAGACGTCCACGCCGTAACGCTCGACCGGGTTCCAGTAGGTCATGGTGACCACCGGAGCGCCGGTGGCCGCCACCGCCTCGACGATGCGCATCGTGTCCGCGGTGCGTACGCCCCCGGCCAGCGCGATGTCACTGGCCCGCTGGATCACCGGCCCGTCCATCACCGGGTCGGAGTAGGGGATCTCCACCTCGATGACGTCGACGCCGGCCTCGACCATGGCGGTCATCGCGGCGATGCTGCCCTCGACGGTGGGGAAACCGGCCGGCATGCAGCCGACCAGCAGTGCCCGTCCGTCGGCGCGGGCCTTGTCGAAGGCCACCCCGATCCGGCTCATCTCACTGCTCCTTGTCGAGGATGCCGAAGTAGTCACCGGCGGTGTGCACGTCCTTGTCGCCCCGCCCGGACAGGTTGACCACGATGGTGGGCTCCCGGCCCAGCTCCGCGGCGAGCTTCGGGGCCAGCGCGACGGTGCCGGCGAGCGCGTGCGCGCTCTCGATCGCCGGGATGATGCCCTCGGTGCGGCAGAGCAGTTCGAAGGCGGCCATCGCCTCGTCGTCGGTGACCGGCAGGTAGCTCGCCCGACCGGTGTCGTGCAGCCACGCGTGCTCCGGCCCGACGCCGGGGTAGTCCAGGCCGGCGGAGATCGAGTGCGACTCCAGGGTCTGCCCGTCGGCGTCCTGGAGAACGAAGGTGCGGGTGCCGTGCAGCACCCCGGTGGACCCACCGGTGATGCTCGCCGCGTGCCGGCCGGTGGTCACCCCGTCGCCACCGGCTTCGAAGCCGTACAGCCGCACGGCCTGATCGCCCACGAACGCGTGGAAGATGCCGAGCGCGTTGGAGCCGCCGCCGACGCAGGCGGTGACGGCGTCCGGCAGCCCGCCGGTGAGGTCCAGGCACTGCTGGCGAGCCTCGTCACCGATGCCCCGGACGAAGTCGCGCACCATCGCCGGGAACGGGTGCGGGCCGGCGGCGGTGCCGATCAGGTAGTGCGTCTCGTCGACGTTGGCCACCCAGTCGCGCATCGCCTCGTTCATCGCGTCCTTGAGGGTGCGCGAACCATTGGTCACCGGGACGACCGTCGCGCCGAGCATCCGCATCCGGGCCACGTTGAGCGCCTGCCGCTCGGTGTCGACCTGGCCCATGTAGACCACGCACTCCAGGTCGAACAGGGCGGCGGCGGTCGCGGTGGCGACACCGTGCTGGCCGGCACCGGTCTCCGCGATCACCCGCGTCTTGCCCATCCGCTTGGTGAGCAGCGCCTGGCCGAGCACGTTGCGCACCTTGTGCGCACCCGTGTGGTTGAGGTCCTCCCGCTTGAGCAGCACCCGCGCGCCGACCTTCGCCGAGAACCGCCGGGCCTCGTAGAGCAGCGACGGCGTGCCGGCGTAGTCGCGCAGCAGCGCGCCGAACTCGGCCCGGAAGGACTCGTCCGCCATCGCCGTGCGCCATGCCCCGTCGAGCTCGTCCAACGCGGCAACCAGGGCCTCGGGAACGAACCGACCGCCGAAGCGGCCGAAGTGGCCGGCGGAGTCGGGCTGCGGGCCGGCCACCGGGGCCAGCGCGTCGGCGCTCATCGGGATTCCTCTCGGTGGGACGTCGGACCGGCGCGGGGTCAGCGCACCGGCCGGGGCGTTGCCGGGTGATTGCCGGCGTTGACCAACTCGGCGACCGCCTCGCGAGGGCTCTTCTGCGTGACCAGGCCCTCGCCCACGAGGACCGCGTCAGCGCCCGCGGAGGCGTACCGGATCAGGTCGTGCGGGCCACGAACGCCGGACTCGGCGATCTTGACAACGCTGCTGGGCAGGCCCGGCGCGATCCGCTCGAACACCGACCGGTCAACCTCCAGGGTACGCAGGTCACGGGCATTGACCCCGATCACCTGCGCGCCGGCCTCCAGCGCGCGGTCGGCCTCTTCCTCGTCGTGCACCTCGACCAGAGCGGTCATGCCCAGCGACTCGATCCGCTCCAGCAGGCCCATCAGGACGTTCTGTTCGAGTGCGGCGACGATCAGCAGGACCAGGTCGGCGCCGTGCGCACGGGCCTCGTGGATCTGGTAGCTGGAGACCACGAAGTCCTTGCGCAGGACCGGCACGGTGACCGCGGCACGGACAGCCGCCAGGTCGTCCAGCGAACCGCCGAACCAGCGCCCCTCGGTCAGCACGCTGATCGCCCGCGCCCCGCCGGCCGCGTAGTCGACCGCGAGATCGGCCGGATCGGCGATCTCGGCCAGCCGGCCCTTGGACGGCGACGAACGCTTCACCTCGGCGATCACGGCCACGCCGGGCTTACGCAGCGCCGCGTACGCGTCCATGGGCGGCGGCGCCGCCGCTGCCAGTTCACGGATCCGCTCCAGCGGAACCTGCTCCTGGCGTCGGGCGACGTCTTCACGTACGCCAGCCAGGATCTCGTCGAGCACGCTTACGGACGCTGCCTGGCCGGCCTCGTCCCCCTCCGCGTGCGCATGCTCAGCAGTCACGAACGGACTCCCCTCTCCGGGCGTCATGGGCCGATGCTAGGGGCAGCCGATCGACGCCGAATGCCGGGGGTATGGCGCGGCTCACGAAAAGGGCTGCGGCATAATGGCCGACCTGCCGTGAATGGGTTGTCACGCAGCGCCACCTCCGGTATCGACCACCGTCACGCGGTATGGAGCCTGGCGGCCACGGTCAGACCGGGCCGATCCATCGATCATGCCATCAGTTTCCGTCCGACGCCCGACGGCAACGATGTCGATCGATGCTGTGAGCAAGCTCAAGGCCGAACGGACGGTCCCTGGTCGCGGCCGAGGCGGGACAGTTGACCGGGCGGTCACCGCGGCGAAACGTCGACGGGCGAGCATCGTCCTCGGGCAGACTCGATGGCGCGCCTGCCCGACCGCCGCAACTCCTCCTGCGAGGTGACCATGAACATTTCCGAGCCGCACCAGACCATCGGACTGACCACCATCTCGCGGACGGTGGCGTCACTCGCCGTCGGGGTGGTGCACACCGTGGAACGGGCCGTGGTGGGCGAGGGCCGGATGCGGACGGCACGGGGCAACGCCTGGGAGGCGGTCTGCGCCGACCGGGCCCGCGCCGACCAACGCGCCGAGCTGAACCGCCTGGTCGCCGAGCTGACCGCCGCCCGCGCCGCCAGTCGCCGCGCCCAGTGGGAACGCCAGCCGGTCGGCTGACAGCCGCCGGCCGCCGCAGCCGCCGCGTCAGTCGTCCGTCGGGTCCTCGCCCCGGTCCAGCGCGTTCCACGCCTCGGTGGTCCGCCGCCCCGCCAACGGCGTCGGCGGCCCGGCCGGGTCGCTCTGCGCCGGCGCGGCCTCCGGGGCGGTCCGCGTCGGACGTTCGTACCGCGCGCCCATCGCCGGCCAGTCACCGCCACGCCACGCCGTCCACCAGCCGCCCACGGCGGCCAGCAGACCACCGAGCAGGCAGAGCGCCGGCCACTGCCGGCTCACCGAGCCACCCATGTCGGCTACCAGCCCATACCCGCCGCCGGCCGCCACGGCCAGAGCGAGCACGCCGAGCAGCACACCGAGCACCCGCCGCAGGCGGCCCCGGGTGGCCAGCACCGCGCCGCCCCCGGCCAAGGTCACCAGGGCCAACGCCGGCAACCAGGGCAGCAGACTCGCACCGCTGCGGGTGTCGCGCACCGGCGGCAGCGGCGCCGGACGCACCGACAGCTCTACCGACCAACTGCGTGTCGCCGCCCACAGCGCCAGGCCCGCGCCGGCCAGGCAGAGCAGCACGGCGTACGTCAACGCGCGCCGACCCGCGACAGACCGCTCACCGCCGCTCGCGCTCACCGAGCGGGCCGTTCGTTCGCGACTGCGGGGCTCCGCTGCGCTGCACTCCTCGCGCTCACCGAACCGGCCCTTCGTTCGCGACTGCGGGGCTCCGCTGCGCTGCACTCCTCGCGCTCACCGAACCGGCCCTTCGTTCGCGACTGCGGGGCTCCGCTGCGCTGCACTCCTCGCGCTCACCGAACCGGCCCTTCGTTCGCGACTGCGGGGCTCCGCTGCGCTGCACTCCTCGCGCTCACCGAACCGGCCCTTCGTTCGCGACTGCGGGGCTCCGCTGCGCTGCACTCCTCGCGCTCACCGAGCGGGCCTCAGAGTTTCGGCGGCTGCGATCGCGGCCAGCACTGCCGCGGCCTTGTTCCGCGTCTCCTGGTCCTCGGCGGCCGGGTCCGAGTCGGCGACCACTCCCGCCCCGGCCTGCACATAGGCGCGGCCGTCGCGGATCAGCGCGGTCCGGATGGCGATCGCCATGTCCAGGTCGCCACCGAAGCCGAAGTACCCGACGGTGCCGCCGTAGAGGCCACGACGGACCGGCTCCAACTCCTCGATGATCTCCATGGCGCGCACCTTCGGCGCCCCGGAGAGCGTGCCGGCGGGGAAGGTCGCGGCCAGCGCGTCGAACGCGGTCTGGTCGTCCCGCAACGTGCCGGTGACCGTGGAGACGATGTGCATGACGTGGCTGTACCGCTCGATGGTCGCGAACTCCGGCACCTCCACGCTGCCAGGCTGACAGACCCGCCCCAGGTCGTTGCGACCGAGGTCGACCAGCATCACGTGCTCGGCCCGTTCCTTCGGGTCGGCGAGCAGCTCGGCGGCGAGCGCGGCGTCGGCCGCGGGGGTGCCGCCCCGCGGCCGGGTGCCGGCGATCGGATGCAGCAACGCCCGGCGCCGCCCTTCCGCGCCCCCGCTGACCTTCAGATGCGCCTCCGGAGACGAGCCGACGATGTCGAACCCGTCGAAGCGGAGCAGGTACATGTACGGGCTGGGGTTGCTGGTGCGCAGCACGCGGTAGACGTCCAGCGGGTCGGCGTGGGTCGTCCGCTCGAAGCGCTGGGAGAGCACGATCTGGAAGCACTCGCCGGCCCGAATCGCTTCCTTGGCCGCCTCCACCGCCTTCGGGTAGCCGCCGTCGGGCGTACGGCAGAGCACCTCGCCGACCGGCTGACGCTCAACTGTGGAGATCATCGGCGGGATGGGCCGGGACAGCGCCGTGGTCATCGCGTCCAACCGGCCCACCGCGTGGTGATAGGCGGCGGCGACCTGCGGGGCGCGGTCCGGGGCGTCCAACGGCGGCAGCACCGCGTTGGCGACCAGGATCGCCGAGCCGTCGTAGTGGTCGAGCACCACCAGGTCGGTGGCGAGCATCATGCCCAGCTCCGGGATGCCCAGGTCGTCCTCGGTCAGCTCGGGCAACCGCTCGAAGCGCCGGATCAGGTCGTAGCCGAGGTAGCCGACCATGCCCCCGGTCAACGGCGGCAGACCGTCGGACGGGTCCCCGACCGGGCCGGCCAGCGCCGCAACCGTCTCCCGCAGCATCCGCACCGGGTCACCCTCGGTGGCCAGCCCGGTCGGCGGCTGGCCGAGCCAGGTCGCCACGCCGTCGCGTTCGATGAGTGTGGCGCTGCTGCGTACGCCGATGAACGAGTACCGCGACCAGGCCATGCCCGCCGAGCCGACGCCCTGCTCGGCCGATTCCAGCAGGAACGTGCCCGGTCCACCGGCCAGCTTCCGGTAGACCCCGACCGGGGTCTCCGCGTCGGCCAGCAGCCGCCGGGTGACCGGCACCACCCGCCACTCGGCGGCCAGTGCGGTGAAGGTGGCCAGGTCGGGGCTGAGGGTGCCGTCGGTCATGGGAGTGCCTCCGGCGTAGTGACGGGCAGCTCGGTGAAGAAGCAGGTCCGGTGGCCGGTGTGGCAGGCCGCGCCGACCTGCTCCACGCTCACCAGCAGCGCGTCCCCGTCACAGTCCAGGGCGACGGACCGCACGTACTGGTGGTGCCCGGAGGTGGCGCCCTTGACCCAGTATTCGCGTCGGCTACGCGACCAGTAGGTGGCCCGGCCGGTGGTGAGGGTGCGGTGCAACGCCTCGTCGTCCATCCAGGCGACCATCAGCACCTCACCGGAGTCGTGCGCGCGCACCACGGCGGCGACCAGACCGTCGGCGGTGCGGCGCAGCTGGGCGGCGATGGCCGGGTCGAGCCGGGAGGGACGCCCGGGCGCGGGCGCGGCCAGCTCGTTCGGATCGCTGGGTACGCCGGTCACCGGCGGGTCAGGTACGGGCACAGTTACCAATTCTCCCGCACGCGGCGCGGGCGCCGCCGACCGCTCCCGCCAGGGCTGCGGCCCGGGCCCCGAGGGGTGGGGTTGCGGCAGCCCCGAGGGGTGGGGTCGCGGCGCGGGCCCGGCTGGCCGGGCCAGTTGGGCGACATAACGGTCCAACCGGCCGTCGACCAGGGCGGCGGCGAGGTCCGCGCCGGCCGTCTCGGCGATTTCCTCCGCGTACGGCCGAATCAACGGCAGCGTTCCGGCGACCAGCCGCACGGCGGCGGCCCAGAGCTGCCCGGTAGCGCCGGGGCGCAGCCCGAGGCAGAGCAGCATGTCCGCCCGGTAGCCCGGTGGGGTCACCGGCAGGTCCAGGGCCGCCGCGAAGGCATTCCGGCGGGAGTGGACCCGCACGGACGGGTTGGCCGGGCGCAACACCGAGGGGCAGAGCCGTGCCAGGTCGGCGACGGCGAGGCGGACCCCGAGGCGATCGTTGACCGCGCGGGCGGCGGCGGCCTTACCCAGCGTGGCGATCATCTCTTCCAGCCGGGGTGGCTCGGCGGGTTGACACAGCACCGGCAGATCGATCCTGGGACGCCAGTGCGGGTCGGCCCAGAGCAGCCGGGCCGGCGCGGTGACCGGCAGCCCGAACGCCCAGTCGGCCGGTTCGCCGAGGCGGTGCACCCAGGACCGGACGTCACGGGCGGCCACCGAGACGTGGGTGACCTGGCCTGCGGTCTCGGTCAGGTAGGCCCGGCGGACCGCGTACGGGGTGCCACCGACCAGCACGTCGAGGTCGACGTCGCTGTGTGCGGTGGCGGCGCGGCGGGCGTGGCTGCCGCGCAACAGGATGCCGACGACCGGCCGCTCGGCGGCTTGCCGCAACCGCGCGGCCCAATCCTCAAGAAAACCGCTATCCGGTAACGGAGCGTGACCCACCGCGCCATCGTGCCGCACGTCCGATCGGTACGCAATGCCCGTTGCCGGACTTCGTGTCCGGTCCGAAGCCTACTGCCCGTTCTCGCGCTCCCCGCGACGGTCGACAATCGGCCGCCGGTCCCGGGCCGTTGCGCCGGGCACGGTATTTCACCTAGCGTTGAGTTCAACAGGCGATGAGTTTCTGTGGAGGTGTGTGATGGACGATGCGATAGCCGTCCACGACCTGGTCGTCGACCGGGGTGGGCGGCGGGTGCTGGACGGCATCAGCTGCCGGGTCCCGCGCGGCGCGGTCACCGGCCTGCTCGGCCCCAGCGGCAGCGGCAAGACCACATTCATGCGCGCGGTGGTCGGGGTGCAGCTGGTCGCCGGCGGGACGGTCACCGTGCTCGGCCAACCGGCGGGCACCCCCGCGCTGCGGCACCGGGTGGGCTACCTCACCCAGGCACCGAGCGTCTACGCCGACCTGACCGTCCGGGAGAACGCCCGTTACTTCGCGGCCCTGTACGGGCGTGGGCGCGCCGAGGCCGATCGGGCGATAAGCGATGTCGGGCTGGCCGAGGCGGCCGGTCAACTGGTCGGCACCCTCTCCGGCGGTCAACGCAGTCGGGCCTCGCTCGCCTGCGCCCTGGTCGGGGAGCCGGAGCTGGTCATCCTCGACGAGCCGACCGTCGGGCAGGACCCGGTGCTGCGGGCCGACCTGTGGGCCCGGTTCCACGCGATGGCCGCCGCCGGCACCACGCTGCTGGTGTCCAGCCACGTGATGGACGAGGCAGCCCGTTGCGACCGTCTGCTGCTGATCCGCCAGGGGCGGTTGATCGCCGACGACAGCCCGGCCGCGATCCGCGCCGCCGCCGGGGTGGACGACCTCGACGAGGCGTTCCTGCGGCTCATCCGGGCCGGCGAGGCCGCCGCCACCAGCACCGACGCGACCGCCGCACGGGAGACACGATGAACCCGCGAATCCTCGCCGCCACCACCGGCCGCATCCTGCGTCAGCTCCGGCACGACCGGCGGACCATCGCGCTGCTCGTGGTGGTGCCGGCCGTTCTCCTCACCCTTGTCTATTTCATGTACGCCGACCAACCGACCCCGCCCGGCCAGCCGACGACCTTCGACCGGATCGCGCTGGTGATGCTCGGCATCTTCCCCTTCGTGATCATGTTTCTGGTGACCAGCATCGCCATGCTGCGGGAACGCACCTCGGGCACGCTGGAGCGCCTGCTCACCACCCCGCTGGGCAAGCTCGATCTGCTCTTCGGGTACGGCATCGCGTTCGGGCTGGCCGCCGCCGTGCAGGCCGCCGTCGCCGCCGCCGTCGCGTACTGGATCTTCGGTCTGGAGACCGCCGGCAGCATCGGGCTGGTGATCGGGATCGCCGTGCTCGACGCCGTGCTCGGCGTCGCCCTCGGGCTGCTGTGCAGTGCCTTCGCCCGCACCGAGTTCCAGGCAGTACAGTTCCTGCCAGTCGTGGTGATCCCCCAACTGCTGCTCTGCGGGCTGTTCGTGGCCCGCGACCAGATGGCCGGTTGGCTCCAGGCGCTCAGTGACGCCTTCCCCCTGTCGTACGCCATCGAGGCGTTGCAGGAGGTCGGCGCCCACGCCGAACCGACCGGCCGGATGTGGCGGGATGTCGCGGTGGTGCTCGGCGCGGTGGTGCTGGCGCTGGTGCTCGCGGCGGCCACCCTGCGCCGCCGCAGCGGCTGACCGCCCACGCCGGGGACGGCGGCCAGCACGGCGGTCGACCCCAGCGTGGGCCGGGCTGGCCCACGACGGGCCCAGGCGGACGAACGAAGGGCGGCGATGACGCGGCGAACCGGCCGGCGACCCGGCAAACCGGGCACCCGGGAGGCGATTCTCGACGCGGCGCGGACGGCGTTCGCCGAACGTGGTTTCGACGCCACCTCGATCCGGGCCATCGCCGGTACGGCGCAGGTCGACCCGGCGCTGGTGCACCACTACTTCGGCAGCAAGGACCAGCTCTTCCTGGCCGCGATGAACTTTCCGGTCGACCCCGGTCAACTGGTGCCGAAGGTGCTCGCCGGTGACCGGGATGCCGCCGGTGAGCGGATGGTGCGCGTCTTCCTCGGCGTCTGGGACTCCCCGGCCGGCAGCGCCGCGCAGGCACTGCTGCGCTCCGCGGTGAGCAACGAGTGGACCGCTCGACTGCTGCGGGAGTTCGTCACCACCCAGGTGCTGCGCCGGGTGCTCGAAAACCTCGACGTCGATCCGGCCGAGCTACCGCTGCGGGGCTCCCTGGTAGCCACCCAGATGATCGGCCTGGCCATGATGCGGCACGTGGTACGCCTTGAGCCGGTCGCCTCGGCAGACCCGGAAACCCTGGTGGCCGTGGTCGGCCCCACCATCCAGCGCTACCTAACCGGCCCCCTACCAAGCTAGCGCCCCACCCCGGCGTCGGCGTCGGCGTCGACCCCAGGCCCTGCGTCGACCCCGGGCCCTGCGTCGATCTTGCACTTCCTGTCCCAGCAAAAGGGACAAGCTTGCGCATTTCAACAACCGAAAGTGCAAGATCGACGCAGGGCAGGGCAGGGCAGGGCAGGGCAGGGCAGGGCAGGGCAGGGCAGGGCGGGGCGGGGCGGGGCGGGGCGGGGCGGGGCGGGGCAGGGCAGGGCAGGTCGGGTCAGCGTGGCGGGCGGGCGTCGGCCGTGAGTCGCAGCGGGGGTAGTAGGCGGGGCAACTCGGCTGGATCGGTTATCGGGCCCGGGAAGGCCAGCCGGACCCGACGCCGGGCACCGGGTTGGCCGAGGGCGACCACCAGTCCGTAGCGGTCGATGCGCACCACCCGGGGTGGCGCGCCCGGGGTCTGCGCGGTCAACCCGAGCTGCCGGCGCAGGTACTCCGTCACCTGGGCGCCGTGGCACTCGGCGAGGTCGGCGAGCAGGCGGGCCTCGACCGGGTGCACCGGGTCCGGCTCAGCCTCGGCGTACTCCACCGGGTCGATCCGGTGCACGACGCCGGCCCGCTCCCAGCGGACCTCGACCACCTCGAAGCGGAACAGCCGGAACCGGGTGCCGAGGTCGAGCAGGTCACCGGTCGGCTCCACCGCGGCGAAGTCGACAGCCGCCCGGCGGGCCTCGTCGCCGCGCAGCTCGGCCGCCCAGCCGGACACCCAGGCCCGACCCAGGCCGGGCGCGCCGGCGGCGGGCGGCAGGTCGAGCACGTCGAGCACCACCGCAACGTCGCTGCCCCCGGCGGCCGGTTGCAGGGCTGCGGCCAGGTGACTGGCAACCGGCACCAGCAGCAGCACCCGCCCATCCGGGTCGGTGACGTGCCGGGCGTGGTGCGGGCCCGGCCGGTGGGCCAGGTGCACGAGACCGGGCAGGCGACCGGCGACGAGGGTACGGACGATCTCGGCGGAGTTGGGCCGCATGGCGCGACCTCCTTCAAAGGTTAGGCTTACCTAACCCGGAGCCTAGAGCACCCGACCGTCGACGTCCACCACACCACGCATCTCACCGGGTCTGCTCCAGCCACGAGGCGTAGAGCAGCCCGTACACCGAGTCGGCGTCCCGGACCAACTCGTCGTGCGGGCCGCGCTGCACCACCCGCCCCCGGTCCACCACGATCACCTCGTCGGCGGCCTGCGCCGTGGAGAGCCGGTGCGCGATCGCGAGGGTGGTCCGACCACGGGTGACCGCATCCAGCGTGCGTTGCAACCGCACCTCCGTCGCCGGGTCCACCGCGCTGGTCGCCTCGTCGAGCACCAGCAGATCCGGGTCGGCCACATACGCGCGGGCCAACGCGACAAGCTGACGCTCCCCGACGCTGAGCGCCTCGCCGCGCTCCCCTACCGGCGTGTCCAACCCCGCCGGCAGACCCTCCAGCCAGTCCGACAGGCCCAGCTCGGTGAAGGCGGTGCCCAACTGCTCGTCGGTCAACTCCGGACGGGCAAACCGGACATTGTCCCCCACCGTCGCGTCGAACAGGAACCCGTCCTGCGGCACCATCACCACCCGGGAACGCAGCGAATCGAACCGGACGTCCGTCAACGGCACCCCGGACAGCCGCACCACCCCGGCCGACGGATCCATCAGACGGGTCAGCAACTTGGCGAACGTGGTCTTGCCGCTACCGGTCTCACCGACGACCGCCACCCGACTCTTCGCCGGGATCTCCAGGTCGATGTCGTGCAGCACCGGCGGGCCACCCGGATAGGCGAACCGCACCCCGGCGAACCGGATGTCCAACGGCCCGCCCGGCAGCTCCCGCCCCTGCTCCCCCGGGTCGGCCACGTCCGGGGCGACGTCCAGCACGTCCAGCACCCGACGCCACCCGGCGATCGCGTTCTGCGCCTCGTTGAGCACCTCGGTGGCGATCTGCACCGGCTGGATGAAGAGCGTCACCAGGAAGAGGAACGCCGTCAGCTGGCCGATCGACAGCGTGCCGTCCACCCCCAACAGCACGCCGAGCACCACCACGCCGGCCAGCGCCAACCCCGCCGCCAACTCCCCCACCGAGCTGCCCACGATGCTGATCCGGATCGCCCGCTGCTGAGCCAGCCGCTGGCTGTCGATCGCCTCGTCCAGCCGCCGCTCAGTGCGCCCGGCGATCCCGTACGCCCGGATCACCGGCGCGCCCACCACGCTCTCGCCGATCGCGCCGAGCAACGTCCCGGTGCGTTGACGCACCGTCGCGTACGCGCCGCCGAGGCGACGTTGCAACTGCCGGATGACGAACACCGCCGGCAGGAACGCGGCCAGCACCACAAGTGTCAACTGCCAGGAGTACGCCAGCATGACGGCGGTGGTGACCACCAGCTGACCCAGGTTGACCAGCAGGATCACCCCGCCCCACTGGAGGAACTGGGTGATCTGGTCGACGTCGCTGGTCACCCGCGAGACCAGCGAACCCCGCCGCTCCGACTGCTGGTGCAACATCGACAGGTCGTGCACGTGTCGGAACGCCCGCGTCCGGACGTTGGCCAGCGCCGTCTCGCTGACAGTGAACAGCCGGCGCATCATCAGGTAGCCGCAGATCGTGGTGATCGTCAGGATCGCCGCGGTGATCGCCACCACGGACCAGACCACGTTCAGATTCAGACCACCGACGAGGCCCCCGTCGATACCCTGCTGCACGGCGACCGGCACGGCGACCCGACCGACCATGTAGACCAGCGCCAGGCCCAACGTGCCGGCCAGACCGATCCGCAGCTCCGGCGAGAGCGCCAGGCCCCGGCGCAGGGTCTGCCAGGTCGTCTCGTCCCTCTCAACCCGCTCTTCGGTCTTGACGCTCACCGGTCTTGCCTTTCGTTCGCGACTGCGGGGCTCCGCTTCGCTGCACTCCTCGCGCTCACCGGTCTTGCCTTTCGTTCGCGACTGCGGGGCTCCGCTTCGCTGCACTCCTCGCGCTCACCGGTCTTGCCTTTCGTTCGCGACTGCGGGGCTCCGCTTCGCTGCACTCCTCGCGCTCACCGGTCTTGCCTTTCGTTCGCGACTGCGGGGCTCCGCTTCGCTGCACTCCTCGCGCTCACCGGTCCACCTCGATTTCCAGGCCCGACGGCAGCGGCGCCACGTCGTCGCCGTACGAACTTTCCTGCGCTCGCTCGACCTCGGCCTGCTCGTAGGCGGTGACCAGGTCGACGTACCCGGGAACGGTGGCCAACAACTCGCTGTGGGTGCCCCGGGCGACCACCCGTCCCTGTTCCACGTAGATGACCTCGTCGGCGAGCGCGATGGTCGCCCGGCGGTACGCCACCACCAGGATCGACGCGGCTGGAACCCCCGCCTCCGCGGTCGACGACCGAAGTCCCGCCAGGATGGCCGCCTCCACTCGAGGATCGACCGCGCTGGTCGCGTCGTCGAGCACCAGCAGGCGCGGTCGACCGGCCAGCGCGCGGGCCAGGGTGAGCCGCTGGCGCTGACCGCCGGAGAGTGAGGTGCCCCGCTCGCCGACCATGGTGTCCAGGCCATCGGGCAGCGCGGCGACGAACCCGTCCGCCTCGGCCAGCCGCAGCGCCGCCCAGACCACCTCGTCGTCGACACCGGGCCGGTCGAGGGCGATGTTGGCGCGGACCGTGTCGTCGAAGATGAAGGGCACCTGGGCGACCAGGGCCATCGTGCCGGCCAGCGACGCGGAGGTCAGCTCGCGCACGTCCACGCCGTCCAGGCTCACCGTGCCGGAGTCCGGGTCGACGAGCCGCACCGCCAGCGAGGCGATTGTGGACTTGCCGGCACCGGTCGGCCCCACCAGAGCCACCGTCCGGCCGGACGGCACCGTGAAGCCGACCTCGCCGAGGACCTGCGCGCCGGGCGGGTGGGCTTCGGCCGGCGGGTAGGAGTAGTGCACGTCGCTGAAGGTGAGGGTGGCCGGGCCGGCGTCGGCCGAGTCCAGCACCCGCTGCCCGTACGGCATCTCGCCGGTGGCGTCGAGCACCCGGCGGACCCGGTCCCAGCCGGCGACGCTGCGCGGTAGCTCGGCCAGCACCCACCCGATGGCCCGCACCGGAAACGCCAGCACGGTGAAGAGGAAGGCCACGCTGACCAGCTCGGTCACGCTGATCGCGCCCTGACGCAACCGGAACGCCCCGACCACCAGCACGGCGAGGGTGCCGAGGCTGGGCAGCGTCTCCAGCAGCGGGTCGAAGATGCCGCGCAGCCGGCCGACCGCGATCAGCGAGTCGCGCAGCTCACCGGCGCGGCCCGCGAACCGGGCGGTCTCCTGGGCCTCGCGGCCCATCGTCTTGACCACCAGGGCGCCGTCGAAGCTCTCGTGGGCGATCCCGCTCACCTCCGCGCGCAGGCGCTGCGCCCGCGCCTGCCGGGGAGCCATCCGGCGGGAGTAGACGACGTTGAGCGCGAACAGCGCGGGGAAGACGGCGAGGCCGACCAGGGCGAGCGCCCAGTCGGTGGCGAAGAGGGACACGATCGCGCCGACCAACATCACCAACGTGCCGACGGCGAACGGCAGCGGCGCGATCGGGTACCAGGCCGCCTCGACGTCGGAGTTGGCGTTGGACAGCAGCGTGCCGGTGGAGTTGCGGTGGTGCCAGGACAGCGGCAGCTCCAGGTACCGACGGGTGACCCTGCGGCGGTAGGAGGCCTGGAGGCGGTACTGCATGTAACCGGCGCCGATCCGGCGGCCGAAGATGCCCGCCACCCGCAGCACGCTGATCCCGAACAACGCGGCCGCGGCCAACGCCAGGGTGCCGGCACCGACCTCGCCGCGTTCGATTGCCGGAAGCGCCACCTCACCGATGACCGACCCGACCACCCGGGCGCTGACGATGATCATCCCGCCGAAGAGCACGCTGCCGATCACGGCCACCGTGAAGATCCTCGGCTGCTCACGGATCGCCTGCCGCAGGACCCCCAGCCCTCGACTGAGAACGTCCCGACTTGTCTTGCTCGCCACGCTCTCCCCCGCCGTAAGCCGCAATTATCTCCCTCATCCTTACCGGTCGGGGCCAGTGCCGCCGACCCAGACGGGATATGTCGACCGTCACGTACCGGACGGCCGCCGACGCCGACGCCGGACGGAGGCCGCCACCGCGCGCCGACGGGTCACCGGGCCTACGATCGGGCCATGCCGCGGTACGCCCGAGTCGAGCGCGAGGCGCTGGCCGATCTCCTGCTGGCCCTCGGGCCGGCCGCACCGACGATCAACGAGGGCTGGGCGACCCGTGACCTCGCCGCGCATCTGGTGCTGCGGGAGCGCCGTCCGGACGCGGCGGGTGGGATCGTGCTGCCGCCGCTGCGCGGCTACGCCGAGCGGGTCCGTCAGCGACTCGCCGCACGGCCCTACCCCGAACTGGTGGCGCAGGTGCGGCGACCGCCGCTGTGGAGCCCGGTCAGCAACCCGGTCACTGACGAGCTGGCCAACACGATGGAGTTCTTCATCCATCACGAGGATGTCCGACGGGCCGGCTCCGGGTGGCAGCCGCGCGATCTGCCCACCGGCCTGCAGAGCGCGCTCTGGAAACGCGCGTTCCCGATGGCCCGGCTGGCACTGCGCCGCTTTCCGGCTGACCTCTACGTGCAGGCGCCCGGCCATGGCGAGGTCTCCGTCGGTCGCGGCGGGGAGCGGCTGCGCCTGGTGGGCTCCCCGGCGGAGTTGGCGCTGTTCTTCTCCGGCCGGCAGCGGGTGGCCCGAGTCCAACTGAACGGTTCAGCGGAAGCGGCTCGACGGCTGCGCGCCGCCAACCTGGGGATGTGACCCCATGTACGTAAACGGTCACCGAAAGACTGTCGGATTCCCCACACCCAACGAAGCGCCCTGACTCTTTCTCCCGTACGCTTCACCGCGCCGGCGGCACGGAGTGGGGGCACACTGTGCGGGAGTTCGCGATTTCGGCGCTGCGGGAACCACCGTTCCCCATGGAGCGCCATGGTGCCACGGACCAGGTGGCGAGTGAGAGCATCGAGTGGGCAAGCACGTTCGGGCTGGTCGATTCCGGCCAACGTGTACGCCGCCTGGCACGGGCCGACGCCGCCGGACTGGCCGGCCGCGCCTGCCCGGACGGCTCGGTGGAGGGGTTACGGCTGCTCACCGACCTGATCAGCTGGCTCTTCGTGATGGACGACGCCTGCGACGAGGACGGCCTGGGCGCCGACCCGGTCCGGCTGGGACCGGCGATCAGCACCCTGCTCGACGTGCTTGACCGGTGTGGTGACCTGGAGGTCGTACCGCCAGCCGTCGGGCCGCTGGGTGATGCGCTGCACGACCTCTGCCGCCGGACCCGGCTGCACGATGACGCTGGACTGCTGCTGCGGTTCGTCAGTCAGATGCGGGAGTACCTGCTGGCGTTGCTCTGGGAGGCGGGCAACCGGGAACGTCGGCGTGTGCCCGAGATGGCGGAGTACGTCCAACTGCGCCGGCACATCGGCGGCGTGCACCCCTGCCTCACCCTGACCGACCTGGCGTCCACGCGACCCTCCGGGCCGACCCAGCGCGTCAACCCGGGGCTGGTCGCCCTGGACCTCCTGGCTGTGGATCTGGTCTGCTGGTGCAACGACCTCTTCTCCTACGGCAAGGAGAGCCAGGCCGACCCGGACGGGCACAACCTGGTCACGGTGATCGCCCAGGACAGCGACGCGGACGAGGCGACCGCGCTCCGGGGTGCGGCACACCGGTTCAACCAGGGGTTGGCGACGTACCTGGACGTGGAGGAGACGCTCCGGGCCGCCGGTGACGACGAGATCCGCGACGCGTTGGCCGCCCGGCGCAACTGGGTCCGGGCCACCTACGACTGGTCAATGGTGGCTGCCCGGTACGCCTGATCGGCCCTACCGGTGGGTGGGATGGGACGGCCGGACGATCACCAGGGCTAGCCGATGCATGGCGACAGGCAATACTCTTCGGTAACCATCATGACGTGACGACCGTCACGCCACCACCCCCGAAGGCGGCTACAGCGATGGCTCTCGATGTACCGTACCGCTCCATCCCGGACATGTTCCTCAAGCGCGTGGCGGCCACCCCCGACCGGCACGCGTTCGCGTCCCCGAACCCCGACGACTCGGGGCCCGTCTGGCTGACCTGGGCGCAGGTCGGCCAGCGCGCAAAGGCGGTCGCCGCCGGCCTGCACGGCCTGGGCGTCAGCCAGGAGGACCCGGTCGCGATCCTCGCCAACACCCGGCTGGAGTGGGTGATCGCCGACCTCGGCATCATGTGCGCCGGTGGCGCGACCACCACCGTCTACCCGACCACCGAGCCGGCGGACGCGACGTACATCATCGCGGACTCCGGGTCGAAGGTGCTGTTCGCGGAGAACCCGGCCCAGGCGGCGAAGATCGCCGGTGCGGCCCTGCCCGCGCTCACCCACGTGGTGCTCCTCGACGGCGCCGTCGACCCGACCGCCGCGATTGCGCAGTTGACGCTCGCCGAGTTGGAGGAGCGCGGCGCCCAGGCGCTGGCCGCGGAGCCGGATCTGATCGACATGCTCGTGGCCGGCATCGGCCCGGACCACCTGGCCACGCTGATCTACACCTCCGGCACCACCGGCCAACCCAAGGGCGTCGAGCTGCTGCACGGCGGCTGGTGCTGGGAGGCCGTGGCGCAGGCGGAGGTCGGGCTGCTGCGCGACGACGACCTGCAGTACCTGTGGCTGCCGTTGGCTCACTCGTTCGGCAAGACCCTGCTCTGCGGCGCCATCCACGTCGGCCTGCCCACCTACGTGGACGGTCGGGTGGACAAGCTGGTCGACCTCCTCTCGGTCATCCGTCCGACGCTGATGTGCGGCGCTCCCCGGGTGTTCGAGAAGGTCTACAACAAGGCGGTGACCACCGCGCAGGGCGCCGGCGGCGCGAAGGCGAAGATCTTCGCCTGGGGCGTCCGGGTCGGCAAGGAGAAGGTGGCCCTGGAACAGGCCGGCAAGCCGGTGTCGGGCGGGCTGAAGCTGCGCTACGGGCTGGCCGAGAAGCTGGTGTTCAGCAAGCTCCAGGCCCGCCTGGGCGGGCGGATGCGGGTGCTGGTGTCCGGCGCCGCACCGCTCAGCCCGGAGATCGCCACCTTCTTCGCCGCCGCGAACCTGCCGATCTCCGAGGGCTACGGCCTGACCGAGACCAGCGCCGGCAACTTCGTCAACCCGCCGGCCGGGCTGCGGATCGGCACGGTGGGCCAGGCGATGGGCGACCTGGAGTGCCGAATCGACACCGACGGGGAGATCCTGGTGCGTGGTCGGCCGGTGATGCGCGGCTACCACAACCTGCCGGAGGAGACCGCCGCCGCGTTCACCGAGGACGGCTTCTTCCGCACCGGGGACATCGGCACTCTGGACGAGCAGGGCTACCTGCGCATCACCGACCGCAAGAAGGACCTGGTCAAGACCTCGGGCGGCAAGTACATCGCGCCGTCGCACATCGAGGGAATGTTCAAGGCCATCTGCCCGTACACCTCGCAGGCGGTTGTCGTCGGTCAGGCCCGCAACTTCTGCACGATGCTGGTCACCCTGGACCCGGACGCGATCCGCGGCTGGGCCGCCGGCGGCCCGCTGGAGGGGCGCAGCTACACCGAGATCGTCGCGTCGGCCGAGGCCCGGACGATGGTCGAGGAGTACGTCGCCGAGCTCAACTCCAAGCTCAACCGCTGGGAGACGATCAAGAAGGTGGCCATCCTGCCTCGCGACCTGACCATCGAGGACGGCGAGATCACCCCGTCGTTGAAGATCAAGCGGCGTGGTGTGGAGAGCAACTTCGCCGCCGAGATCGACAAGATGTACGCCGGCACCCTCGCCGAGCTCTGACACGCCGTCGGTGGGCCGGCACCCGAGCGGGTGCCGGGCCACCGGCGGTCGTGGCAGCGGGGGCGCTCAGGCGATGGCGGCCGGCTCGCGCCACCGCTGGCGACCGGCCCGGTCCAGGTCGTAACGGATCGCCGCGATCCGCCCGACGGCCTCCACGAGGTCCGCCGCGGGCAGGGTGAACGGCAGCCGCAGGAAGCGCTCCAGGGTGCCGTCCAGGCCGAACCGGGGGCCGGGTGCCAGTCGTACGCCGACCTCCTCAGCGGCCCGGGCCAGCGCGCTCGAAATCGGGCCGTCCAGCTCGGCCCAGAGCGTCACACCACCCCGTGGCACCGTGACCCGCCACTCGGGCAGTTGGTGCGCCAGCGCGCCGAGCAGCGCATCCCGCTGCACGGCCAACTGGACGCGGCGGTCGGCGACGATGGCCTCGGCGTCGGCGAGCAGGTGCACAGCGACCAGTTGGTCCAGCACCGGGCTGGCCATGTCGACCCCGACCCGTACGGCGGCCAGTCGCTGCACCTGCGGCGCGGACGCGCGCACCCAGCCGATCCGCAGGCCACCCCAGTAGGGCTTGCTCATCCCCCCGATGCTGATCACTCGGCTGTGCCGGTCGTAGGTGGCGACCGGGGGCGGCAGGGCGGTGTCGTCCATCGACAGGTCCACGAAGGACTCGTCGATGACCAGGTCGGTGCCGACCGCGTGCGCGGCGGCCACCACGCGCTCGCGCAGCGAGGCGGGCATCAGGTGCCCCGTCGGGTTCTGGAATTCCGGAATCAGGTACGCCAGCTTCGGCCGGGTCTGCCGGAGGCTGCCCAGCAGCAGGTCGGGCTCCCAGCCGGCGTCGGCGGCCAGACCGTGGGTGGTGATCCGGGCCCTCCGGCCGGCCAGCGCGGCGAGGGCGTTGGGGTAGGTCGGGGACTCGACCAGCACGGCGCCGCCCGGGGCCAGCGCGAGCCGCAACACCAGATCCAGTGCGTGCTGGGTGCCGCTGGTGACCATGATCTGGTCGGCCGAGGTGGGCAGACCCCGAGCGGTGTACGCGTCGGCCACCGCCTCGCGTAGCTCGATGATGCCGGTCGGGTGGTAGCCGGCCCCGCTCAGGTAGCGGGGCAGGTCCTCGGTGGCGGCCCGAGCGGCCGACAGCAGCTGCGGCGGGGCGGCCAGCGCCGCGACGCCGAGGTCGAGCATCTCCCGGTCGTCCAGCGGGGTCCACAGGCCGGTGCTGGCCACCCGGTGGTTGCCGGGCAGCATCGTCCAGCTGCCGGCGCCCCGACGGCTGGCCAGGTGCCCGGTCTCGCGCAGCTGCCGGTAGGCGGCGGTGACCGTGGTCCGGCTGATCCGCAGCGCCTCGGCCAGTTCCCGTTCGGCCGGCAGGCGGACGCCCAGCGGCAGCCGGCCGTCGGCGAGCAGCCCGCGCACCGAGCCGGCCAGCGCGGCGTAGTCAGGGCTGCGTCGGCGACCCGGCAGGGCATGCCACTGCCCGAGCAGACGGGCCAATTGGACACCGCGTACCTGCCCGCTCATAGCCACTCCTCGGATATTGGCTTCTTCCTCGCGGAGGATTGGCACCTAGGGTGGCATGCATGGCACTGCTTGGCAATCTGCGGCACCGGCCGGTTCGACGGCTGGTCCAGCTCTACCTCGGGCTCGCGCTCTACGGGGTCAGCATGGCCCTGATGATCCGCTCCCACCTGGGCCTCGACCCGTGGGACGTGTTCCACCAGGGTCTCTCCAAGCTGACCGAGCTCTCCTTCGGCACGGTCACCATCGGCGTCGGCGCGCTGGTGCTGCTGCTCTGGATCCCGCTGCGGCAGCGACCGGGCCTCGGCACGGTCAGCAACGTCGTGGTGATCGGCCTGGTCGTGGACGCCACCCTGGCCCTGCTGCCCGCGGGTGGCCCGCTCAGCGTCCGGATCGCGATGCTGATCACCGGCATCGTCGCCAACGGTGCCGCCACCGCTCTGTACCTCGGCGCCCGGTTGGGCCCCGGCCCTCGCGACGGCTTGATGACCGGGTACGTGGCCCGCCGGCCCGGCCGGTCGGTCCGGCTGGTGCGCACCGTCATCGAGGTCACCGTGCTGGCGCTGGGCTGGCTGCTCGGCGGCACGGTCGGTGTGGGCACCGTCGCGTACGCGCTGGCCATCGGTCCGTTGGCCCAGTTCTTCATCCCGCTGTTCGCCGTGCCGGAAGCTCCGGCACCCGAGAGCCCCATGCCGGAAGCTCCGGCACCCGAGAGCCCCGTGCCGGAAGCTCCGGCACCCGAGAGCGCCGTGCCGGAGGGCACCACACCCGACAGTGCCGCGCCCCCGCCGGGTAGCCCCGCGCCGGCCACCCCCGCCGGCTGAACCCTCACCGACCGTCCGCGAACCGGTACGTGGCGGTGGTGCCGGACACCGGTTGGAGGGTGGGTGTTCCCTTCCGCGACGCGCGCCGTCATCATCTCTGCATGGGGGAGAACGGTTGGCGCTGGACGGACGCCTGGATCTTCGTGTCGCTCGTCATCGCGAGCGGCGCGGGACGGCACCGTCGGTCAGCCACAAGTCGACGGCCAGAGGGCGTCCGCCTGGCCGACGTGCTCTCCACCGCCGACCACCTCAACCACGCGATCCCGCAACGGCACGAGGTGGAGGCCGCGGTCCAGCGGCTGGTCGGCGCCGGGTTGGTCAGCGTCGCCGACGGCTGGTTCCGGATCACCGCCGAGGGTGAGCAGCTGTGGCGTACCCGCCCGCGCGCGGGGGTGGCGACCATGGTGGACACCGTGCAGGGTGTGTTGACCCGCCGGCACGAGCCCGGCAGCGCCGACTGGATCCTGGACGAGGCCGACCACGCGGCTGCCGTCCAGGAGTACGCGGTCCGCTCGATCCCCACCCCGCGCCGGTCACTGGAGGGGCACTCCGGCGAGCGCTGACCGGGTCAGCGCACCGGATGGCCGCCGAGGCGCAGCGCGTCCTTGACCTCGGCCACGGTCAGCTCGCCGAAGTGGAAGACGCTGGCGGCGAGCACCGCGTCCGCGCCGGCGCCGATCGCTGGCGGAAAGTGGGCCACCTCCCCGGCGCCCCCACTGGCGACCACGGGCACGTCCACGACCGCCCGCACCGCGGCGATCAACTCCAGGTCGAAGCCTGCCTTGGTGCCGTCGGCGTCCATCGAGTTGAGCAGGATCTCCCCCGCCCCCAACTCGGCGCCCCGGTGCGCCCACCACACGGCGTCGATGCCGGTGCCGCGCCGACCCCCGTGGGTGGTGACCTCGAAGCCACTGGGCGTGCCGCCGTTCGGCGACCGACGCACGTCGAGGGAGAGCACGAGCACCTGCCGGCCGAACCGGTCGGCGATCTCGGCGATCAGCTCCGGACGGGCGATGGCGGCGGTGTTCACGCCGACCTTGTCTGCTCCGGCGCGCAGCAGGGTGTCCACGTCGGCGACCTGCCGGACCCCACCGCCGACGGTCAGCGGGATGAACACCGACTCGGCGGTGCGGCGCACCACGTCGAGCATGGTGCCCCGGTCGCTGGAGGACGCGGTGACGTCGAGGAAGGTCAACTCGTCCGCGCCGGCCCGGTCGTACGCGGCGGCCAGCTGCACCGGGTCGCCGGCGTCACGCAGGTCGAGGAAGTTGACCCCCTTGACCACCCGCCCGGCGTCCACGTCCAGACAGGGGATCACCCGTACCGCCACCGTCATGCCGCGAGCCTATCCTCCGCACGCGCGACGGCGGTCGACCCGATCGGGTCGACCGCCGTACACGAGTTGTGCGTCACACCTTGACGAGCATCTTGCCGAGGTTCTCGCCGCGCAGCAGGCCGAGGAACGCCGCCGGGGCGTTCTCGATGCCGTCCACGATCGTCTCGTCGTAGGAGAGCGTGCCGTCGCGCAGCCAGCCCGAGACGTCGCGCACGAACGCCGCCCGCACGTCGTTGTGATCGTTGACCAGGAAGCCGCGCAGGGTGAGCCGCTTGCCGATGACCAGGGCCAGGTTGCGCGGGGCGGCCGGCGGCTCGGTGGCGTTGTACTGCCCGATCATGCCGCAGATGGCGGCCCGACCGTGCAGGTTCATGACCGAGATCGCCGCCTCCAGGTGGTCGCCGCCGACGTTGTCGAAGTACACGTCGACGCCGTCCGGGGCGGCCGCCCGCAGCGACTCGCGAACCCCGTCGTGGTAGTCGAAGGCGGCGTCGAAGCCCAGCGCCCGGAGCCGCTCGACCTTGGCCGGCGAGCCGGCACTGCCGATGACCCGGCCGGCGCCCTTGAGCTTGGCGATCTGGCCGACCAGGCTGCCCACCGCGCCGGCCGCGGCGGAGACGAAGACCGTCTCGCCGGGCTTCATCGCGGCCACCTCCAGCAGCCCGGCGTACGCGGTCAGGCCGGTCATGCCGAGCACGCTCAGGTACGCGCTGGCCGGTGCCACGCTCGGGTCGACCGGGCGGGCGGCCGTCGCGTCGAGCAGCGCGTACTCGCGCCAGCCGAGCCCGTGCTGGACGGTGGTCCCGACGGCGATGTCCGCCGCCTCGCTGGCCACCACCTCGCCGATCGCGGCGCCGTCGAGCGGCGCGTCGAGCGCGAACGGCGGCACGTACGACTTGACGTCGTTCATCCGTCCGCGCATGTACGGGTCGACGGACATGTACTGGTTGCGGACCACGATCTGGCCCGGTCCGGGCGTCGGGACGTCGGTCTCGACGAGCCGGAAGGTGTCTTCGGTGGGCCAACCCTGGGGGCGGCTGGCCAGGTGGATCTCGCGGTTGCTGGTCACAGGGTGGTCGTCCTCTCGTCCACGGACAGGGGGCTGGGCCGCGAGGTCACGCGGGCTGGGTCTCGCGGACGGTCAGCGTGACGTCGATGTTCCCGCGGGTGGCGTTGGAGTACGGGCAGACCTGGTGGGCCTGCTCGACCAGCTGCTCGGCGGCCTCGCGGGGCACGGCGGGCAGGTCGACGACGAGCTGCACGGTGAGCCCGAAGCCGCCGCTGCCGTTCGGGCCGATGCCCACCTCGGCGCCGACCACGGAGCCGGTCACGTCGGCCTTGGCCCGGCGGGCCACCAGCCGCAGCGCGCCGTGGAAGCAGGCCGCGTAGCCGGCGGCGAAGAGCTGCTCGGGGTTGGCCGCGCCGCCCGCGCCGCCCATCTCCTTCGGCACGGCCAGGTCGAGCGTGAATGTGCCGTCGGAGGTCTCGACGTGGCCGTCCCGGCCGTCGCCGGTGGCGGTCGCGGACGCGGTGTAGAGCACCTGCATGATGGTCACTGCTCCTTCTGTCGGTGGATGGTGTCGGTGACCCGGGTGAGGGTGTCGCGCAGCGCGACCAGCTCGTCGAGGCCCAGCCCGGTGGCCTGCGCGATCCGCAGCGGGACGTCACAGACCCGCTCGCGTAGCGCCCGGCCCTGCTCGGTGAGGCCCACCTCGACCCGCCGCTCGTCGCGGACCGACCGTCGCCGCGCCACCAGGCCCGCCCCCTCCAACCGCTTGAGCAGCGGGGAGAGCGTGCCGGAGTCCAGCCGCAGCTCGGCGCCCAGCTCGGACACCGAGCGCGCCTCGTCGGGGCGTTCCCAGAGCACCAGCAGCACCAGGTACTGCGGGTAGGTCAACCCGAACTCGTCGAGGATCGGCCGGTAGACGTCGGTCAGTGCGCGCGACGCGGCGTAGAGCGCGAAGCACGCCTGCCGGCGCAGCGCCAGGTCATCGGTCACCATCGGACCGTAGCGCACAATTAAGTTGTGCACAATTTATCTGGCTGTGGGTCGGCCAGCAGACCGAGCGGGCCACGTACCTCAGCGATCGCCGAGGTACGCCTCCAACTCCACTTCGACCAGATGCTCCGGGTCCAGCAGACCGGCCACCACCACCAGGGTCGCCGCCGGCCGGACCGCGCCGAAGACCGCGTTGTGGGCCCGACCCACCTCGTCGGCGTGCAACCGGTCCGTCACGTACATCCTGGTCCGGACCACGTCCCCCGGCTCCGCGCCCACCTCAGCGAGCGCGTCCAGCCCGATCCGCAGCGCCTGCGCGGTCTGCGCGGCCGGATCACCCACGTGCACCACCCGGCCGTCCACCGTCGCCGTGCAACCGGCCGTCCAGGCCCGCTCACCGGCCCGGACCACCCGGGAATACCCGTAACGCTGCTCCCACGGGCCACCCGATCCGAGCCGGGTCGTCGTCACGCCTGCGCCAGCGTCCGCAGCGCCTCGGCCACCGTGAAAGCACCCGCGTAGAGCGCCTTGCCGGCGATGACCCCCTCCACCCCGGCCGACTCCAGGGTCGCCAACGCCCGCAGGTCATCGAGGGTGGACACCCCACCGGAGGCGATCACCGGCCGGTCGGTACGGGCACACACCTCGCGCAACAGATCCAGGTTCGGCCCGCGCATGGTGCCGTCCTTGGTGATGTCGGTGACCACGTACCGGCTCGCGCCCGCCTTGTCCAACCGCTCCAGCACCTCGTACAGGTCGCCGCCGTCGCGGGTCCAACCTCGCGCCGACAGGGTGTGACCCCGCACGTCCAGCCCGATGGCCACCCGGTCGCCGTACTCCGCGACCACCCGGTCACACCAGACCGGATCCTCCAGGGCGGCGGTCCCGATGTTCACCCGGGCAGCCCCGGTGCCCAGCGCCGCGCGCAGCGACTCGTCGTCCCGGATGCCCCCGGAAAGCTCCACCTTCACGTCCAACTGGCGCACCACCTCGGCGAGCAGGTGCGCGTTGGTGCCCCGACCGAAAGCCGCGTCCAGGTCGACCAGGTGGATCCACTCCGCGCCGTCCTGCTGCCAGGCCAACGCGGACTCCAACGGGTCACCGTAGACGCTCTCGCTTCCGAGGGCGCCCTGCACGAGCCGGACGGCCCGGCCGTCAGCGACATCCACGGCGGGCAACAGGGTGAGGCTCAAGGTCTTCTCCTCGATCAGGTACGACGGTCCAGGGCGATCACGACGATCGCCGGCAGTACGAGCAGCAAGAGCACGATCAGCGCGATACGCAACGCCAGGTTGTCAACGAACGTCCAGATCAGAATCAACGCCGCGCCGGTGAGCAGCACGATCGCGGCCCGCTCACCACGACTGTGCCGGGCCAGCCGCCCGGAGCGACCCCGCCGCAGCCGTGGCGTCAACCGACGGACCACCGCCCGACGGCGCTGCCGGCGAGCGACCCGGCGCTGCCGGACCGCCCGCTCCCGGGCCTGCTCCGCCTCCCGCTCAGCCCGCCGGCGGGCCCGCTCGCGGCTCATTGCGACGCCCGCCGTTCGGGCGCCGCGCGACGACGCTCAATCACCGCTGGGCAACGTGGCGAGCCAGTTGCGCAGCAGCGCGGCACCGGTTTCGGCGGACTTCTCCGGGTGGAACTGGGCCGCCGACAACGAGCCACGCTCCACCGCCGCGACGAAATCCGTGTCGTGGTGGGCGGTGGTCACCGTGGCACCGGCAGCGGCCAGCGCCGCCGGATCGCCCATCGCGTACGAGTGGACGAAGTAGAAGCGGCTCTGCTCCGTCAACCCGGCGAACAGCACCGACTCCCGAGGAGCCCGGACCGTGTTCCAGCCCATGTGCGGCAACCGGGTGGCGGCCAGCCGGGTCACCCCGCCGGGCAACAGCCCCAGCCCCTTGGTCACCACGCCGTGCTCGTCGCCGTGCTCGAAGAGCACCTGCATGCCCACGCAGATGCCGAGCACCGGCCGACCAGCAGCCACCCGCTCGGCGATCACCGGGCCGGCGCCCAGCGCCTCGATCCCCGCCATGCACGCGGCGTACGCGCCCACACCCGGCACCACCAGGCCATCGGCGGCAGCCGCCGCGGCCAGGTCGTCGGTCACCCGGACATTCGCTCCCGCGGCGGCCAGCGCCCGCTCCGCCGAGCGCAGGTTGCCCGAGCCGTAGTCGAGCACCACCACGTCACTCACGCCGTCACCCCGATCACCCGTTCTCGGGCAGCAGCCGCAGAACCCCGGCGACCGTGGCGAGCACCGCGAGCGCCGCGGTGATCAGCACGGCGGCTTTCGGCGCGCCCTGCCGGTAGAGCGACCAGGTGCCACCCACCAGCACCCCGGCCAGGATCAGCAACAACGTCGGCAACGCCGCACCCATCAGAGCCACCTTCCATTCGCGACTGCGGGGCTCCGCTTCGCTGCACTCCTCGCGCTCATCAGCCACCTTCCATTCGCGACTGCGGGGCTCCGCTTCGCTGCACTCCTCGCGCTCATCAGAGCGCACCCTTCGTGCTGGGGATCGCCCCGGCGGAACGCGGGTCGATCGAGGTCGCCTCGCGCAACGCCCGCGAGACCGCCTTGAACTGCGCCTCCACCACGTGGTGCGCGTCCGGGTGGCCGCCTGGCCGGGCCGCCCGCAGCACATCGACGTGCAGCGTCACCCGGGCCGCCTGGCCGAAGGACTCCCAGATGTGCCGGGTCATGCTGGTCGCGTACACCGGCCCGATGTACGGGGCGAGCACCGGCTCGTCGTGCACCACGTACGGCCGACCGGAGAGGTCCACCGCAGCCCGGACCAGCACCTCGTCCATCGGCACAGTCGCCGACCCGTACCGCCGGATGCCGGCCTTGTCGCCCAGCGCCTGGTCGAACGCCGCACCCAGGGCGAGCGCGGTGTCCTCGATCGTGTGGTGCGCGTCGATCTCCAGGTCACCCACGGTGCGCACGGTCAGGTCGAAACCGCCGTGCCGGGCGATCTGGTGCAGCATGTGGTCGTAGAAGCCGACGCCGGTGCTGATCTCAGCGGCGCCGGTGCCGTCGAGATCGATCTCGACGAGGACCTTGGTCTCCTTGGTGATCCGCTCCACCCGGGCGGTCCGACTCATTGCTCACCTCTCGGTTGCGACTGCGGGGCTCGCGAGCTCACTCCTCGCGCTCCCGCCGCACAGTCTCCATTGCAGAAAGGAAGGCGTCGGTCTCGGCGGCGGTGCCGGCGGTCACCCGCAGCCAGCCGGGCAGGCCGACGTCGCGGACCAGCACCCCCTGTGCCAGCAGGGCGTTCCAGACGATGGTCTGGTCGCCGCCCACCTCGAAGAGCACGAAGTTGGCGTCACTGTCGGCGACCCGCAACCCCCGCTCGCGCAGCGTCGCCACGATCCGGTCCCGCTGAGCCATGATCGCGCTCACCGTACCGAGAAGGGCATCGCGGTGGGCCACCGCCGCGCGTGCGGCGGCCTGGGTGAGCGCGGAGAGATGGTACGGCAGACGGACGAGCTGCACGGCCTGCACCACCGCCGGGTCGGCGGCCAGGTAACCCAGCCGGCCACCGGCGAACCCGAACGCCTTGCTCATCGTCCGGGTGACCACCAGCCGCGGGTGGCCGGGGAGCACCGCGAGGGCGCTGACCGTCCCGGGCCGGGCGAACTCGGCGTACGCCTCGTCGACGACCACCATGCCGGGCGCGACGTCGAGCACCGCGGCGATCACCGCCGGGTCCAGTGCGGTGCCGGTGGGGTTGTTCGGCGAGCAGAGGAAGACCACGTCCGGCTGGTGCTCGCGGACCTGGGCGACCGCCTCCTCGGCGGTCAACCCGAAATCGACGCCGCGCTCGGCGGGCACCCACCGGGTGCCGGTGCCGAGGGCCAGCAGCGGGTGCATCGAGTACGCCGGAACGAAGCCGAGCGCGCTGCGCCCCGGACCGCCGAACGCCTGCAACAGCTGCTGCTGGATCTCGTTGGAGCCGTTGGCCGCCCACACCTGCTCGACGGTGAGACCGTGCCCGAGATATTCGGCCAGGTCGGCGCGGAGCGCCACCGCGTCCCGGTCCGGGTAACGGTTCAGCTCGCGCAGCTCGGCCGCGAGCGCCTTGCCGATCGCCTCGACGACCGGCTCCGGCACCGGGTGGGAGTTCTCGTTGGTGTTGAGCCGCACCGGCACGTCCAGTTGCGGCGCCCCGTACGGCGACAGCCCTCGCAGGTCGGCACGGATCGGCAGCTCGTCCAGACTGGTCACGCCGACCCTCCCGGGAAACGGGCCTGGACCGCCTGGCCGTGCGCGGGCAGGTCCTCCACGTTGGCCAGGGTGACCACGTGCGGGGCCACGTCGCGCAGCGCGGCCTCGGTGTATTCGATGAGGTGCACGCCGCGTAGGAAGGACTGCACGGACAGGCCGGAGGAGTGCCGGGCGCAACCGCCGGTGGGCAGCACGTGGTTGGAGCCGGCGCAGTAGTCGCCGAGCGACACCGGTGACCAGGCGCCCACGAAGATCGCCCCGGCGTTGCGGACCCGCAGCGCCCACTCCCGGGCGTCGACCGTCTGGATCTCCAGGTGCTCGGCCGCGTACGCGTCGACCACCCGCAGCCCCGCCTCGAGGTCGTCGACCAGGACCACGCCGCTCTGCTCACCGGTCAGCGCCGTGGTGACCCGCTCGGTGTGCTTGGTCGCCGGCACCTGCCGGGCCAACTCCGCCTCGACCGCCTCGACCAACGCCACCGACGGGGTGACCAGCACGCTCGCCGCGAGCGGGTCGTGCTCGGCCTGGCTGATCAGGTCGGCGGCCACGTGCGCCGGGTCGGCCGTGTCGTCGGCCAGGATGGCGATTTCGGTCGGCCCGGCCTCGGCGTCGATGCCGACCACGCCGCGCAGCAGCCGCTTGGCGGCCGTCACCCAGATGTTGCCGGGCCCGGTGATCAGGTCGACGGGGTCGCACCGCAGCTCACCCGCCGGGTCCACCGCCGCGCCGTACGCCAGCATCGCCACCGCCTGGGCGCCGCCCACGGCGTACACCTCGTCGACGCCGAGCAACGCGCACGCGGCGAGCACCCGGGGATCGGGCAGCCCACCGTTGTCCTGCTGCGGCGGGCTGACCACCACCAGCGAGCGCACCCCGGCCGCCTGGGCGGGCACCACGTTCATCACCACTGTCGACGGGTACATCGCCAGGCCACCGGGCACGTAGAGGCCGACCCGGTCGACCGGCAGCCACCGCTCGGTGACCGTGCCGCCGGGCACCACCTTGGTGGTGTGGTCGGCACGCCGCTGGTCGGCGTGCACCCGACGGGCCCGGGCGATGGACTCCAGCAACGCGGCACGCACCGCCGGGTCGAGCACCCCTTCCGCCTCGGTGATCGCCTCGACCGGCACCCGCAGCACCTCCGGGGAGACGCCGTCGAACCGTTCACTCGCCTCCCGGATCGCCGGGTACCCATGCTCACGGACCGCCTCCACCAGGGGCCGGATGCGCTCGACGGCGACGGACACGTCGAGCTGGGCACGGGGCAGCAGGCGGCGCGGGTCTCCGAGACCGTCGCGCAGGTCGATCCGATTCAGCACCCTTGCGAGTCTAGGCGGCCGGCCCGACGCCCACCCGAGCCGCCCGTACGCCGGGACGGTGAGCCGGGACACGCCCCGGTGGGCGAGATTGGTTAGGCTCGACCATGTGACCGCACGGCTGCCGGTGTTCCCGCTCGCAACGGTGCTCTTCCCCGGGTTGGTGCTGCCGCTGCACATCTTCGAGGAGCGCTACCGGGCGCTGGTCCGACACCTGGTCGGCCTGCCCGAGGGTGCCCCGCGTGAGTTCGGCGTGGTGGCCATCCAGGCCGGTTGGGAGGTCGCGCCCGCCGGTCCCGGCGCCCCGGCCACGCCGGGCGTCGGCGAGGTCACGCTGCACGAGGTGGGCTGCACCGCCGAGCTGCGCCAGGTGACCGAGCTGGCCGATGGTGGTTTCGACATCGTCACGGTCGGCCGCCGCCGGTTCCGGATCGCCGAGGTCGACGACAGCGCCGAGCCCTACCTCACCGCCGACGTGGAGTGGCTGCCCGACCCGGGCGGCCCGGACGAGCTGGCCGATCTGCTGGCCGCCCGGGTGATCGCGGTGTTCCGGCAGTACCTCAGCCTGATCCGCTCCGACCCGGAGGAGATCTCCGAGCAGCTGCCGGAGGACCCGACCGTGCTCTCGCACCTGGTCGCGGCGACCGCGGCACTCACCGTCGACGACCGGCAGCGGCTGCTGGCGATCGACGACACCGCCTCCCGGCTCCGCGCCGAGCTGCGGCTGCTCAACCGCGAGGCGGCTCTGCTGCGTCGGGTGCGGGCGGTTCCGGTGCCGCTGGCGGAGCTGGCGTCCCCGCCGACACCCAACTGAAATCCGCCGGCTCGGGCTCCGGGCGTAGCCCCGGCCACCGGGACCAGCCGGCCAGCAGGGTGTACATCACCGCGGCCCCGAACGCTGGCAGCAGCAGGTTGCCGTGCGGCACCGGCAGCACCCCGAGCAGCCAGTCCACCCCACCGGCGCGCAGGTCGGCGGGTTTGTTGAAGGCCTGCCCGGGCGGGGCGGTCACCAGCAACCGGTCGAAGGTGGCCAGGCCGATCCGTCGCCCCACCTGCCAGGCCACCGGCGCGGCGACCAGCGTGCCGAGCACCGCGGCGACCAGCCCGACCGGGCCCCGCCGCCGACGCAGCATGAACCACAGGGCGAGCGCCACGATCAGCCCGAAGGCGAGCCCGAGCAGGCTGAACCAGCCGTCGGCCGCGATCGGCTGCTCCGGTTGCGGCTCGGCGTAGATCGCCCCCTCGGCGGTCTTGAGCACCGGAGTGTCCGGCGCGAGCGCGGCCCACAGCAGCCCGAGTGGGACACCCAGCGCGGCCAGCGCGAGCACGGCACCCACCACCGCCGCCACGGCACGCAGCGGACGACGCGGTTCGTCGAACCGAAGTTCCAGCGAGCTCTGGTACGCCGTCGAGGCGGGCAGCTGGTCTGGGCCGAACTCGGCCGGCGTCGTCCCGGCCGACGGGTCGACCTCCGGCGGATTCGCCGCCGGCGTACGGGTTGGCGCGGGTCGGTCGCGCTCGTCGACGGGCCGCTCAGGGTCGGGGTTGTCCGGGCTCACCCGATGATCCTCTCAGGCCCGGTGCGACGTCGGGGCTCGGGTGGGGGCAGACCAGCTCACCGGGCGAACGGCTCCACCATCATCGCCGCGGCCCGCAGCCACGCCTGCCGGGTCTCCGGCTGGAGCTGGTGGTACTCGATCGACGACCCGGTCTCCAGAGCCGGGTCGTACGGCACGACGGCCACCCCACGGGTACGGGTGGCGAAGTGCCGCTCCAGGTCGTCCTGGAGCGTCGAGCGACCCGGGGTCGGGCAGGAGATGAGGGTGATCGCGTTGTCCGCCAACTCACCCATGCCCTCCTCGTGCAGCAGGTCGAGCATCCAGTCCGCGCTGAACGCCGCGTCCTCCCGGGGCACGGTGGTCACCACCAGCTGGTCGGCGGCCTGCATCACGGTGCGCCAGTTGGGGCTCTCCACGTTGTTGCCGGTGTCCACGCAGACCACGTCGTGGGTACGCCGCAGCAACTCCAGCACCCGCCGGACGGTGAACTGGTCCAGTCGTTGGGCGAAGCGTGGGCTCTCCTCGCCGGCCAGCACGTCGTACGAGCCGTCCGAGGCGTGCCGCAGGTAGTCGTCCAGCCGGTCGAGCAGGGTCGCGCCCTCCAGGATCTCGATCTGGGCCAGGTCGCTGATCAGGTGCCGGATCGTCCGGGCGTGCCGGGCGCTGCCGGCGCGCAGGCCGAGGGTGCCGCGCAGCTCGTTGTCGTCCCAGGCCAGCACGCCCTGACCGCGGACGCTGCCGACCGTCGCCGCGGCGAGCACGGTGGCGGTCGTCTTGTGCACCCCGCCCTTGGGGTTGGCGAAGGCGAACACCCGGGGCGTACCGAGGTCCCGCTGGAGCACCCCGTTGGCGCGCTCCTGCTCCTGGTCGACGGCCTGCGGGCGCCACTCGATCCGGGCCGGGTAGGCACGTTCGGCGACCGCTGAGCCGACCGCCGGGGCGGGTGGCGGCGGGGCGACCGGTGGCGCGGGTGGCACGACGACCGGCGGTGGGGCGACCGGCGAGGGTGGTGGCGCGACCGCCGGGTAGCCGGTCTCCGGCTGGTAGCCGGTCTCCAGCAGGGCGTACCGCGACTGCGGCGGCGGCTCACCCGGCCGGTAGCCGTTGTCCAGCAACGCGTAGCGCGACGGGACCGGGTCGGGGCCGCGCGGCGGCGGCTCGGGCTCGGCCCGGTAGCCCGGCTCGGCCCGGTAGTCCGGTGTGGCCCGGTAATCCGGCTCAGCCCGGTAGCCCGACGGCTCAGCCCGGTAGCCCGACGGCTCGGCACGGTAGCCCGGCTCAGCCCGGTAGCCCGGCTCGGCACCGTAACCGGGCTCGGCACGGTAGTCGGGCTGCTCGGCCCGGTACGCCGGCTCCGCTCGAAAGTCCGGCTCGGCCCGGTAACTCGGCTCGGCCCGGTACGCCGGCTCGCCGCGATAGTCCGGCTCAGACCGATAGTCCGGCTCAGACCGATACGTGGGCTCCGCCCGATAGGCGGGGTCGACCCGGTAGGTCGCCTCGGCCCGGTAACCCGGCTCCGCGCCGTACGACAGGTCGGCGGGATGCCCGATGGCGGGTGCCCGCCCGGCGTAGCCGTTGGGGGCCGCACGCCGTGGCAGCTGCTCCGGCGGCGGCTCATCGCCGCGCCGTTCCGGCTCGGTCTGCTCGGCGCCGCGACCACCCAACCGGGCACGATCCAACAACGCGCGCCACCGCGGCGCTGGTTCGGCCGGCCGGCCCCAGCCGGTCTCACTGCCCTCCACGGCCCGCCCTCCCAGCGCCATCGATCTCCGTCTGACAGGCTACGAACCCAACCCTATTCGGACCACACCTCAGAACGCACACCAGCCGGCGCAGATCACGACGACGGTGACGGCGACGGCGGCTCGGCGACGGCGGCGTCCGGCGAGGTGGTGACGCTCGACGGCGTCGGCTCGGTGGGCTCCGGCTCCGACGGTTCAGGTGACGGGATCGTCACGGCTGGTGCGGGTTCCGACGATTCGCCCACGGCGGCCGAGGGCGCTGGTGTGCTGATCACTGGCGCGGGCCGCTCAGACGGGGTCGGTGCGGGGCTCGGCCCGGTGTCGGCCGGCGGGCGCACCACGTCACGCTGCTCGGGCAGGGGCGGCGTGAAGACCGTGCGGTCCAGCCGGTACACCTCGGGGGCGGGGTCGACGGCGCGCACGTCCGGCCGGGCCGCGACGCCGCGCAGCGCCACCGGCGTCGCGCGAACCACCGCCGCGTAGACGCAGGCGCAGCCGGTGCGGTACGCGGCCGCCTCGGCGGCGGCCACCTCGGCGCCGCTGGCGTACTGCTCCCGCAGCTCTCGCTCGCCCACCCCGTCGCCGACGACCGTGGCGGCCCTCGCCCGGTAGTCGGCGGCCTCGGTCTCCTTGCGGGTCGCCACCTGTCGCATCCCGGCGACCACGTCGTCGGGCACCCGCAGCGCGGGGATCTTGACGATCTCGGTCTGCCGGCCGGGCAGCGGGACCCGCCCGAAGACGGTGGAGACCCCGACGTCGCCGAGCACCGTCGCCAGCCGCTGCGGAGGCAGGTACGCGTCGAGCGTGACCAGCGCGTACGTCCCGCCCTCGGTGGCCGGGGCGGACGCGGGCAGCGCGGCCAGGTCGGCCGCGGCCGACCGCAGGTAGGCGGGGACGGAGTCGCCGTCGACAACGCCGACCCGGGTCACCTCGCCGACCGTCCGGTCGCCAACCGGGGCGTCGTCGACGGCCCAGACGGCGGTGCCGAGCACCGCCGCCGCGGAGAGGACCGCGGCCCAGCTGAGCACGCCGGACCGCCCCGACCGGTCGCCCAGCCGGGCCACGGCCCGGGTCAGCGGCGGCAGCAGCTGCTGGTCCAGCTGCCGCAGCAGGTTGCCGGCGCGCACGGGCGGGATCCCCTCTGTGGATCGGTGTCGGGCGGTCGCCGCTCAGTCACGCAGGATCTGGAGCGCACGGTCCAGGTCGTCAGGGTAGTCGCTGACGAACCGGACCTCGTCCCCCGTTCGGGGGTGCAAAAAGCTCAGTTCGCGGGCGTGCAGCCACTGTCGGGCCAGGCCGAGACGGGCCGAGAGGGTGGGATCGGCGCCGTAGGTGAGGTCACCCACACAGGGGTGCCGCAGGGTGGAGAAGTGCACCCGGATCTGGTGGGTCCGGCCGGTCTCCAGCCGCACGTCGACCAGGCTTGCCGCCGGGAACGCCTCCAGGGTGTCGTAGTGGGTGATGCTCGGCTTGCCGCCGGAGACCACCGCCCACCGGTAGTCGTGGGTGGGGTGCCTGTCGATCGGCGCGTCGACGGTGCCCCGCAGCGGGTCCAGGTGACCCTGCACCACCGCGTGATAACCCTTGTCGACCTCGCGGTACTTGAAGGCCCGCTTCAAGGCCGTGTACGCCTGCTCGCTCTTGGCCACCACCATGATCCCGGTGGTGCCCACGTCGAGCCGGTGCACCACGCCCTGCCGTTCGGCGGCGCCGCTGGTGGAGATGCGGTGCCCGATCGCGGCGAGCGCGCCGATCACCGTCGGCCCGGTCCACCCGGGGCTGGGGTGCGCGGCGACCCCCACCGGCTTGTCGACAACGACGATGTCGTCGTCGGCGTAGACCACCCGCAGGCCGGGCACCGCCTGCGGGACCACGGTCGGCGGTGCGACCGGGGCGGGCAGCGTGACGTCCAGCCAGGAACCGGCCTTGACCTTGTGTGAGTTGGGCCGGGCGGCGCCGTCGACCAGCGCGTCTCCGGCGTCGACCAGGGCTGCGGCGGCGGTGCGGGAGAGCCCGAACAGGCGGGACACGGCCTGGTCCAGGCGCATGCCGTCGAGGCCGTCCGGCACGGGCAGGGAACGGTGGTCGCCGCCAGCGGCGAACGCGGAGGTCATGCTCGCTCCCGCTGCTCGGTGCCCGACGCGGCGTCCGTCGTGGCCGGGTCGCCGTCGCGGCCGGCGCGCCGGCCGTCTCGCTGGCGGCCGGTCAGCTCCAACAGCACGGCCAGCAGCACGCCGCACACCAGCGAGCTGTCCGCCAGGTTGAACACCGGCCAGACCTGACCGTACGGGTCGAAGAGGCTGATCATGTCGACCACGTGCCCGTGGAAGGGGGATGGCGCCCGGAAGATCCGGTCGACGAGGTTGCCCAACGCGCCACCCAGCACCAGGCCGAGGGAGATCGCCCAGGGCAGCGAGCGCAGGCGCAGTGCCATCCAGACGATCCAGCCGACCACCCCGATGGTGATCAGCGGGAAGACCCAGGTGTGGTCGGCGCCGATGCTCCAGGCCGCGCCGCTGTTGCGGGTCAGGCTCAGGTAGACGAACCCACCGAGCAGCCGGACCGGCTCCCGGTCGGTCAGCGCAGCCAGCGCGAGGTGCTTGGTGACCAGGTCGGCCAGCAGGGCCACCAGGGCGACTCCGGCGAGAATCGCGACGGCCCGGGGCCGGCGTGTGCCGCCGCCCGGGTCGGTGCGGCCGGGTTCGGCGGACGGTGCTGCGGTCATGCGCTCCCCATCGACAGTCTTGGCGGTGATCGCTCACCGTCTCATCGCCGCCGGGGAGCGGACCTCAGCGCCGCTCCTCCAGCTGCTTGCACGTCACACACTGGGTGGCCGACGGGAAGGCGGCGAGGCGCTCGACCGGGATCGGGTTGCCGCACCGCTCGCACCAGCCGTAACCACCCTCGTCGAGGCGCTCCAGAGCGCGCTCGACCTGCGTGATCCGTTCCAGAATGCTGTTGGCGAGAGAGATCTCCTGCTCCCGCTCGAGCGTCTTGGTGCCCGTGTCGGCCTGGTCGTCCCCGGCCGAGTCGGTCAGCCGATCGCGCTGCAGCTCGGTGATCTCACTCAGCGTCTGATCGTACTCGGCACGAAGCTCGTCCCGCCGCGCCGCCAGCGCCGCCCGGATCTTCTCGGTCTCCGCGGTGCTGCGGGTGGCCTTGGCCACCGGCTTGCGCCCGGCGGTCCTGGTGTCGGCTGGCTTCGCCATGGGTCGCTCCCTCGGCCGGGGAACCGCGCGGTCCGCGGCGCCTGGGTCAGGGGGCGCCAACCAGGGCGTCCCCTATGTACGAAAAGGGGCGCGCGGCGACGATGGCCGCGCACTCCGGAGGTTGGCAAGAATACGGAACGTACAGGCGTCCGACAACGTGCCGCACCGTCGCACCGTCTAACAGCCCCTAGGTCTGCCAAACCAGGGCAAAGGGAACGCTAGCAGATCAATTGACCGCCTCATCCCCGTACTCACCAAACCATCGGGCCAGGTGACCCCGCCGACTGACCGCCCGCAACCGCCGTTCCGCAGCGTCGCGCACCCCGGCGGTCGCCACGATCAGCAGACTGTCGCCGGTCTTCAGCCGGGTGTCCGGTGCGGGCACGAAGCCCACCCCGTCGCGCAGCACCAGCGTCACCGACGCGCCCAACGGGAGCCGCAGCTCGTCGACGTGCACGCCCGCCAGTCGAGAGCCCGGCGGCACCTCCATCTGGAGCAGGTCCGCCCGCATCCGCTCCAGCGGCGCGGTCTCCACGTGGATCTCGGCGGCCTCGGCCGGCGCGGTCACCCGCAACCGGCGGGCGAACGGCCCCAGCGTCCCGGTCTGCACCAGCGTGAAGATCACCACCAGCACGAAGACCACATCGAAGAGCCGCTCCGCGCCGGGCACCCGCTGGGAGAGCGGAATGGTGGCCAGCACGATCGGCACCGCCCCGCGTAGCCCGGCCCAGGACAGGAACGCCTGTTCTCGAAGGCCGACCCCGAACGGCAACGCCGAGACGGCCACCGACAGCGGCCGGGCCAGCAGCACCAGAGCCAGCCCGGCGACCACCGCGGGCAGCACCGCCGCGCCCAGCCGGCCCGGCGAGGCCAGCAACCCGAGCAGCACGAACAGACCGATCTGGGCGAGCCAGGCCAACCCGTCCGCGAAGCCGAGAATCGCCTGCCGGTGCGAAAGGCGGGCATTGCCCAGCAGCACCCCGGCAACGTAGACGGCGAGGAAACCCGAGGCGTGCAGAACCGCCCCCGCGGCGTACGCCAGCACGGTGAAGCCCACCGCGGCGATCGGGTAGAGCCCGGCCGAGGGCAGCGCCGCCCGGCGCAGCGCCCAGATGCCGGCAACGCCCGCCGCCACCCCCACCGCCGCACCGACACCCAGCTCGTAACAGATCAGCGCGACCTCGTACCACCACGGGTGCGCGAAGCCCTCGTGGGACAGCAGCACCACCAGCAGCACCACCGGGGCGTCGTTCATCCCCGACTCGGCCTCCAGCGTCGCCACCAGTCGGGGCGGCAACCGCAGCCGGCGCAGGGTGGCGAAGACGGCAGCCGCGTCGGTGGACGAGAGCACCGCGCCGTAGAGCAGCGCCAACCGCCAGTCCAGCCCCAACAGCAGGTGCACGGCGACGCCAACCGCCACGATGCTGACGATCACGCCGACAGTGGAGAGCGCGGAGGCCAGCCCGAGCACCGGGCGCAGCGTGGCCCACCGGGCGGTGAGGCCGCCCTCCGCGATGATCACGATCAGCGCGCAGAAGCCGAGGGTGCGGGTCAGCTCGACGTCGTCGAAACGGATGCCCAGCCCGCCCTCGCCGATCGCCACGCCCAACGCCAGATAGACCAGGAGGCTGGGCACACCGAGCCGGGTGGAGAGTCGCACCGCCCCGACAGCGACCAGCAGCACGCCCGCACCGAGCAGCAGCGCGATATCCAACCCCGGCGTCACGGCTGCCTTGCCTGGGCTGTCCTCACTCGGCGGATCCGTCGCGCAGGCGGCGCAACACCTCGGGCATCTCGGGGGCGGGCCGATCGACGATGAAGAGCTTGTCCCGGCTGGCCGCGCCGGAACGCAGCGACACCGCGGCCGGTCGGACGCCCAGCGCGCCGGCCAACGCCCGGCGGGCCGCCTCGGTGGCCCGGCCGTCGACGGGCGGGTCGTGGACCGCGATCACGAGGGCCGGCCCGTGCGGGCCGTCGAAGCGGCCACCCACCCGGTCCCGGGATGCGTTGGGCTTCACCCGTACCGCCACGGTGAGCGAGTCCTGCGCGGGCACCGGCACCGCTTCAGAACGGCCGGACGTCGGAGAGGAGAGCGGTCGCCGGCGCGCAGTGCGCGCACGGAGTGAAGCCGAGCTCCACGGCCTCGGCGACCGGCAAGGTTTCGGGCTGCCAACCAGCAAGGTGGGGGCAGGTGTCGAGGTGGTAGCGGGGGCGGCCGTCGACGACCTCGACACTGTCGAGCAGTCGCGCCACCCGGGCCGCCTCGGCGGTCGTGATCTGCTGGGCGGCCGGCTCGTCGACCGCCGGGACCGCGCGGCCGAACTCGTCGTCGGTCGACGCCGCGATCGGCGACGCCGGGCTGACGGGCCGGGCCCGCGAGGGCACCTCGTCGGCCGCGGTCACGGACGTCGAACCCGTGTCGACGCGCGGCGGGTCGAAGGGCGACGCCTCGTCGTTCGGCGACGCGTGGTCAATCGGCGACGCGTGGTCGACCGGCGGCCCGGGTGGTTGCCGCCACCCGGTGCCGCCGGTACCAAACGTCGTGGGCACGTGCTGGACCGGCACCTCCGGCTCGACCAGCGGCGGCCCGTACGCGACACCCGGCGTGGCCTGGCTGGCCGTGCGAGGTGCGTCGGGGTGCCGCCGGTCGGTCCGGCCGGGATCCGCCATGGCGCGGTTGGCGGCTGCCTGGCGGGCGCCCACCACCAACGCCACGGCGGCCAGCAGACTGGCCGCGATGGAGATGACCAAGAGGAAGCTGGAGCCACCGGCCAGGCCGAGCACCAGTAGCACCACCGCGACGAGGATGAGCAGAAGACTTGCGACTATCACGGCTCACCCCCGCCGCGTCGAACCGTCCAGGCCTGGCCGGCGACCGTCACCATTGGCGGACAGCGATCGCCGGCCGGTGCTCAGCGTCCGGCTTCGAGAGCGCCGGAGCGCCCGCCGCCGCCGTACGAGCCAGCGAGGCCCGCTGCCGCCAGCCCGTTGCCGCCAGCGACCCGGCCGGCTTCGGAGCGGGTCATCTCAGCCTCAAGGCCCTGGCCACGACCGTCGAGGTCACGCAGCTGGCTCTCCAGGTACGCCTTGAGCCGGGTGCGGTACTCGCGCTCGAACTGCTTGAGCTCCTCGATGTGCTTCTGCAGCGCCGTGCGCTTGGCGTCCAGGCCGCCCATGGCCTCCTGGTGCCGCTGGCGGGCGTCCCGCTCAAGGGCGTCAGCCTTCGCGCGCGCCTCCCGGGTCACCTCCTCGGCCTTGCTGCGAGCCTCGGACAGCAGCTGGTCGGCCTCGCGGCGCGCGTCGGACACGTGGTCGTCAGCGGTGCGCTGGGCCATCATCAGCACGCGCAGGGCCTGCTGCTCACCGTCACCGGTGACGCCGCCAGCCGGGCCGCCGGTCGCCCGGACCTGCTCCAGCTCGGCCTGCATCGCGCGGGCGGCCTGCTCGGCCGCCGACTTGTCGCGCTGCACCCGGTCCAGTTGGGCCTTGACGTCGTTGAGCTCCGCCGCCAGTCGGGCGTCGCCGCCGGGGCCTGCGGGGGCACCGCCACGGCCGCCGCGCTCCACCTGGGCGCGCAGCTCGTTGTTTTCCTCGATGAGACGGGCGAGCTCGCGCTCGACCTCATCCAGGAAGGCGTCGACCTCCTCCTCGTCATACCCCCGCTTGCCGATCGGCGGCTTTTTGAAGGCGACGTTGTGGACGTCGGCCGGGGTCAGCGGCATCGAAACTCCTCGGGTCAGTTGCGGCCGCGAAAGCGCGTCGGTCATCAGGCAGATGCCGTGATCGACGGCCCTAACACGAACTCCATCAGCACGAACAGGATAACCAGGAGCACAAGGGAGGCCAGGTCGATGCTCACGGTACCAATTCGCAGCGGAGGGATCACACGCCTCAACGCGTTGAGAGGGGGATCAGTGACGCTCCACACGGATTCCAATCCTGCCGATGCTCCACGGCCTGGTTGCCAGCGCCGGCCGTACTGCAGGACGGCGCTCAACACGAACCGGGACAGAAGAAGCAGCAGGAAGACATAAAGGATCAGGTACAGCACCTGCAGTAAGATCGACAACACGGTCAGCGACGTCCCTCGGGTCGGGCGGGTCAACTCAGACTGAAAAAGCCGCCCTCAGCGATCTTGGCTTTGTCCTCAGCGGTGACCTGGACGTTAGCCGGTGAGAGCAGGAACACCCGATTGGTCACGCGCTCGATCGTACCGCGCAGGCCGAACGCCAGTCCGGCGGCGAAGTCCACCAGACGGCGGGCGTCGGCCTCATCCATCTCGGTGAGATTGATGATCACGGGAACGCCGTCGCGGAAGTGCTCACCGATGGTGCGCGCCTCCCGGTAGGTGGTGGGGTGCAGCGTGGTGATCTGGTAACGCTGCTCCTCCTCGGGCAGGGCCCGCTCACGCGACGTGACCTGCGGAGCGAGAGCCAGGTTGTCCCGAGTGTGGTAGGTCAGCGCGCCGGAGGTCTCGCCCGCCGACGACCGGGTGATCGACCGTACGCTGGACCGCTCGATCCGCTCCGGACGCTCACCGTCACCGCGCTCAGACTCGCTCAACCGCCCGCTCGGCCGCTCGGAGAGTCGACCCCGCCCGCTGTCGCGCGGCCGGGGAGCCGGCGGCTCCTCGGTGTCGTCCTCGTCGTCGTCGGCGAACTCCTCGGCGTACCGGCTCTGCCGGTAACGCGAGTCGCGGTAGCCACCCTTGTCGTAGCCACCGTCGTCGTAGGCCCGCTCGTCGTCTTCTTCGACCAGACCGAGCCAGACCCCCGCCTTGCGCAGTGCACCCATCCCGCGCCCTTCCGTCCGCCGTGCGGCACGCGCCCCCGTGCCATGTCGCCCGTCGCGAGTGGACAACCATGCCCATCGGACCGGAACGGCAATCCCCCGGCGCGCGATTCGCGTCGCGCGCCACGACCCCCGACTAGGAGACGCCCGCCCCTGAAACAACACTGATGTAATTTGCTTGTCTCGCGGTCAGGCTACCGCAGCGTGGGACGCATTCCGAGCAACGCGCTACCGACGCGGACATGTGTCGCGCCGTAACGGATCGCGATTTCGAAATCTCCGCTCATACCGGCGGACAACGCGGTGGCTCCCGGATGGACAGCCCGAAAGGCGTCGGCAACCTCGGCGAGCCGGGCGAACGCCCGCTCCGGCTCCCACCCCAGCGGGGCGACCGCCATCAGACCGACCAGACGCAGCCCTGGCGCATCGGCCACCGCCTCCGCCACCGGCCCCAACCCGGCGCCCGGATCCGCCGAATCGGGCAGTGCTCCGCCCCGGGCCGCGTCGCCGTCGATGCTCACCTGAACCAGGGCGTCGAGCGGCGCCTGCCGGTCGGCGGTCGCGGTGGCCAACGCCCGGGCCAGCCGGACACTGTCGACGGAGTGCACCACGTCGGCGTAACGGACCACCGACCGGGCCTTGTTGCGCTGCAACTGGCCGATGAAGTGCCAGCGGGGACGCACCCCGGAGGCAGCCACCTCGGCAGCCTTGCCGGCTGCCTCCTGGTCGCGGTTCTCCCCCATGTCGGTCACCCCGAGCCCGGCCAGCGCCAACACGTCGCTGGCCGGGTAGGTCTTCGTCACCGCGATCATCGTGACCTCGGCGCGATCCCGGCCGGCCTGCGCGCAGGCGTCATCGATCCGGGACCGGACCTGTGCCAGACCGGCCGCGAGTTCCGCGCGCCGATCCGGTCGTACCGTGGCTGAGCTGTCGGTCATCGGCGGTGCTCAGGACCCGTTCTTGAGGAAGTCGGGAACGTCCACGTCGTCGAAGAGCACGCGACGCGGCGACTGGGCCGGAGCCGGGTTGGTGGCCGGCGCTGGCACCGGAGTGCTCTGCGGTGCCGGCTGGTTGGTGTTGGTCTTGCGGGTCGGCTCGGCCGCCTTGTACGCGGGCGTGCCGCCGTCGAAGCCCGCCGCGATGACCGTCACCCGCACCTCGTCACCGAGCGCGTCGTCGATGACCGCGCCGAAGATGATGTTGGCGTCCGGGTGGGCCGCGTCGGTGACCAGCTGGGCCGCATCGTTGATCTCGAACAGGCCCAGGTCGGAGCCGCCGGCGATGGAGAGCAGCACGCCCCGTGCGCCGTCCATGCTCTGCTCCAGCAGCGGGCTGGAGATGGCCGCCTCGGCCGCCTCGACCGCGCGGTTCTCACCGCGGGCGCTGCCGATGCCCATCAACGCGCTGCCGGCGCCGCTCATCACGCTCTTGACGTCGGCGAAGTCCAGGTTGATCAGACCCGGGGTGGTGATCAGGTCGGTGATGCCCTGCACACCCGAGAGCAGCACCTGGTCGGCCGTGCGGAACGCGTCCATCATGCTGATGTTGCGGTCGCCCAGGGCCAGCAGCCGGTCGTTCGGGATGACGATCAGCGTGTCGCACTGGTTGCGGAGTTCGTCTATCCCCGACTCGGCCTGCACCTGGCGGCGCTTGCCCTCGAAGGAGAACGGCCGGGTCACCACGCCGATGGTCAGCGCGCCGAGCTTGCGGGCGATGTTGGCCACCACGGGCGCGCCACCGGTGCCGGTGCCGCCGCCCTCGCCGCAGGTCACGAAGACCATGTCGGCGCCCTTGAGCACCTCCTCGATCTCGTCGCGGTGGTCCTCGGCGGCGTTCTTCCCGACGTCGGGGTTGGCCCCGGCACCCAGGCCACGGGTCAGCTCCCGACCGACGTCGAGCTTGACGTCGGCGTCGCTCATCAGCAGCGCCTGCGCATCGGTGTTGATCGCGATGAACTCGACGCCCTTGAGCCCAACCTCGATCATCCGGTTGACGGCGTTGACGCCGCCACCCCCGATGCCGACGACCTTGATGACCGCCAGATAGTTGTGCGGAGGTGTCATCTCCGGTCCTTTCCTTCGAGATTGGCTTCGGCCGACCGGGTACGGCGTGGCCAGCCCAGCGGCCGACGACAGCTGTCACCAGCGAGGATCAGGGGTGAACCCTAACCCTCTACTAGAGGCTTACAGTTATGTCAACCACTGATCCTCTTCGGGGCAACGTAAGCGCCACCGCCCGATGAGCCAAGGACCCGGGCGGCGTGTCGCCGAGCGGAGCGCGACGGGTCACGTCCGCGCGCGCTCACCGGTCAACGAAAGGTCACCACATCCGGCGCGCTCACGTCGATCTGGTCGGTGTCCTCATCGAGCAGCGCGGTGGCCACCCGGGCCTTGTCCGTGCCCCGGGTCGAGTCGCCCCAGACCACCGTTCGATCTCCCCGTAACCGGAGGCTGATCCGGGCCAGCCCTGCCACGTTCACGTCCACCAGCTCCGCGCGCAGCTGCGGCGTCAGCGCGACGAGCACCTCCAGCGCGGCCCGGGTGCCCGGGTCGTCGGCGGCCGGCCGGGCCACCGTCACCTGCGGCAGGCCAGCGGGGCGTCGCTCCATCGTCCGGAACGCCACCCCGCTCCGGTCGATCACGGCGAACGCCTCCCCCTGCGGCACCACCGCCACCGCGGTCCGCTCGGTCACCCGCACCACCAGCGCGTCGGGCCAGTCCCGGGAGACCGTGGCCCGCTCCACCGCCGGCAGCGCGCCGACCCGCCGGGCGGCGGCGGCCAGGTCCACCTGGGCCAGTGGCACCCCGTCCGGAACGCCGACCGCGTCGTGCACCTGCACCGGAGTGACCAGGTCGGCACCCTCCACGCGCACCTCGCGCACGCCGAACAGCCCGGTGCCGAGCACCGTCCAGGCCACCAGCCCGGCCAGGGCGAGCACACCGGCGGCCACCGCCCACGGCAGCGCCGCACGCATGCGACGCTGCCGCGCCCGCGCCATGAACCGCCGGGTCGATGGCGGCACCGCGTCGCTGCCCGCCCGGACCAGCTGCCACCGCCGGGCCGGACCTCGGCGCGGGGCGCCGCCGTCGGCGGCGCTGGTTCGCCCTCGGGCCGGGCCGGAGCTCATCCGGCCGTGGGCGCCGAGCCGCCGGGCACGGCGGTGCCACCGAGAGCCGCGCCGTCGCCACCGGACGTGGCCCCACCTGGCACCGGATCACCGATCGCCGGGGCGGTGGCCACCGGGTCGACGGTCGCGGTCGACGCCGAGCCGCCCGTACGCTCACCCAGAGCGGCCAGCAGCTCGTCGCCCATCAGCGAGATCGGCGGGGCGCCCATGGTGACCACCACGTCCCCCGAGCGGGCCCGACGGGCCACCTCGACCGGGGCCTGCTCCCACGACTCCACGAAGACCTTGCGGTCGGCGGGCAGCTCCACCGCCGCGATCAGCGCCGCCGAGCCCTCGCCGGGCTGACGCAGCTCACCGGGCCCGAAGACCTCCAACAGCACCACCTCGTCGGCGATGGCCAACGCCGCCGCGATCTCCGCCTGGTTGTCGCGGGTGCGGTACAGCCGGTACGGCTGGAAGACGACGATGAGCCGGCCGTCCCCCGCGACCTCGCGCAGCGTCTGCATCGCCAACGTCATCGAGGTCGGGTGGTAGGCGTACTCGTCGTAGACCAGCACGCCATCCGCGACACCCTTGCGCTCGAAGCGCCGTCGCACGCCGGGGAAGACCGCCAGCGCGGCCTCCGCCGCCTCCAGCGGCAACTCCAGCAGGTACGCGGTCAGCACCGCGGCGGCGCTGTTCAGCCCCATGTGCCGCCCCGGCACCGGCAGCCGGAACTCGCCCAGCGACCGGCCGTCGATCGCGGCCAGGTAGCGCACCCCGCGTGCGGAGGAGACCACCTCGGTCAACCGCAGGTCGGCGTCGTCCGCCTCGCCGTAGGTGAACACCCGCCGCCCCTCGGACCGCAGGCTCTCGGCCAGCCGCCGACCGCCCGGGTCGTCGGCGCAGGTGATGATGAACCCGTCCGGGTTGGTGAGGCGGGCGAACTCCACGAACGCCGCCTCCAGCGTCGCGTAGTCACCGTAGGTGTTCAGGTGGTCCGCCTCGACGTTCGTGATGATCGAGACGTACGGGCGGTAGATGAGGAACGAGCGGTCGCTCTCGTCCGCCTCGACCACGAAGTGCTCGCCGGTGCCGTGGTGGGCGCCCGAGCCGACCTCGGAGATCTCCCCGCCGATCACGAAGGACGGGTCCACCCCGGCCTGCTGAAGCACCATGGTCACCATCGAGGTGGTGGTGGTCTTGCCGTGCGTGCCGGCGACCGCCACCGCCCGGCGGCCGGTCATCGCCGCGGCGAGCGCCTCCGAGCGGTGCAGCACCCGCAGGCCACGCCGACGCGCCTCGACCAGCTCCAGGTGGTCCTGTGGGATGGCCGACGAGTAGACGACGGTGTCCACGCCGTCGAGGTTGGTCACCTCGTGGCTGAGGTGGATGGTGCCGCCGAGCGCCCGCAGGCCCGCCAGCGACGGCCACTCACGCAGGTCGCTGCCGGAGACCCGGATGCCGCGGGTGAGCAGCAGCCGGGCCACGCCGAGCATGCCCACCCCACCCACTCCGATCAGGTGGACGGCGCCCAGGTCCTCGGCGGTGAGCGTGCCGGCCGGGGTGAACTGCGCGGTCATCGGGCCACCGCCGCCAGCACGAAGGAGCGCAGGGCCTCGTCGCCGTCGCGCCGGCCGTACGCCCCGGCGGCGGCGCCCATCGTGTAAAGCCGCTGTGGGTCGCGGATGAGGGGGACGACGGTGCGCTCCAGCCAGTCCGGGGTGAGCTCCGCGTCGTCGACCAGCAGCCCGCCGCCGGCCTCCACCACGGGCAACGCGTTGCGCCGCTGCTCCTGGTTGCTGTGCGGGTACGGCACAAAGATGGTGGGCAGCCCGATCGCGGACACCTCGGCGACGGTCATCGCCCCGCCCCGGGCCAGCATCAGGTCGGCGGCGGCGTAGCCCAGCTCCATCTCCGACAGGTACGGCAGCGTCACGTACGGCACCGGCAGGTCGGTGGGGATCGGCACCGGCTCGTTGCGGGCCCCCATCACGTGCAGCACCTGCACGCCGTTGCGGGCCAGCTCCTTGGCCGCCCCGGAGACCGCCAGGTTGATCGAACGGGCGCCGGACGAGCCGCCGGAGACGAAGAGCACCGGCAGGTCCGGGCGCAGCCCGAAGTGGGCGCGGGCGGCGTTGCGCAGCGCGTACCGGTCCAGACCGGTGATGGCGCGCCGCAGCGGCACCCCGACCACTGTGGCGTCCCGCAGCGACTCGGCCTGGCTCGGCTGGTTCGGGAAGCCGACGGCGACGTTCTTGGTGAACTTCATGCCCAGCCGGTTGGCCACACCCGGTGGCACGTTCACCTCGTGGATCACCATGGGCAGCTCACGACGCCACGCGGCCAGGTAGGCCGGCACCGAGACGTACCCGCCGAAGCCGACGACCACCTCGGCGCGCACCTCGTCGATCACCTTGCCCGCGGCGCGCGCCGCGGTCCACATCCGGCCCGGGGTGCGGACCAGGTTCATGTTGACCGACCGGGGCAGCTGGTACGCCGGGATCTGCCGCAGGTCGTAGCCCTGCGGCGGGATCAGATCGTTCTCCATGCCCCGGGGTGTGCCGAGGCAGGTGATCCGGACGCCCGGGTCGTGTCGGCGCAGGCAGTCGGCGAAGGCGAGCAGCGGGTAGACGTGCCCCCCGGTGCCACCTCCCGCGAGCACCACCGAACGCAGCGGACCCATCAGCGTCTCCTCTCGCTCGCCGTACCCCTGCGGCTTCGGTCCTGTCGGACCCCGCGCGGCGCGGCCTGGTCGTCATGGCGCCGCTCGCGGGACCGGGGCACGGACCCTCGGCCAGCGGGCGGCGTCGCCGGTCGGCGACGCCGGCCGGGAAGCGGCGGCAACGGGGCCCAGAGTAGTCGGACCCACCGGGCTGGCGGACGGGCATGCAGTGCTCTGGCCGCATCGGGTTCGGCGCGGGCGAAGGACGCCAGCATGCCGATGCCGGCCAACGTCACGACCAGGGCACTTCCGCCGTCGGAGATGAACGGCAACGGCAGACCGGTGATCGGCAGCAGCCCCACCACCCCACCGATATTGATCACGGCCTGGCTGACCAGCCAGGTGGTCACGGCGGCGGCGGCGAGTCGGCGGAACGGGTCGTCGACCCGCCGGGCGATCCGGAACCCGGTGTACGCGAGGACCGCGAACAGGCTGAGCACCACGACGCTGCCGATCACGCCCAGCTCCTCGGCGATGATCGCGAAGATGAAGTCGTTGTGCGCCTCGGGTAGCCAGTCCCACTTCAGGCTGCCCTTGCCCAGCCCGACCCCGAACCAGCCACCGTGCTCGATGGCCAGCCGCCCCTGGTAGAACTGCAGACAGCCGTCGAGTTTGCAGGTCTCCGGGTCCGGTGGGTTGAAGAACATGGCCAGCCGGGCGAAGCGGTAGTTGTCCTCGCCGCGCTCACCGGAGCCGGCACCCAGCGAGGCCACCGCGACCAGCAGGCCGATCCCGACCAGCCCGGCGGCAGCCAGGGCGCCGAAGACCCGCATCCGCACGCCGGCGGCCCAGAGCAGGCCGACGACCAGGGCCAGCAGGCAGAGCATCGTGCCCGTGTCGTTGTAGCCGACCAGGACGAAGAGCAGGCCCATCACCGGGAAGAGCGGCGTGGCCAACTCGCGCCACCAGCCCAGCGCGGCGCCCTTGCGGGCGATCAGGTGCGCACCCCAGAGCACGAGCGCGAACTTGGCCAGCTCGGAGGGCTGAAGCTGGATCCCGCCGACGAAAAGCCAGTTCAGCCGCGCCTCGACCGGGCCGATCTGCCCCGATTTCTGGTGGGTCAGCCGGGCGTAGGCGAGCAGCAGGTTGAGCACCAGCAGCAACCCGATCGAGGTGAACAGCAGCGGCCGGCCCAGCGACCGGTAGGTGCTGGCGGGCAGGCGCTGGCAGGCCCAGAACGCGACGATGCCGATCACCGCGAAGATGGCCTGCTTGGTCACCGAGGCCGAGGCGTTGCCGTCCTCGGCGTAGTCCTTCACGCTGGTCGCCGAGAAGACCATGGTCAGCCCGATCAGCAGCAGCAGGCCGGCGCTCGACAACAGCAGGTAGTAGCTGGCCAGCGGGCGGTCCAGCAGGCCGCGCAGCGCGGCGAGCCCGCCCGCCGCGTCGAACCCGCGCAGCGGGGTCGACGCCACGACCTCCGGCTCGCGTCCCGCCGGCCCGGGCTCCCGCGCCCCGGGCTCCCGTGCCCCGGGTTCGCGGGCCGCCGCGCCGCGCTCCGAACCGCGCGCCCCGGCAGCCAACGGTGTACGCGCCGCGCTCGGCGACCGTCGCGGCCGTCCGACAGTCCCATCCTCGGTGCTGATTTCCTCCCCCACCCCGACATCATCACCGCTGAACACGCCCCACCGCCCCACAACGCCCCACCGGGCGTGTCGAACCCACCGCCCCCACGCCGCCCCGCGCCACCCCCGCGCCACCCCGCGCCGCCCCGCGCCACCCCCGCGCCACCCCCGCGCGTCGATCTTGCACTTTCGGTGCCGACGAAACACCCATGAGCGGACGTTCCGCCATTCGAAAGTGCAAGATCGGCGAGGTCAGGGGGTGGGGGGCGGGGCAGGGGTCAGGGGGCAGGGGGTCAGGGTCAGGTCATGTTGGCGAGGAACTCGCTGTAGAACAGGCCCAGGGCGATGGCCACGCCGATGCCGGCGATGATCCAGAAGCGCACCACGATGTTGACCTCGCTCCAGCCGGCAAGCTCGAAGTGGTGCTGGAGCGGAGACATCCGGAACACCCGTTTACCGGTGGTCTTGAAGGAGATGATCTGGATCACCACGGACATCGTGATGATCACGAAGAGCCCGCCGATGATCGGCAGCAGCAGGATGGTGCGGGTGGACATCGCCATGCCGGCGATCAGACCGCCCAGCCCCAGCGCCCCGGTGTCGCCCATGAAGATCCGTGCCGGGGACGTGTTCCACCAGAGGAAGCCCACACAGGCCCCGGCCGCCGCCCCGGCTATCAGCGCGATCTCCAACGGGTCACGGACCTCGTAGCAGTACGGCTGGCTGTAACTCGGGTCGGCGCACCAGTGCCGGTACTGCCAGAACGCGATCAGCGCGTACGCGGCGAGCACCATCACCGACGCGCCGGTGGCCAGACCGTCCAGGCCGTCGGTGAGGTTGACGCCGTTCGTCGCGGCCATCACCACGAAGATGAAGATGATCACCGCGCCGACCTTGCTGACCTCCAGGAAGTCGATGTCCCGGATGAAGCTCAGCGTGGTGCTGCCGACGGTCTCGGTGTTGGTGGCCCTACCCGTCGCGTCGGTCATCGTGCTCGGGAACCACAGCGCGATCACCCCGAAGACCGCGCCGACCAGGATCTGACCGAGCAACTTGCCGCGCTTGTTCAGCCCGGCGCTGTTGCGCTTACGCACCTTGAGGAAGTCGTCGAGGAAACCCACCGCGCCGGAGAACACCATCAGCCCCAGCAGCACCAGCGCGGTGATGGTCGGCTCCACCTGGGCGATCTGCTGGTCCGGCAGGGTGGTCAGGGCGAGGTGCCCGGCCACGTACGCGATCACCGTGGCCAGGATGAAGACCACGCCGCCCATGGTGGGCGTGCCCTTCTTGCCCTGGTGCATGGCGGGGCCGTCGGACCGGATCGGCTGACCGGCCTTGAGCCGGGTGAACACCTTGATCGCGATCGGGGTGCAGAAGAGCGAGACGAGGAAGGCCACCCCAATGGCGACGATGACCGCCCTCATCGGGTGGGCTCCCCGTCGGCGTCGGCGCGCAGGGCGTCGGCCACCTCCCAGGTCCGGTACCGGGAACCCTTGACCAGGACGACATCACCCGGTCGTAGCTCGCTCCGCAGCACCTCGACGGCCGCCGCCTGATCGGTGAGCAGCACCGACTCTCCTCCCCAGTTCGCTACCGCTGTCGCGCCTTCGTGGATCGGCGCGGCCGGCTCACCCACCACGAGCAGCCGGTCGACACCCAGCTCGGCCGCGAGTTGGCCGACCTCGGCGTGGCCGTCGTACTCGAACGGGCCCAGCTCGGCCATGTAACCAAGCACCGCGACGGTACGCCGCCCCTGACCCATGCTTGCCAGCGCCCGCACCGCGACCGCCATCGAGGCCGGGTTGGCGTTGTACGAGTCGTCGATCACGGTCACCCCGTCGGGACGGTCGAAGACGTCCATCCGTCGGGTCGAGACCAGCCCCAGCTCGCCGAGGGCCGCGGCCAGCTCGGCCAGCGGCATACCCAGCTCCCGGGCGACCGCCGCCGCCGCGAGCGTGTTCCAGACCTGGTGACGGCCGGCCAGCCGGAGCCGCACCGGCGCGCGCCCCTCCGGGGTGACCAGGGTGTACGACGGGTGCCCCCGCTCGTCGAGCGTGACGTCCTCGGCGCGCACGTCGGCGGCGGGCGCCTCGCCGTAGCGGACCACCCGGGCCTGCGTACGGCTCGCCATCGCGTCCACCCGCGGGTCGTCGGCGTTCAGCACGGCCAGCCCGTCCGGCGGCAACGCCTCCACCAACTCGCCCTTGGCCAGGGCGATGGCGTCCTGCGAACCGAACTCACCGATGTGCGAGGTGCCGACGTTGAGCACCACGGAGATCCGGGGCGGCACCAGCTCGCACAGGTACCGCACGTGCCCGACCCCGCGCGCGCCCTTCTCCATCACCAGGTAGCGGGTGTCCGGGTCAGCCCGCAGGGCGGTGTACGGGTGCCCCAGCTCGTTGTTGAACGAGCCGGGCGGCGCCACAGTGGCCCCGAGCCGGGCGGTCAGCTGACCGATCAGATCCTTCGTGGTGGTCTTGCCGGACGAACCGGTCACGCCGATCACGGTCAACCCGGGCAGCCGGTCCACCGCCGCGCGGGCCAGCCGGCCCATCGCGGCCAGGGCGTCGTCGACCAGCACCATCGGCACCCCGGGCACCTCGCGGCTGCCGAGCACCGCCACCGCGCCCGCCTCGATAGCAGTCGCCGCGTAGTCGTGCCCGTCGACCTTCTCCCCGGGAAAGGCCACGAAGAGCGAACCGGGGCCCACCTTGCGCGAGTCGAATTCCACGGAACCGGTGACTGTGGCGGCCGGGTCGGCGGCGACCAGCCGCCCGTCGACCGCCGCGGCCACCTCGGCCAGGCTCAGCGCGATCACCGCTGGCCCGCCAGGTCCCCGAAGCGGGCCCGCAGCGCGGCGGCCAACTCGACGCTGTCGTCGAATGGAAACACCTCGCCCGCCACCTCCTGGCCCCGCTCGTGCCCCTTACCGAGCAGCGCGATGACGTCGCCCGGCTCGGCCAGCCGAACCGCCTCGTCGATCGCGGCGCGGCGGCCCGCCACCTCGATGATCCGAGCGGCCGTGCCGGCCCGGTACGCCCCGGCGAGCACCTCGGCGCGAATCTCCCCCGGGTCCTCGGTACGCGGGTTGTCGTCGGTCACCAGCACCACGTCGGCTCCCTCCGCAGCGGCGGCGCCCATCACCGGTCGCTTGCCCCGGTCCCGGTCTCCACCGGCGCCGATCACACAGATGAGTCGGCCGGCGCTCAACTCGCGCAACGCGGCCAGCGCGGCCACGATCGCGTCCGACTTGTGGGCGTAGTCGACCACTCCACGCACCGGCGCGGCCACGTCGACCAGCTCCAACCGGCCCGGGACGCCACCGCAGGCGGCCACACCGGTCGCCGCGGTCGCCGGGTCCACCCCGGCGCCGACCAGGGTGGCGATGGCCAGCAGCGCGTTGGCCACGTTGTGCCGGCCGGGCAGCGCGACACCGGCGGACACTGCCACCCCGTTCGGGCCGTGCGCGGTGAACCGCTGTGCGTACCCCTCGCCGCCCACCCCGTCGGCCCACCAGGTCGCGCTCTGATCACCGGCCGCCGAGTAGGTGAGCGTGGTCGGTTTGAGCAGCGGCTTCAACGCCGGGTCGTCGTGGTTGAGCACCTCGACCGCGCAGCGCCCGTCGAAGAGCTGCGCCTTCGCGGCGAAGTAGTCGTCGCTGTCGGCGTGGAAGTCCAGGTGGTCGGAACCGAAGTTGGTGTAACCACCGACGGCGAACCGCACCCCGCCCACCCGGCCCATGGCCAGCGCGTGGCTGGAGACCTCCATGACCACGGCGGTGACCCCACGTTCGCGGGCGGTGGCCAGCATGGCGTGCAGGTCGGTCGCCTCGGGGGTGGTGCGCACACTGTCGATCACCAGGTCACCGAGCCGGGTCTCCACCGTGCCGACCAGCCCGGTGGTGTGCCCGGCGGCCCGCAACCCCGACTCGATCAGGTACGCGGTGGACGTCTTGCCGGCGGTGCCGGTCACCCCGATCACGGTGAGACCGGCGGTCGGGTCGCCGTACACGGCCGAGGCCAGCTCGCCGAGCACGGCGCGCGGGTCGGGCACCACCAGGGCGGGCAGCCCGGTCTGCGCCGCCAGCTGCGCGCCCGCCGGGTCGGTCAGCAGGGCCACGGCACCGGCCTCGGCGGCGGCGGCGGCGAACTCCGCGCCGTGCCGACGGGCCCCGGGCAGCGCCGCGTACAGGTCGCCGGGGCGGACCTCCTGGCTGGCGTGGGTGACCCCGGTGACGACCACCTCGGCGGCGTCCGCCGCAAGGTCGACGGCGAGTCGGATGGCGAGATCACCGAGCCGAACTCCGGTCACGGTACGTGGACGTGGATTGCCGGGCACGGCGTCAGACCCTACCCGGTCGTCCGGTTCCGGCCGCACAGCCGCCCCGGTGGTTCGTCGGCACTCACCGATGATGTCCCGCCATTGCTGCTCAGCGCGGATAGACCACAAACTTGGGCGCGGATCCGTCGACGGAAGGCGGCACACGGTAGTGACGCAGCGTGAACTGCATCATGTCCCGGAACGCCGGCCCGGCGACCGCCGCGCCCCCGCCGTTGGGCGCGTACACGAAGACGGCGATCACGTACCGGGGGTTCTCGGCGGGAGCCATCCCGATGAAGGAGGACACCTCACCGGGCTGCTTCTTGCCGTTCACCAGCCGCCAACCGGTGCCGGTCTTGCCGGCGACCCGGTAGCCGGGGACCGCGGCGGCCAGACCGGTGGCGCGGTCGACCGTGGTGACCGCCTCCAGCATGGTGCGTAGGGCCGCCGCATTCTGCGGGCTGAGCACCGACCGGGTCACCGGGGGCGGCGCGGGGGTGCGCTTGCCGTCCGGGCCGATCACCTCCTTGACCAGGTGCGGCTGCACGTACGTGCCGTTGTTGGCGATGGCGGCGTACGCGGCGGTCATCTGCAGCGGCGTGGCGTCGACGCTGTGCCCGATCGGCACCGACCCGGCCGACGATTCGCTCCACTCGTCGGCCGGCAGCAGTCGCCCGCTGGCCTCTCCGGGCATCCCCTCGCCGGTGGGCTTACCCAGCCCGAACCGCTTCTGGTAGTCGATCAGCCGGTCCCGCCCGAGCCGGTCGGCGATGGTGATCGTGCCGACGTTCGACGAGTAGGCGAGCATGCCCGGCACGCTCATCCGCTTGCCGTCGGCCGGATGGGTGTCGGAGAACCAGGTGTCGCCCTTCTTGATGGCGTTGGCGACGGGGAACGTGGTGTCCGGCGTGATCACCCCCTCCTGCAGCGCCGCGCCGTAGGTGATCGCCTTGTGCACCGAGCCGGGGTCCACCACGAAGCTGGTCGCCGCGTCCTCCCGGGCGACCGGGTCGCTCGGGAAGGGCTTCGCCGCGTCGTAGGTGGGGTTGCTGGCCTGGGCCAGCACCGCGCCGGAGGGAATCTCCATGACCACTGCCGCTCCGGTGCCGCCCGGCGTCTGGGCCATGCCCGCGCTGAGGATCTGCTGCGTACGGAACTGCAGGTCACGAACAATCGTGAGGGAGAGGGAACTGCCCGGCTTGGCGAGAGTGGTCCGGCTGTAGCCGCCCGGGATCGGCGCTCCGAGGTCGCCGAGGCCAGCCTCGTACACCCGCTTGCCGTCCTGCCCGGCGAGCACGTCGTCGTAGCGGGCCTCCAGCCCTTCCAGCCCGTCCATGTCCTGGCTGGTGAAGCCGATCAGGTTGGCCGCCAGGTCACCGCCGGGCACGTCGCGACGCTCGTCGCGGTGCACCCCGATGCCGGGCAGCTCCAGCGCCTGCACCCGCTTGGCGGTCGGGATCTCCACGCCCCGTGCCAGGTAGGCGAACGTGGACGCGATGCCGTTCTCCAGCTTGCGCGGCTTCATCAACTCCATGAGCTTCGACACCGGGATGCCGAGCAGCGGAGAGAGCGCCTTCGCGGTGCCGGCGGGATCTTCGACCTTGGTCGGGTCGGCGTACACGTACCGCGCCTCGACGCTGCGGGCCAACGGCGCGCCGGTGCTGTCGTAGATCGCGCCGCGTGGCGCTGGCAGCTCGACCGTGCGGGTGCGGTCGGTGACGCCACCCCCGGCGTACGCCGGCGCGTCGACTGCCTGGAGGAAGACCAGCCGGATCCCGATGACGGCGAACAGGGTCAGGGCGAGCACGGTGCCCAGCCGCAGTCGCAGCCGCGAGTCGGCCAGCTTCGGTGGGCGTCGTGGCTTGCGGGAAGGCCGTCGGGCAGCCGGTCGGTCGGCGCGACGCGGCGCACGTGGCGTGGTGCGGCGACGCGGCGGCGGCTCGTCCCCACCGGGGCCACGGGGGGTACGCGGCGCGACGGTGCGCACCACCGCACCGCGTCCGGCCGCCGGAGCGTCGCGCCGGCCGGAACGGGCGGCGGCCCGACCGCCGTCGAGCACCTGCAACGCCGGCCGGAACGGGTCACCGGACCGGGTGCTGCGCGGCGTACGCCGCTGCTCCGCACCCTGGCCGCGCGTCGCCGTGCCGCGCTCCTCGCGGACCGTCCGACCCCTCGGGGTGTACGCCCGGGCGCCGGAGATGCCCCCGATTCCCGGCTCGCCGGTGCGCGGCTCCCCATCGGCGGGCCCGGCATCACGTGCAGAACCGCGCCGGGACCCCGTAGGGTCCCGGCGCGGCTCGTCCGACCTTGGTGGCACCGGTCAGCCTCCCGCGCCCTGGCTGGTCACCGAAGGCTGGCCGTTCGCCGGCTGCGGCACCTCGAGGGTCTTGCCGTCCGGCAGCCGGATGTAGCCGGGCTCGCCGGCGTCGACCAGGCCCAGCCGCCGCGCCTCGGCGGTCAGGTTGCCCGGTGCCTCGGCGTCGGCGATCTGCTTGTCCAGCTGCTGCTTCTCCAGGTCCAGTCGAGACTGCTGCTGCTGCAGCCGCTCCAGCCGGAACGCATTCTCATTGATCTTGGTGTTGACCGCCAGGATGCCCAGCACCCCACCGACCACCAGCACCACGATCAGCGCCGCGAACGGCGCACGCGGCACCGACACCGGCGGCGGCGGTGCCACCCGCAGCCGGGGCGGGCGGGCGCTGGCCGCGCTGCCGGCCTTCTCGACCGGCCGCAGCGCGGCGGCGCCCTGAGTCGGGAACTCGCGCGCCCCCCGGGCGCGAGTCTCCCCCTGCCGGTTCACTCGATCGATGCGTGGCGTACCGTTTCCGACGCGTGAAGCCCGCTCCGCCGCGATCCGGCCCCCCGACCGCGGTGCGCGCTGCCCGCCGCCGGTGACGTCCCGGCGGTCGCGCTTGTCAATGCTCATGTCCCTCCCCCTCAACATCCGTCCCTAGCCGTCCCGGCGCCCCTGACCCCCCACGGATCAGGCGGACCCCGTGCCCGGTTGGTGCATTCCCTTCACCCGTCGGCGGGACCGTTCGCGGTCGGTCCGCCCTTGCTCTGTCGCGTTCGGGTCGAGTCGCTCCGCGGCCCGCAGCCGCACCGAGGCGGCCCGAGGGTTCGCGGCGACCTCCGCCTCCCCGGGCAGTTCGGCGCCCCGGCTGAGCAGCCGGAACGTCGGACCGGACCCGGGTAGCTCGACCGGGAGGTCAATCGGGCCCTTACTGCGGACCCGGTCCGTGAGGGCCGCCTTGGTGAGCCTGTCCTCCAGCGAGTGGTAGGACAGAACCACCATGCGACCGCCCACGGTCAGTGCGTCGAGTGCGGATGGCAACGCTGTCTCCAGCGCTGCCAGCTCTCTGTTTACCTCGATCCGTAAAGCCTGAAACGTTCTCTTTGCCGGGTGCCCGCCCGTTCGTCGGGCTGGTGCCGGAATGGAGTCCCGAACCAGCTCCGCCAGCAGCGCGGACGAGGTGATCCGAGCCCGCTCCCGCTGCCGGATGATCGCCGAGGCGATCCGACCGGCGAACTTCTCCTCGCCATAGACCCGCAGCACCCGCGCCAGGTCCGGATGCGCGTACGTGTTGACCACCTCTTCGGCGGTCACCCCCCGGGTCTGGTCCATCCGCATGTCCAGCGGCGCGTCCTGGGCGTACGCGAACCCGCGGTCGGGCGCGTCCAACTGCAACGACGAGACACCCAGGTCGAACAGGATGCCGTCGATGGCCGGATAGCCCAGCCGGTCCAGCACGTCTGGCAACTCGTCGTAGACGGCGTGCTCCAGGTGCACCCGATCGGCGAACCGGGCCAGTCGGACCCGCGCGTGAGCGAGCGCCTCGGTGTCCCGGTCGAGCCCGATCAGGACCGTCTCCGGATGCGCCTCAAGCACCGCCTCCGCGTGCCCGGCCAGGCCGAGCGTCGCGTCGACGTAGACCGTCCGGCCGCCTCGACCCAGCGCGGGGGCCAGCAGCTCGAGACACCGCTCAAGCAGCACCGGCACGTGCGTGCCGCGCAACTCCCCCATGTTGACCCCCACTGGTTGAAACGTCCGTTCTTCTCGTGCGCCTGTCGTCGGACGGCGCTGCCGTCGTACCGCCAGATCCCCATCCGCTCCCGCCTGACACCGGACCGTCGCCCAATGACTGGATCGTGCGCCTGGCACCGGGGAAGTGATGCCAGGAACTCGAAAGCGGCTGGAGATCTCGCAGTACGTCGGGCGCCGTGACCGCCCTACAGACCGCCGGGCAGCACCCCCTCCTCGATGTCGGCGAAGTCGTCTTCGCTCTCGGCGAGGTAGGTCTCCCAGGCGACCTTGTCCCAGATCTCCACCCGCGTGCTCGCGCCGATGACCACCAACTCGCGGTCCAGTGCGGCATAGGCCCGCAGGTGGGCCGGAATGGTCACCCGACCCTGCTTGTCCGGAACCTCGTCGTGCGCACTGGCAAAGAAGACCCGGCTGTAGGCCCGGGCCGCCTTGTGCGTCATCGGCTGTGCGCGCAACTGCTCCGCGATCCGCTGGAACTCGGGAGTCGGGAAGACGTAGAGGCAGCGCTCCTGCCCTTTGGTGACCACGACACCCCCCGCCAGCTCATCCCGGAACTTCGCCGGAAGGATCAACCGGCCCTTTTCGTCCAGGCGTGGAGTGTGGGTGCCGAGAAACATCGGCCCAACCCCCTCGCCCTTGAGCGGCGTTCGCGGCGCCGCTGACCCCCCGGGCCGGTGAGCCCTCCCGGCCTCACCATTGGTCCCCACTCTACTCCACTTCCCTCCACCTGCAACCAAATTCACCCGCGCGGCGCGCCTGACTCCGGGGCAAAACCGCACGTCACAAGGGGTGGAGCGGAGTGGAGGGCGCCGGGCACCCCTCGGCGTGGTCCGCTTTCCGACATAGATCGACTCCGTCCGGGGGAAGCCGACCCGGCCGCCCGCCCGACCACCACGGCCGAACGGTTCACCGTCGGCGGCGATCTGGTGAGCCCGGCGGTCCGGTAACCTCGCTCGCGTGACGGACGCGAAAATGCCCCTACGGGCCAAGGTGGCCAGCTCCGTGTCACGGACCGCCGCGGCGCTCTCCCGGGCGGCCGGCCGTGGCGACGGTTCGGTGATCGGCGGGTGGATCGGGCTGAAGATCGACCCCGACCTGCTGGCCCACCTGTCGGCCGGGCGCGCGATCGCGCTCGTCTCCGGCACCAACGGCAAGACCACCACCACCCGGTTGACCTCCGCCGCGGTCGGCGTGCTCGGCCGGGTCGCCACCAACTCGTTCGGCGCCAACATGCCCAGCGGGCACACCTCGGCGCTGGCCAAGGCCGGCAGCACCCCGTACGCGGTGCTGGAGGTCGACGAGCACTATCTCGCCCAGGTGCTGGAGGCGACCGAGCCGCACGTGGTGGCGCTGCTGAACCTCTCCCGCGACCAGCTCGACCGCGCCAAGGAGGTCGCCATGATGGCGCAGCTCTGGCGCGCGGCGCTGGTCCGGCACACCGACGTACGGGTGGTGGCCAACGCCGACGACCCGCTGGTGGTGTGGGCCGCCACCCCGCCCGGCGACCCCGCCCGGGGCATCAACCCGCCGCACGTGACGTGGTTCAGCGCCGGCCAACGCTGGCACGACGACTCCTGGGTCTGCCCGGAGTGCGGCTCCACGATCCAGCGCTCCGGTGAGCAGTGGTGGTGCACCGGCTGCCCGCTGCGCCGACCGGAGCCGCACTGGGTCGTCGAGGACGAGGGCGTGCTCGACCCCACCGGCGCCTGGCACAAGGTCTCCCTCCAGTTGCCCGGAAAGGTCAACCTCGGTAACGCGGCGACCGCGCTGGCGGTGGCCGCCGAGTTCGGCGTCCGCCCGGTCGACGCGGTGTCCCGCCTCGGCATCGTCACCTCGGTGGCCGGCCGCTACGCCCAGGTCGACAAGGACGGGCGCAACATCCGGCTGCTGCTGGCCAAGAACCCGGCCAGTTGGCTGGAGGCGTTCGACATGGCCGACGAAGCGCCGACCCTGCTCTCCATCAACGCGCGCGACCCAGACGGTCTGGACACGTCCTGGCTCTACGACGTCGACTTCGCCCCGCTCCGCGGCCGGCAGGTGCTGATCACCGGCGACCGGGCATACGACCTGGCGGTTCGGCTGGACGTCAACGACGTCCCGTTCCAGCACGTCCGCACCTTCGACGACGCGCTCCGGTCGGTCCCGCCCGGGCGGCTGGAGGTCATCGCGAACTACACCGCGTTCCAGGACATCCGAGCGGAGTTGGACCGTGTCATCTGAGAGTCTGCGCATCGTCTGGATCTACCCCGACCTGCTCTCCACCTACGGAGACCGGGGCAACGCCCTGATCCTCGCCCGTCGGGCCCGTCAGCGCGGGATGCCGGTCGAGGTGCTGGAGGTTCGCTCCGACGAGCGGCTGCCCGCGACCGCCGACATCTACCTGGTCGGCGGCGGCGAGGACGGCCCGCAGGCGCTCGGCGCCCAGCGGCTGCTCGCCGACGGCGGCCTGCACCGCGCGGTCGCCCAGGGCTCGGTCGTGTTCGGCGTGTGCGCCGGCTACCAACTGCTCGGCACGTCGTTCTTCGCCAAGGGCGTGCAGTGCCGCGGGCTGGAGCTGCTCGACCTGCAGTCCGACCGGGGCGAGAGCCGTGCGGTGGGCGAGCTGGCCGGTGAGATCGACCCCCGGCTGGGCCTGCCCCCGCTGACCGGCTTCGAGAACCACGGCGGCCGCACCCACCTCGGTCCGGAGGTCTCCCCGCTGGCCCGGGTCACCGCCGGGGTGGGCAACGACGGCGCCACCGAGGGCGCGTGGCGCGGCAAGCTGCTGGGCACCTACTCGCATGGTCCGGCGCTGGCTCGCAACCCCGCCCTGGCCGACCTGCTGCTGCGCTGGGCCACCGGAGCGCACCAGCTTCCGCCGTTGGACGAGACCTGGTCGGACCGGCTCCGCAACGAGCGCCGCTCCGCGGTGGCCGCCGCCCGAGCATGATCCGTGCCGTCCGGCGGCTGCTCCGGCAGCCGTCGGCCGTCCGGTTCGCCCTGCTCGTGCTGCTGATCGGCGCCTGCGGGTTACTGCTGCTGCTGGTGCCCCACCCGGATCCGGCGCAGCTGCCCCTGGTCGCCGACCGGCTGGGTGACCTCGCCCCGGTGGCGGCGATCCTCGGGGGCGCGCTGCTTCTGGTCGCGCTGGTGCCCCGGACCTTCATCACGCTCGCCGCGGGCGCGATCTTCGGCCCGCTGGAGGGTGCCGGGTACGCCCTGGGCGCCGCGCTGCTGGCCGCGGCGATCGGGTTCACTGTCGGCCGGTGGCTCGGCCGGGAGTTCGTAGCCGATCGGGTCCGCGGCCGGCTGGCCCGCCTCGACGGCTGGTTCGCCCGGCAGAGCGTGCTCGGTGTGGTCACCGTCCGGCTGCTGCCGATCGCCGGCTTCGGGCTGGTCAGCTACGGCTACGGCACGACCGGCGCCCGCGTGCTGCCGTTCCTGGCCGGCAGCGTGATCGCCTCCGCGCCGACCGCATTCGGTTACGCGGCGATCGGCGCGGCGGTCAGCTCTCCCGGCCACGTCAACTGGTACGCCGCCGCCCCGGCCAGCCTCGGCCTGATCGCCAGCCTGGTGCTCATCCACCAGTGGTGGCGCGCCGAGCGGCGCCGCCGCACCATGCCGGCCTGACAGCCGGACGCGCGGTCAACCCGTCGTGGCCGACGTGCCGCGCTGGGTCGTGGATCTGCCGGAGAGCGTGATGACTCACAGGCATCTAGATGCCTGTGAGTCATCACGCTCGTTCCGGTGTCCGCCTCGGCGGACGTCACGCTGCGGGTCAGGCGACGACCGAGACCATCCGGCCCTTCACCACGATGACCTTGCGGGGTTCCTTGCCGGCCAGGGTTGCGGCCACCGCGTCCAGGGCCGCCGCGCGGACGGTCTCCTCAGCGGCGTCGGCAGGGACCTCGATGCGGCCACGGACCTTCCCGTTGACCTGCACCGGATAGGTCACCGTGTCGGCTACCAGCAGCGCCGGGTCGGCGGTCGGGAAGTCCGCGTACGTCAGCGAGGTGTCGTGGCCCAGCTTGCGCCACAGCTCCTCGGCCAGGTGCGGGGCGAACGGCGCCACCATCAGCACCAGCGGTTCGGCCACCTCGCGGGGCGTGGCCGACAGCTGGGTCAACCCGTTGGTCAGCTCGATCAGCTTGGCGATCGCGGTGTTGAACCGGATGCCGTCCATGTCGCCACGGACTCCGTCGATGACCTTGTGCAGCAATCGGCGGGTCGCCTCGTCGGCCGGGTCCTCGACAACCCGCAGCGCGCCGGTCTGCTCGTCGACGACGGCCCGCCACACCCGCTGCAGGAACCGGTACGAGCCGACCACGGCCCGGGTCTCCCAGGGGCGGGACACCTCCAGTGGGCCCATCGACATCTCGTACACCCGGAAGGTGTCCGCGCCGTAGGCGGCGCACATCTCGTCGGGGGTCACCACGTTCTTCAGTGACTTACCCATCTTGCCGTACTCACGGTTGACCACCAGGTCTTCCAGGTAGTACGCGCCGTCGCGCTCGACCACGTCCTCGGCCTGCACATAGCTGCCACGCGAGTCGGTGTACGCGTACGCCTGGATCATGCCCTGGTTGAACAGCTTGCGGAACGGCTCGAACGACGACACGTGCCCCAGGTCGAACAGCACCTTGTGCCAGAACCGGGCGTACAGCAGGTGCAGCACGGCGTGCTCGGCGCCGCCGACGTACAGGTCGGTGCCCCCGCAGTCGCCGTCGGCGCGCGGGCCCATCCAGTACCGCTCGTTCTCCGCGTCGACGAACCGGGAACTGTTGGTCGGGTCCAGGTAGCGCAGCTCGTACCAGCAGGAGCCGGCCCACTGCGGCATCACGTTGGTTTCCCGGGTGTAGCGCTTCGGCCCGTCGCCCAGGTCCAACTCGACCTCGACCCAGTCGCGCCGCCGCGACAGTGGGGTCTCCGGGTTGCTGTCGGCGTCGTCGGCCTCGAACGTCTTCGGGGAGAAGTCGTCCACCTCGGGCAGCTCGACCGGCAGCATCTCCTCCGGCAGCGCGATGGCAGCGCCGGTCTCGTCGTAGACGATCGGGAACGGTTCGCCCCAGTAACGCTGCCGGGAGAACAGCCAGTCGCGCAGCCGGTAGGTCACCGCGCCGGTGCCGTGTCCGTTCGCCTCCAGCCAGGCGATGATCGCCGCCTTGGCGTCGGCGACCCCCAGGCCGTTCAGGTCCAGGCCGCGCTCGGGCGCGGCGCTGTTGATCGCCGGGCCGTCCCCGGTGTACGCCTTGCCCTCGAAGCCCTCCGCCGGCTGCACGGTCCGAACGATGGGCAGCTCGAAGACCTCGGCGAACGCCCAGTCCCGCTCGTCCTGCGCCGGCACCGCCATGATCGCGCCGGTGCCGTAGCCGGCCAGCACGTAGTCGGCGATGAAGATCGGGATCTGCCCGCCGGTGACCGGGTTGGTGGCGTACGCGCCGATGAAGACGCCGGTCTTCTCCTTGCTGTCGGACTGCCGCTCGACGTCGGTCTTGGCGGCTGCCGCCTTGCGGTACGCCTCGACGGCCTCCCGGGGGCTGGCGTGCCCGCCGGTCCAGGCGTCCCTCGTCCCGTCCGGCCAGGCGGCCGGGGCCAGCGTGTCGACCAGCTCGTGCTCGGGGGCCAGCACCATGTAGGTGGCCCCGAAGACGGTGTCCGGCCGGGTCGTGAACACCCGCACCGGCGCCGCGCTGGTCGGGAAGTCGATGTGGGCGCCGGTGGAGCGGCCGATCCAGTTGCGCTGCATCAGCTTGATCGGCTCGGGCCAGTCCAGGCTGTCCAGGTCGTCCAGCAGCCGGTCACCGTACGCGGTGATCCGCATCATCCACTGCTTCAGGTTGCGCTTGAAGACCGGGAAGTTGCCCCGCTCGGAACGGCCGTCGGCGGTGACCTCCTCGTTGGCCAGCACGGTGCCCAGCCCCGGGCACCAGTTCACCGGCGCCTGCGAGACGTACGCCAGGCGGTGGTCGTCGACGACCTGGCGGCGCTCGGCGACGCTCAGCTCGGCCCAGGCGCGGCCGTCCGGTGTGGGCCGGTTACCGCCCTCGAACTCGGCGATCAGCTCGGCGATCGGGCGGGCCCGGCCGGCGTCGCGGTCGTACCAGGAGTTGAAGATCTGCAGGAAGATCCACTGGGTCCAGCGGTAGAAGTCGGTGTCGATGGTCGCCACCGAGCGGCGCTCGTCGTGGGCCAGCCCCAGCCGGCGCAGCTGCGCCTTGTACCGCTCGATGTTCGCGACCGTGGTGGTCCGGGGGTGGGTGCCGGTCTGCACCGCGTACTGCTCGGCGGGCAGGCCGAACGCGTCGAAGCCCATCGCGTGCAGCACGTTGCGGCCGGCCATCCGCTGGTAGCGGGCGTAGCAGTCGGTGCCGATGTAGCCCAGTGGGTGGCCGACGTGCAGGCCCGCGCCGGAGGGGTACGGGAACATGTCCAGCACGTACAGCTTCTCCGCGCCGGCGCGCGGGTGGGTCGGGTCGGCCAGCGGCCCGGTCGGGTTCGGTGCGTGGAAGGTGCCCTCGCGCGCCCAGATGTCCTGCCAACGAATCTCGATCTCGTCGGCCAGGGCCGCGGTGTACCGGAACGGGGGAATGTCGCCCGCCGGTGCGGCTGCCTCACTCATCGTCTCTCCTCGCTTCGCTTCGCTTCGTCTCGGCACCGCCGGGCCGGGCCGGCGGCGGGCACAAAAAAGCCCCTCGCGCAGGAGGGGCCGCCGTGCTGTCGCTGCGTTCAGCGCATCAGCACGGCCCGGTAAGAAGCAGGAAGACTCCGGCCATGCCCCGCAGTGTACCTCGCCCACGGTTGGTCCTGCCGGCCCCCGGGGCGGGTCGGAACCCACTCCCCCGAGTTGGCGAATACTGGTGCGTAACCGACGGACTACCTGCGGGGGTCGGCGATAACGACAAACATGGTTAGCCTGAGAGACCAGTGAGATTCCTGCGGCAAACGAGGCTCGGCGTCGCGAACCCAACGGCGGGTCCGGGTGCTCTGCGTAAAGAGCTGCCGTGACGGCGACGAGGAGGAGGCCCGTGACACAACAGACCTGGGACGAGGTGGGCGGCCTACTGCCGCACGACGAGTTCCGCGCCGCCAGCGAGGCCATCGTGGCCAACATCGAGCAGGTCATCGAGGGTAAGACCGCCACCGTGCGACTCGCCCTGGCCGTCCTGCTCGCCGAGGGTCACCTCCTGATCGAAGACGTCCCGGGTGTCGGCAAGACCAAGTTGGCCAAGGCCCTCGCGCGGTCGATCGACTGCACCGTGCGGCGCATCCAGTTCACCCCCGACCTGCTGCCCAGCGACGTCACCGGGGTCAGCGTCTACAACCAGGAGACGCACGACTTCGAGTTCCGTCCGGGCGCCGTGTTCGCCAACCTGGTGGTCGGCGACGAGATCAACCGGGCCTCGCCGAAGACCCAGTCGGCGTTGCTGGAGTGCATGGAGGAACGGCAGGTCACGGTCGACGGGGTGACGTACCAGCTCCAGACCCCGTTCATGGTGATCGCCACCCAGAACCCGATCGAGATGGAGGGGACGTACCCGCTGCCCGAGGCGCAGCGCGACCGGTTCACCGCCCGCATCGCGATGGGTTACCCGGACTCCCACGCCGAGCTGGCCATGCTCGACGGGCACGGGGCCACCGACCCACTGCACGAGCTGCGCGCGGTCTCCGACGCGGCCATCGTCCGGCAACTCATCGCCACCGTCCGGCAGGTGCACGTCGCGGACGCGGTCAAGCAGTACGCGATCGATCTGGTCACCGCCACCCGCGAGGCCCCCGACCTGCGGCTCGGCGCGTCCCCCCGGGCGACCCTGCAGCTGCTGCGCACCGCCCGGGCGGTCGCCGCCCTGGAGGGCCGCGACTACGTCCTCCCCGACGACCTACAGGCCCTGGCGGTGCCGGTGCTCGCGCACCGGATCATCCCGACCGCCGACGCGCAGCTTGCCCGACGCACCACCGACGCGATCGTCTCCGAGCTGGTGCACCGCCTGCCCCTGCCACACGACCGGCAGCGCAACCCGTACGACACCCGGCCCGCCACCGGCAACGGCCGCGCGCCCTACGAGCCGCGGAGGCCATGACGTGCGTGCCGGGCTACGCGGGCTGACCACCCGCGGGCGGTCCTTCCTGGCCGCTGCGGCCGCAGCGGCGATCTCGGCCGGCATTCTCGGCGAGAAGGACCTGCTCCGGGTGGCTGTGCTGTTGGCCATCCTGCCGTTGCTGGCCGCCGCCTACGTCGGGCGGAGTCGCTACAAGCTGGCCTGCAACCGCTCCCTGGACCCGCACCGGGTTCCGGTCGGGGCCAACTCCCGGGTGGTGCTGCGCCTGCAGAACCTCTCCCGGCTGCCGACCGGCACCCTGCTCCTGGAGGACCGGCTGCCCTACGCGCTCGGCAGCCGGCCCCGGGTGGTGTTGGAGCGGCTCGGCGCGCACCAGGCCAGCTCCGTGGCGTACACGGTGCGCGCCGATGTGCGGGGCCGCTACGACGTGGGCCCGCTGGTCGTCCGGATGACCGACCCGTTCGGCCTCTGCGAGCTCACCCGGTCCTTTCCCAGCACCGACCACCTGACGGTGATCCCGCAGGTCACCCCGCTGCCGTCGGTCCGGCTCCCGGGGGAGTACGCGGGCAGCGGCGACAGCCGGGCCCGCTCGGTGGCGGTGCACGGCGAGGACGACGCGGCGACCCGGGAGTACCGGCGCGGCGACGACCTGCGCCGGGTGCACTGGAAGTCCACGGCCCGCACCGGCGAGCTGATGGTGCGCCGGGAGGAGCAACCGTGGGAGAGCCGCGCCACCGTCGTGCTGGACACCCGGGCGTACGGCCACCGCGGTGAGGGGCCGACGGCCAGTTTCGAATGGTCGGTCTCGGCCGCCGCGAGCATCGCCGTCCACCTGCGGCAGGCCGGTTACAAGTTGCGCCTGGTCACCGGCTCGGGGGCGGATGTGGACGCCTCGGAGGCCGGCGGGGACGGGGCGTTGCTCGACCACCTCGCTGAGGTTCGGTTGGATCAGCGCGCCGAGGTCACCGGCCTGGTGCAGCGGGTCCGCGAACGCGCCGACGGTGGTCTGATCATCGGCCTGTTCGGCACGGTGAGCGTGGCCGAGGCGGAGCTGCTGGCCGGGCTGCGGGGCAACGGCGCGACCTGCGTCGGCTTCCTGCTGAACAGCTCCACCTGGTTGAGCCTTCCGGAGAAGGCCCGGGCCGAGGCGGAGCACGCCCACGCCTCCGCCGTCCTCGCCATGCTGCAGAGTGGCTGGCGGGTGGTCGGCGTCGACCACGGCGGCCGGCTACCGGCGCTGTGGCCCCAGGCTGGCCGGGGCGCGCAGGGGTTCGCCCTACGGGCCGCGCTGGCCGAGACGGTCGCCGGCGGTGTGCGATGAACGGAAGGCTCCCCTCATGATCAGCAGTCGGAACATCGGCGTGGTGGCGGCGATCGCCACGCTGCTGGCCGCCGCGCCGCTGTCGGCCATCTTCCGGGGCTGGACGTGGTTGTTCGAGTCCATCCTCGCGGTCGCCGTGGTGGCCGGGGCGGCCGCGCTGACCCGGCTCGCCCGGGCACCACTGTGGGGTCAGGTGCTGGGCATGCTGGCCGGCCTGATGCTCGCCCTGACCTGGTTGTTCCCCAGCGGCGAGGAACTGCTCGCGATCCTGCCGACCCCGGGCACGTTCGCGTACTTCGGTGACCTGCTCGCCGGCTCCATGCAGGACATGCGTTCGTACGGGGTCGAGGTCCCGGACACGGACCCGCTGCTGTTCATCGCCGTGCTCGGCGTCGGTGCTGTCGCCGTGCTGGTGGACGTACTCGCCGTGGGGCTACGTCGGCCCGCCCTGGCCGGGCTGCCGATGCTCGCCATCTACTCGGTGCCGGTCGCCGTCTACGTGGACAGCGTGCCCGCGATGCCGTTCGTGGTGGGCGCCGCCGGTTACCTCTGGCTGCTGGTCACCGACAACGTCGACCGGGTGCGCCGCTTCGGGCGTCGGTTCACCGGTGATGGCCGCGACGTCGACGTGTGGGAGGCCTCTCCGCTGGCGTCCGCCGGCCGCCGGCTCGCGGCGGTCGGGGTGGCCGTGGCGGTGCTGCTGCCGCTGGCGGTGCCCGGCTTGACCGGTGGGCTGCTCGACTCGCTCAGCCGAGGGCCGGGCAATGGCACCGGCAGCGGGGCCGGCTCGGGCGGCACGTCGGGTCGGATCGACCTGTTCGCCTCGCTCGCCGGCCAGCTCAACCAGTCCCAGGTAGCCGACCTGGTAAAGGTGAAGACGTCCGAGAAAGACCCGTTCTACCTGCGCTACGCGGTCGCCGACGAGCTACGCCCCAGTGGTTTCCAGGCCCGCAACCCCAGCGGCCGGTCGGTGAACGAGGGCCTGCCGAACCCGGCCGACCGGGCCGGCCAGGGCGTGCAGCAGACCACCTACCGGGCGACCGTCGAGGTCACCAAGAGCCTGAGCATGTCGCTGATGCCGGTGTACGCCGAACCCACCCGCACCGACGACCTCAACGAAAACTGGCTCTACGACACCAACCAGCAGGTCGTCTTCTCCAACCGCGAAAACTCCCGGGGTCGGAAGTACTCCTTCGACTACGTGCGCTCGACCTTCACGCCCGAGGCATTGCGGGCCGCGCGGACACTGCCGGCCGAGCACCCCCTGAGCCGACAGATGACCGCCACTCCCGGGGTGGTGCCCGAGGTGGAGGAGTTGGTCAAGAAGCTGATCCAGGGCAAGCAAACGGACTACGACCAGGTGTTGGCGATCTACCGGCACTTCTCGGCGGACAACGGGTTCAGCTACCGGTTGAGCACCGAGAGCGGCAGCAGTGGTCAGGACATCGTCAACTTCCTGACCAACAAGGTCGGTTACTGCCAGCAGTACGCCGCCGCGATGGCCTGGCTGGTCCGCGCGGCCGGCATCCCGGCCCGGGTGGCGTTCGGGTTCACCAACGGCAGCAAGCGCGACGGTGACACCTTCACGCTGACCAACCTCAACCTGCACGCCTGGACCGAGGTCTACTTCGACGGGGCCGGTTGGGTGCCGTTCGACGCCACCCCGGCGTACGGCGTGCCCGGCTCGACCCGGTCGGCCTGGGCGCCGAACACCGACCTACCGGAGCCGGACGACCCGAGCCCGGGCGCCCCGAACACCACGGCGGATCCAAATGCCTCGGCCGGGCCGTCCGACCGGGACAACGCCGACCGGGACACCGACCAGGGGCTGTCCCTCGGTGGGACGACGCCGAACGAGCAGCCACCGGTCTGGCCCTGGTGGGCGGCGGGCCTGGTGGCCCTGCTGGCGCTGCTCGCGGTGCCCGCTCTGCGCCGGATGGCCCTCCGCCGCCGACGGGGTGGTCGAGCGGCGAGCGCGGCGATGGCCTCGGCCGCTGTCGACGGCGGCAGCGAGCCGGGAACGCGACCGGTGGTGGTCGGCGTGGACGCCAACCGGGCCCGGGCGGACGCGCACGCCGCCTGGGCGGAGTTGCTCGACACGCTGGTGGACTTCCGGGTCCCGGTCGATCCGACCGAGACGCCCAGAGCAACTGCGGACCGGCTTGTCCGGGACGCCCTCGACGACGGCGAGGCGATCGGGTCGGCGCGGCTGCTCGGCCGGGCGGAGGAACGGGCCCGCTATGCGCGCGATCCGCTCACCGGTGAGCCGTTGTCGCCGGCGCTACGCGCGGTCCGTGGGGCGCTCGCCACCCGGGCGGACCGACGGACCCGCCTGCTCGCCGCCGTGCTGCCGCCCTCGGTGTTGCTGCGGTGGCGTACCACGATGGCGGACAGGTCCGGCCGAATGGTGGCGCTCACCGGGCGGGCCCGGTACCGCCTGCTGCGGTGGAACCCTCGACGGATGTTGGCTGACCGGGCAGCTCGCTGACCAAGCAGCTCCAGGTCCGGGGCAGCTCGCTGACCAAGCAGCTCGCTGACCGAGCAGCTCGCTGACCGAGCAGCTCGCTGGCCAAGCAGCTCGCTGACCGGGCGGCTCGCTGACCGGGCGGCTCGCTGACCGAGCAGCTCCAGGTCCGGGGCGGCGGCCACCACCGCCGCCGCCCCACCCGCCTAAGCTGCCGCCGCCCAAGATCGTGCTCGATCCAGGAAAGAGGCCCCTCCCTGGCGCAGGATGCCACTACACCCAGGATCGAGCACGATCATGCGGAGGGTGGTCCTGCGGAGGGTGGTCCTGCGGAGGGTGGTCCTGCGGAGGGTGGCCCTGCGGACAGTGGGCAGCGGGGAATGGGCGCGCGGATACGACGGAGGTCGCCGGGGGCTGTGCCCGGCGACCGCTCGTCGCGGCGTACGGCCCGCCTCAGCGGCGGGACCGGCTCAGCGGTGCCCCTCCGGGCGCTGCCGCCACCTGTCCTCCATCCGGTCCAGGATCGACGACCGGCGACCGGATCGGCCACCACGGGGACGACGGCGACTCGTCGTGCCGCCCACCACGTGCAGGTCGGGTGACTGCGCCCGCCGATGCGACTGCACCGCGAACGCGGCCGACGCCAGCATGACGACGAAACCCGCCACCGCCAGTGGTGGAGTCTTGATCACCGCGCCATAGACCAGTAGAGCCAAGCCAGCGATGATGACGCCGGCGGCGACGAGCAGGCGACGCCGCGCATGGAAGCGCGGATCGCTGGCGCGCACGGCCGAGGCGAATTTGGGGTCCTCGGCAAGCGACCGCTCGATCTGCTCGAACAGCCGCTGCTCGTGCTCCGAGAGCGGCACGGCACTCCTCCCCGGTCACGTTGGTCGGGCCCACTCGGGCCGACAGACCGTGGCAGCCAACCGGCTGCTTACCCGCAAGTCTACGAGGGGGGTCGCGCGTCGGAAAGCGGGACGACCTATGGGCGGGGTGGATTTTCCTTTCGACGGGGATCACGGTCGGCCATCAGACTGGCCGGACCTATGACGGACCGCCCGAAACGGGCAGCCGCGGCGTCCGCGGCAGCTTCCGCCTCACGCCAGCCGCGCTCGGGCGCACCGAGGGTGAGTTGCCGGGGGGCGCCCTGCGCCGGGGCGAGCCCCTCCACCCGGACACCGACGAGTCGGATCCGCTCGCCCGGGTCCAAGGCGGTGTAGAGCGCCCAGACCGTGTCGAACATCTCGCGGGCGGTGTCGGTGGGAACGTCGAGGGTGCGAGATCGGCTGACGGTGCGAAAATCGGCCAGCCGGACCTTGAGTGAGACGGTGCGCCCGACCTGCCCGGAGCCGCGCAAACGGACACCGACCTTCTCGCTGAGCGCGAGCAACGCCCGGCGGATCTGCAGCGGGTCGGCCACGTCGACGTCGAAGGTCACCTCGGCGCCGATCGACTTGTCCACGTGCTCGGGGCTGACCCCGCGCGGGTCGCGGCCCCAGGCCAACTCGTGCAGGTGGGACGCCGAGGCGGCACCGACGGCTCGGCGGAGCATGCCCACCGGCGCCTCGGCGAGGTCACCGACGGTGGTCAGGCCGAGGCGCCGCAGCGACTCGGCGGCCCGCTCCCCCACCCCCCACAGGGCATTCACCGGCAGCGGGTGCAGGAAGTCGAGCACCTGCCCCGGCGGCACGACCAGCAGGCCGTCCGGCTTGGCCCGGGTGGAACCCAGCTTGGCCACGAACTTGGTCGGCGCCACCCCGACCGAGCAGGTCAGCGCCTGCTCGTCGGCGACCCGGCGACGGATCAGCCGGGCGATGGTGGCCGGGGAGCCGAAGAGCCGACGGGCGCCGGTCACGTCGAGGAACGCCTCGTCGAGGGAGAGCGGCTCGACCAGCGGCGTGACGTCCCGGAAGATCTGCATGACGGCCCGGGAGGCGGCCGTGTAGGCGGAGAAATCCGGTGGCAGGTAGACCGCGTGGGGACAGCGGGCCCGAGCCTGGCTGGTCGGCATCGCGCTGCGTACGCCGTACCGGCGGGCCTCGTAGCTGGCCGAGCTGACCACCCCCCGCGGGCCGACGCCACCGACGATCACCGGCCGGCCGCGCAGCTCGGGGCGGCGGCGCACCTCGACGGCGGCGAAGAAGGCGTCCATGTCGACGTGCAGGATCGGGCTGGCGGAGTCGTCGGCGTCCGGCCCGAAGCGCGGATCGTCGCCCCGGGGCAACGACTGACTGCGACCCATCCCGGCAGGTTAACCCGGGGGTACGACATCACCATCGGCCAGCGGGCCGAACCGCCCCGGGTCAGCCCCGGACGACCAGCAGCGGCACGGTCAGCTCCGCGGCGGTGTCCGACCCGTGGTAGGCCACCAACTTCGACGCCATCGGTCGCTCGGTGCGGCTGGCCATTACCGCGTACGTGTCGTTGCAGGTCACCACCACGTCGCCGATCCGGCCCAGGTGTTCCTCGGGCACCGGCCCGAACCAGCCGGTGGCCACCACCTCGTCGCGGGTGCGTACCCGGGCCGTGGCGCCCAGCACCTCCGACCAGGCGGCCCGCACGTCGTCGAGCGCGCCCGGCTCGACGTGCAGGTAGCGCACCCGGGCCTCGCCGGCCACCACCCGCACACCGGCCCGCAGCCGCGGATCGGTGTCCAGGTCGAAGCGGTGCGCGGCGGGGATGTCGAGCTGCCCGTGGTCGGCGGTCACCAGCAGCGCCGCGTCCGGCGGCAGCCCGTCGACCAACCGGGCGACCAGGGCGTCCACCTCCGTGGCGGCGGCCCGCCAGGGCTCCGAGTCGACGCCGTAGACGTGGCCGTGCCGGTCCAGGTCGGCGTGGTAACCGGAGACCAGGGTGGGCCCGTTGCCGGCGGCCAACGCGGCCACCATGGCGGTGGCCACCGCGTCCCCGCCGGCGGCGCCCCGGAAGTCGCCACCCCGGTTGGCGGCGAGGGTCAGCCCGCTACCGCCGAACTCCGGGCGACTCACCACGGTCGTCGTCACCCCGGCGGCGCGGGCCCGCTCCAACTGGGTGGGCACCGGCTGCCAGCGCAGCGGCGACGGATCGGCGGCCCAGTCGGTGTGGGTGAGCACCCGATCGGTGCCGGGCACCCGCACGGTGAAGCCGAGCACCCCGTGCGCGCCCGGCGCGACACCGGTGCCCAACGACACCAGGCTGGTCGGGGTGGTGGACGGGAAACCGGCGATGAGCGGCCGGGCCACCGTCGCGGCGAGCCCGGCGAGCGTCGGCGCGTACGGCGCGGCGGTCGGCAGCTGGTACCACCCGAGCCCGTCGACGAGCAGCACGGCGATCCGGCGTACCCCGGCCAACGCGGGCACCAACCCGAGCGGGTCGGCCGAGCCGGGGACGCCCAGCACGGCCAGCGCGCTGGGCAGCACATCGGCGAGACGGCCGCCGCCGTGCTGCGGCCCGAGGATCTCCAGCGGTTCCGGCACGCCACCGGCCTCGACGATCATGCCGGCCGGCGGGCGAACAGGTGCAGTTGGGCGGCCAGGTCCCGGTACGGCGATTGGGCGGCCAACGCACGTTCCAACTCGACCAGGGCGGCGGCCTGCCCGTCAGCGACCGCGGCCGGCAGCAGGTCGGCCAGCACGCGTACCCCGTGGATCTCCTCGACCACCAGCCCGGCGGCGTCGAGCAGCGCGGCGGCCCCCTGGGCGTCGTAGCGTCGGCGCAGCATGTCGCGCGGCCCGGCGGTGCCGGCCGGGTCGGCGGCCAGGGTGGTCGCGACGTCCAGGTGCCCGTTCATCGCGCGGCCCAGCACGGCGGCGGCGCGGCCGGCCACCAGCACACTGGCCGCGCCGCCCGGTCGCAGCGCGGTGGCCAGCGCGGCCACCACCGGCGTCGGGTCGTCGACCACCTCCAGTACGGCGTGGCAGAGCACCAGGTCGACGCCGGCCGGCTCGACCAGCTCGGCGAGGGCGTCACCGTCGCCCTGCACGGCGGCGATCCGGTCGGCCACCCCGGCCTCGGCCGCGCGGCGGGTGAGCGCGGCGAGCGCGTCGGGGCTGGCGTCGACGACGGTGACCCGATGCCCGGCGCGGGCCAGCGGAACGGCGAAACCGCCGGTGCCGCCGCCCACGTCCAGCACGGTGAGCTCGGCGTCGCCGCGCCGGTCCAGCTCGGCGCGGAGCACCGACCAGATCACGGCGGTGCGGGGTGTCAGCGGCGGCTCGGCGAACCGGCCTCGGGTCTGCTCCACCCGGCCGAGCCTAGTCACCCGGCCCGGCCCGGCGGTGGCGCGGGCGTGTGGCGGGCGTGCCCACCACACGCCCGATCGGTGCGTGGTGCGGCGGTTGATCAGGCCTCGGCGCCCTCAGCCTCGTCCTCCGCCCGGGACCGGCGCTCGTTGGCCACCGGACCGTTGGTCACCTCGTACTCGCGGGGGTCGGCGAGGTGCGACGGCACCCAGCCGGTGCCCAGCCGGGTCCGCCGGGCGTTGGCGATTCCACCGGTGTACGCGTGATTTCCCGTCACTGTCGTTCCCCCTCACGGATCACGGGCCGCTCTGCCCGCTCGGGACGAGTCTCCCGCTCGACGGCTCGGGAAACCGTAATGTGGATCACTGAATCAGCGGAAGTCCCGGGACGCGGGGCTGACCGGCGGCTCGATGGCGTCCAGCCGGTCGGCGACCAGGTTGGTCACCCCCTCGTGTCGCTGCAACCGCCCCCGGACCACCAGCGCGGCGCTGGTCCGCGCCACCCGCCGATAGCGCTGCCACAGCCCCGGCGAACAGGTGACGTTGAGCATCCCCGTCTCGTCCTCCAGGTTGAGGAAGGTGACCCCGCCTGCGGTCGCCGGACGTTGCCGGTGGGTGACGATGCCACCGACCCGGATCCGTTGCCCCGGCTCCACCCGGCCGAGCCGGGCGATCGGCACCGCGCCGAGCACGTCGAGCTGACCCCGGATGAACCGGGCCGGATGGCTCTCCGGCGACAACCCGGTGGCCCACACGTCGGCGACCAGCCGATCCACCGCCTCCATCCCGGGCAGCGTGGGCGCCGCCGCGCCGGTCACCGTGCCGGGCAGCCGACCCGGCCGGTCCTGGGCCGCCGCCCCGGCGGCCCACAGCGCCTGCCGCCGGGTCAGCCCGAAACAGGCGAAGGCGTCCGCCGTGGCCAACGCCTCCAACTGCGCGGCGGTGAGACCGAGCCGCCGGGCCAGGTCCGGCATGTCCCGGTACGGCCCACCGGCGACCCGTTCGGCCTCGATCCGTTCGGCCACGTCGGCCCCGAGGGTTCGCACGCTGGACAGGCCGAGCCGGACGGCAGGGCCGCCCAGCCCCCAGGCGTGCGGCGGCTCCCCCGGCCCACTGCCCCACCGGGTCTCCGGGGTGGACTCCAGCACCGCCTTCGCGCCGCTGGCGTTGATGTCGGGGCGTCGGACCTCCACCCCGTGCCGGCGGGCGTCGTCGACCAGGGTCTGCGGAGAGTAGAAACCCATCGGCTGGGCGTTGAGCAGCGCGGCCAGGAACGGCGCCGGGTGGTAACGCTTGAGCCAGGAACTGGCGTAGACCAGGTAGGCGAAGCTCATCGCGTGGCTCTCCGGGAAGCCGTAACTGGCGAACGCGGTGAGCTTGCGGTAGACGTCGTCGGCCAGCTCACCGGTGATGCCCCGCTCGGCCATCCCCGCGTAGAGCCGCTCGGCGATCCGGGTCATCCGCTCGACCGACCGTTTGGCGCCCATCGCCCGGCGCAACTGGTCGGCCTCGGCCGCGTCGAAGCCGGCCAGGTCGATGGCGAGCTGCATCAGCTGCTCCTGGAACAGCGGCACACCCAGGGTCTTCTCCAGGGCGTTGCGCATCAGCGGGTGCGCGAAGGTCACCGGCTCCTGGCCGTTCTTGCGCCGGATGAACGGGTGCACCGAACCGCCCTGGATCGGGCCGGGCCGGATCAGCGCCACCTCGACCACCAGGTCGTAGAACTCGCGGGGCTTGAGCCGGGGCAGGGTGGCCATTTGGGCGCGGCTCTCCACCTGGAACACCCCGACCGAGTCCGCCCGGCAGAGCATGTCGTAGACCTCCGGGTCGTCCAGGGTCATGTCGCCCAGGTCGAGCCGGGACCCGATCATGTCGTAGCCGTAGTGCAGGGCGGAGAGCATGCCCAGGCCGAGCAGGTCGAACTTGACCAGGCCCACCGCGGCGCAGTCGTCCTTGTCCCACTGCAGGACACTGCGCCCGGGCATCCGCCCCCACTCCACCGGGCAGACCTCGATCACCGGCCGGTCGCAGATCACCATGCCACCGGAGTGGATGCCCAGGTGCCGAGGAAACGTCTGCAACTCGTTGGCGTACTCCACCACCTGCTCGGGGATGTTCTCGACATCGACCGTGGCGACCGAGCCCCACCTGTCGATCTGCTTGCTCCAGGCGTCCTGCTGCCCCGGCGAGTAGCCAAAGGCCTTGGCCACGTCCCGCACGGCCGACCGGGGCCGGTAGGAGATGACGTTGGCGACCTGGGCGGCGTGCTCCCGGCCGTAGCGGGTGTAGACGTGCTGGATCACTTCCTCCCGGCGGTCGGACTCGATGTCCACGTCGATGTCGGGTGGGCCGTCCCGTTCCGGGGCGAGGAACCGTTCGAAGAGCAGTTGGTGCCGGACCGCGTCCACATTGGTGATCCGCAACGCGTAGCAGACCGCCGAGTTGGCCGCCGAACCCCGACCCTGGCAGTAGATGTCCTGGTCACGGCAGAACGTGACGATGTCGTAGACCACCAGGAAGTAACCGGGGAAACCCAACTCCTCGATCATGTTCAGTTCGTGGTCGAGTTGCGCGTACGCCGCCGGGTGCGCCTGCGGCGGCCCGTAGCGCTCGTGCGCCCCGTCAGCGGTCAGCTTCCGCAGCCAGCTCATCTCGGTGTGCCCCGGCGGCACCGGGTACGCCGGTAGCTGCGGCGCGACGAGCTGAAGGTCGAAGGCCAACTCGGCGCCGAACTCGGCGGCCCGCGCCACCGCACCCGGGTACGCGGCGAACCGGGCCGCCATCTCCGCGCCGCTGCGCAGGTGGGCGGTGGCCGCCGCGGGCAACCAACCGTCGATCTCGTCCAGGCTGCGTCGGGCCCGGACAGCGGCGACGGTGGTGGCCAGCCGACGCCGACCGGGGCTGGCGTAGTGCACGTTGTTGCTGGCCACCGTCGGCAACCCGGCCGCCGCGGCCAGATCGGCGAGCGCGTCGTTGCGGTCGGCGTCGACGGGATGGCCATGGTCGGTCAGCTCCACGGCCACCGTCTCCGCGCCGAAGAGCGCGGTCAGCCGGTCCAACTCGCGGGCCGCCGCGTCCACCCCCTCGGTGAGCAGCGCCCCCGGCACGTGCCCCTTGCGGCAGCCGGTCAGCACCAGCACATGGTCACGCAGCTCGGCGGCGACCTCCTCCAGGTCCCCGTAGACCGGGCGGCCCTTTTCCCCGCCGCGTAGCTGGGCGCGGGCGATGGTGGTGGCCAGCCGGGAGTACCCCTCGTGGCCGTGCGCGAGCACCAGCAGGTGCGCGCCGAGCGGATCGGGCTCGCCGTTCTGCGGGCCGGGCAGGCCAAGGGACAGCTCCGCGCCGAAGATGGTCGGCAGGCCCAGCGTACGAGCCGCCTCGGCGAAGCGGACCACCCCGTAGAAGCCGTCGTGGTCGGTGACGGCGAGCGCGGTGAGCCCCAGCCGGGCCGCCTCCTCGGCCAGCTCCTCCGGATGGCTGGCGCCGTCGAGGAAGCTGAAGTTGGTGTGCGCGTGCAGCTCCGCGTAGGGCACCACATCGTCGGGGCGGGCCAGCTCCGGCGGCTGGTACTGCTCGCGGCGGCGACTCCAGGCCGGGGAGTCGCCGCCATCGGCGTCCACGGCGAGCGGGTCCACCACGTGCAGGTGCCGCTCACCTCTGCTCCCGCGGTTGCCACCCGCTCGGGTGTCACCGGCCCGGCCGGAGAGTACGCGTTCCAGCTCCGACCAGGGCATCTTCGGGTTGTGAAAGCTCATCCGGCCGCTCCGGCCGCGCTGCTCGGCCCGGTACTGCTCGGCCGAGGGACGCTGGGCGACCGGGTCGACGACGAACACGACGGCGGTCGCCCCGCCGACGGCGAGAGGTGCGATGAGCGTGATGACTCACAGGCATCTCGATGCCTGTGAGTCATCACGCTCATCAGGACATCTGCTCCCCGGCCAGCGCGGAGCCAGCCGACGCCGGGCAGGGATCGACCTGACTTAGTCATAGATCGCCTCCACCAACCACTGCCCCGACTCCACGGCCAGCAGCAGGGCAGCACCGTCGGCCAGGCTGACCTGGAACCGGGCCCGGCGGCGGGCCTCGGCCGGCGCCCACCAGCGCTCGTCCACCGGCCACGGCCCGGCCCAACCCACGATCTCCGCTGGCTGACCGGTGCCGACCACCAGTCGGGCGGGCGCGGCGCTCACCGCCAACCGCGCGCTGATCACCACCGGCTCGCCAGCGGCGTCGTGCACGGTCGCGGCGAGCGGACTGGGCAGCACCACGGCGGGCGCGGGCGGCGGCAGCCGGCCCGGCCACGGCGGAGCTTCGGGCCGGGCCGGGAGTCGTTCGTCGCCCCATGGCACCAGTCGCACCTGGTCGGCCGGGGAGCGCCCACCACCGAGCACCGCGGTGACCACCGCTTCCGGGCCGAGGATGCCCTGCACCCGGCTCAACGCCCGGTGCGCGCGGTCCCGCTCCTCGCCGGTCTCCCCCCAGAGGCCGGCCTGCAGACCGGCCTGGGCGATCACCCCGTCCGGGACCAGGCGCAGCCGGATGATGCCGGCCGTCGGTCGGGCCGCTCGGGCACCGGCGCGGCCGTTGCTGCCGGAGAGCCACCCGTCGAGCTGCCAGCGCACCCGGTCGGCGATGGCCGCGGCGGTGAGCAGGCCATCGTGCCGCCACACCCGGTGCAGCTCCTGCCCGTGCTCGGTGACCGCCTCGATGCCGAGCCGGGTGCAGGCCAGCCCGTGCCCGGCCAACCGCTCGTGCAGCTGCTCAGCCAACGCCCGGGCCACGAACGCCGCCGCGTCGACCCGGTCGATCGGCTCGTCGTGCTCCGCGGTCACCGTCAGGTCGGCCGGCGGCTGCCGGACGGCGAGTGGGCGGTGGTCCCGCCCGGCGGCCAGCCGATGGGCCAGCGCACCGTCGAACCCGAACCGGGCCAGCACGTCACCGGCCGGCAACGCGGCGAAGTCACCGAGGGTCCGTACCCCCAGCCGGCGCAGCAGATCGGCCAGCGCCGACCGGCCGAGCGCCTCGACCGGCAACCCGGCCAGGAACTCCGGTGTCCCGCCCGGTGCCACCACCCGACCAGCGCGAGCGGCCAACCCGGCCGCGAACACCCCGTCGGCGACGCCGACCTGGCTCTCCACCAGGCACGACTGGGCCACGTGCTCGATGATCCGCTCGGCGGCCGCCTCCTCGCCGCCGAGGTAACGGCTCGGCCCCCGGGCAGCCACCGCACAGGCGCCCGGACGGACCACCTCGACGCCGGCGACCAGCTCCTCCACCGCGGCGACCACCGGCTCGAACGCCCGGGCGTCCCGGCCTGGGTCGTACTCCACGACGGTGAGCTGCGGGCAGCGACCCTGTGCCTCCCGCTTGCGCAGCCCTCGACGCACCCCCTCGGCGCGGGCCTGCTCGGAGCAGGCGACCACCCGGTTGGCGTGCAGCACGGCGACCGGGCCGGTCGCCGGCACCCCGTCGACGATCTCGGCGGCGAGCACCGGCCAGTCCGGGCACCACAGCAGCAGAGTCCGTGCCGGCGTGCCGGTCACCCCCGACCGACCAGGGCGAGTGGCGCGGACGATCGGCCCACGGGCGACGGCAGCGTACGAGGGATCACCCGGGTCAACTCGTCGCCCGGCAGCCAGACCTTGATCTCCTTGGGTCGGGCGGCCGCCCCGCGCCCGCGCGCCGAGACGGTGATCTCCCGGCGGCGCAACCGCCCCCGACCCAGCCCGAGCCCCTCCCAGACTCCTCGGACCACCTGCAGCGTCACGTCCGCGCCGTCCCACCGGCCGTACGGAACGAGCACGCTGCCGCGCTGCCGGGCCCGGGCGGCCAACCGGGTGGCGACCGAGGCGGAGACCGTCGCCGGCACGGTGGTGACCACGACGTCCACCCCGTCGATCAGCGCGGCGACCACGGTGGCCCACTCGGGGCCGGGGTGCGGCACCAGGGCCAACCGGTCCAGGGCGATGCCCAGCTCGGCGGCCGCGCCCGCGCCGAACGTCGGCACCCCGACCACGGCACACCACGAGCCGGCCCGGGACGCCTCAGCGAGCAGGGCCAGCATCAGTGAGGTGCCGCCGCTGCGGCTGGGCTGGCCGGCGGCGACCGCGATGGTGCTGCCCCGGCGCAGGCCCCGGTTGGGCAGCAGACCGGTCAACTCGGGCACCACCGGCAGCACTCGGTGGCCACCGACCGGGTCGGGTGCGCTCGCTGGGCGCACCAGATCGGCCAGCGCGGCGGAACCGACCACCATGCGGCCCGCCATTGGACCAACTCCCCCGTCGTTGCTGTGGATCAGATCAGGACCGGCACGCCGTGCCACCGGCCGCCCGGCTCCCCCCACGGGACGGCCGGTGGCACGGCGGGATCAGGCGGCGAGGCCGTCCAGGGCCGGTTGGTGGGCCACGCCGAGCGCGGTTTCCACCACCGTGACGAACTGTTCGGCAGCGCGGAGCAGATCGTCGGCCTCCCGGGCGCTGACCACCCGGGGGATGCCGGCCTCGGCGGCGGCACGCTTGCTGGCCCCCGCTGCGAAGAACCGGGACCACTCGTCGAGCTCTGGAGCGACCGCGCAGAGGAGGACCCAGACGCTGGTGATCCGGTTGCGGCGACTCGGCGCGGGTCGGGCCCGGGCGGCGAGCAGGGCCGCCGCCGCGCGCAGGGCAGCCAGGTGGGCAGCCGCGTAACGCAGGCCGTCAGGTCGGGTCTGGCCGGCCTCGACCAGCCCACGGCGGGCCAACGTGAGGAGTTGGGCGGGGGTGCGATGCGGCAGCACGTGCGCCGGCACCGTCGGTGCCTGAGCCGGGTTGGTCGGCATGGATGTCTCTCCTCCACGTGGCCGAGACGTCGCTCCGGTGGCTGGTGCCACCGACGAGACGCCGAGGTCGGGGTGGTGCGGAGGAAGACGCACCGGGTGTGGCCGGCCGGGTGTGGATGCTTCCCCACACCACACCCGGCCGGCGGACCGGCGGGTGCGTCGCCCGCCGCCCGGGGGTCGTGGGCGGCGGGCGACGCTCCTGCCTGATGGGACCAGGCTCGCGACTGCCCGGAAACCCAGGTGCGGCCCGCGGAGCCGCACCGCCCGGAGGTGGCGCCGCGAAACGCCGCGCTCCGGCTGGTTGGAACGGGCGTTCGAGGCAATCGAACACTCGTTCTAACTGCTGCTGACAGTACACCTCCCCGCCGACGAAAATGCAACGTGTGACGCGCTGAGCGTGCCGGCCGGCCGAACCCACCTCGCCGAACCGGGAAGAATGACAACATGCAGCCACACCCGAACGTACGAGCGGTGCAGGACGCGCTCACCGCCGCCGGCACGCTCGACGGCGCCGGTGAGCCCACCATGGTCCGCCTGCTCCCCGACGCGGTGCACACCGCTGCGGCGGCCGCCGAGGCGCTCGACGTCGAGGTCGGTCAGATCGCCAACTCCCTGATCTTCGACGCGGACGACACGCCGCTGCTCGTCCTCACCTCCGGCGCGCACCGGGTCGACACCGCCGGCCTGGCGGCATCGATCGGCATCACCCGGCTGCGCCGGGCCACCCCGGAGTTCGTCCGGGCCCACACCGGACAGCCGATCGGCGGGGTCGCTCCCCTCGGGCACCCGCACCCGCTGCGCACCCTGGTGGACACGGCGCTGGCGGCGTACCCGGAGATCTGGGCCGCGGGTGGCGTACCCCAGGCGGTCTTCCCGACCACCTACGCCGAACTGCTGCGGGTCACCACCGGCACCCCGGCCGAGGTGGCGTGAGCGAGCGAACCAGCAGGCACAGCAGCGCGGTCCCGGAACTGGTCACGCTGCACGTGTGGCGGACCTCCCACGGCGCGCTGCCCCGGGCGCTGACCCGGATGGCGCTGGACCCGCGCCGGCTGCGCGCCCTCCCGGGCGCTCGGTTCGGCAAGCTGCTCGGCACCGGGACCGGCACCGACTTCGGGCCGAGGGACGCCGACCTGACCCGGTGGGCGGCGCTGACCGTCTGGGACTCCCCCGCCGCGGCGGCCGACTTCGACGACTCGTCGGTCGGGCGGGCCTGGGCGCGCATCGCCCAGACCCAGGCCCGGATCGACCTGCGCCCGCTGACCAGCCGGGGCGAGTGGTCCGGCCAGCGGCCGTTCGGTGACCCGTCGGGCGGCCGGGTCACCGGCCCGGTGCTGGCGCTGACCCGGGCCCGGCTGCGGGCCCGCCGGGCTGCCACCTTCTGGCGGGCGATCCCGCCGGTGGCCGCCGCCCTGCGCGACGCGCCCGGGTTGCTGGCTCGGTTCGGGGTCGGAGAGGCACCGTTGGGCTGGCAGGGCACGGTGAGCGTGTGGCGCGACCCGACGGACCTGGTGGCGTTCGCGTACCGTCACCCGGAGCATCGGGCGGCGATCATGCGAACCCCCACCGCGGGCTGGTACGCCGAGGAACTGTTCGCCCGATTCGAGGTGCGCGACGTGGTCGGCGACCGGTCGGTGCTCGGGTGGGTCGCCGACGGCGGCCCGGAAACGGTGAAGGGTGGACGGGCATGAGGTTGGTGCGCTGGACGCCGGACGATCTCGTCCGGCGGCTGGACGACGTGGTGGCCGTCTACGGCGAGGCGATGGGATACCGCACCGACCTGCTGGAGGCCCGGCGCGGTTACATCGCCACCCACGTTCGCCGGCCGGGTTTCCGGGCGGTCGCCAGTCTGACCAGCGAGGGTCACCTCGCCGGCTTCGGCTACGGCTATCTGGGCGCCTCCGGTCAGTGGTGGCACGACCAGGTGCACCGCGCCTTGGACGCCCCGACCCGTACGCGCTGGCTCACCCACTGCTTCGAGGTGGTCGAGCTGCACGTCCGACCACCGGCGCAGGGGCACGGCCTGGGCACCGGTCAGCTGCGCGCGCTGCTCGGCATGGCGGAGGGCGACACCACGCTGCTGTCCACCCCGGAGGCCGACGAGCAGACCTCGCGGGCCTGGCGGTTGTACCGACGGTTCGGCTTCGTCGACGTGCTGCGCGACTTCCACTTCCCCGGCGACGAGCGACCGTTCGGCGTGCTCGGTCGGGATCTGCCGCTCGAGCCACCGGCGTCATGACCCGGCGGATCTCCTGGACACTGCTCGCCGTCCTGGTGCTCGCCCAGATCTGCTACCCGCTCACCACCGGCGCCACCCGGGCCGGGCTCACCGTGGCCACCGTCGTCCTCGGTTGGCTGCTCTCGGTCGGCCACGCGCTGCTCAGCCGGGGTCCACGGGTGGCGGCGGCGCTGGTAGCGGTGGCCACCGGCGGCGGGTTCGCGATCGAGGCGATCGGGGTGGCCACCGGCGTGCCGTTCGGCAGCTACGACTACTCCGGAGAGCTGGGCCCCAAGCTGGCCGGGGTGCCACTGATCATTCCGCTGGCCTGGACCTGGATGGCCTGGCCGGCGTGGCTGGCAGCGGTCCGACTGACCGGCGGCAGCGGGCGGGCAGCCGACGGCAGCAGGCCGACGGTGGGTCGATGGGTGGGGCGGATCGCGCTGGCCACGGTGGGGCTGGCCGCCTGGGACCTCTTCCTCGACCCGCAGATGGTGGCCGAGGGCTACTGGGTCTGGCGCGACGCCACCCCGGCGTTGCCCGGCCTGGCCGGCATCCCGGTCAGCAACTACCTGGGCTGGCTGCTCTTCGCGGTGCTGATGATGAGCGCGCTGCGCCCGCTGGCCGGGTCGGTCGCCGCGCACACCGATCGGCGGGACCACCCGATGGTCGCGCTCTACCTGTGGACGTACTTCTCCAGCATCCTGGCCCACGCCGTCTTCCTCGACCTGCCCGCCTCGGCGCTCTGGGGCGCCGCCGGCATGTCGGTGACCGCCGTACCGCTGGCGGTGACCCTGCTCCGCGCCCAGCGCAGCCATCACCTCCGGCCGGAGGACCACCAGCCACACCGCCGCGGCGTCGACGCGACCCGATGACCGTCCTGCTCGCCCTGCTGATCGCCGTCGCCGCGTTGACCGGGCACACCTGGCTCAACGCCGCCCGCTGGCTGCGTCGGCCCAGCGACCGGCCCGAGGACGTCGACGAACCGGTGGCCGTGCTGCTGCCGCTGCGCGACGAGGCCACCCGGGTCACGCCCTGCCTGCGCGCCCTGCTCGCCCAACGCGGCGTACCCCGGCTGCGCATCGTGGTCCTCGACGACGGGTCCACCGACGGCACCGCCGACGTGGTCCGCGCGGTGGCCGGCGACGACCCACGGGTCACGCTGCTCACCGGGGTCACCCCGCCGCCGGACTGGCTGGGCAAGCCGCACGCCTGCTGGCAGCTGGCCACCCGGGCCGACGCGGACGCCACCGCGCTGGTCTTCGTCGACGCCGACGTGGTGCTCGCCCCGCACGCCGTGGCCGCGGCCGTCACCGAGCTGCGCGCCGCCCGGGTGACGCTGCTGTCGCCGTACCCCCGGATCGTGGTGACGACGGCGGCCGACCGGTTGGTGCAGCCGCTGTTGCAGTGGCTCTGGTTGACCTTCCTGCCGCTGCGCGCGATGGAGCGCTCGCCGCGGCCGTCGCTGGCCGCGGCGGGCGGGCAGTTCCTGGTGCTGGACCGGGCCGGCTACACCGCCGCCGGCGGGCACGCCGCGGTCGCCGACAAGATCCTGGAGGACGTCGAACTGGCCCGGGCGGTCAAGCGGGCCGGCGGGCAGATCGCCCTGGCCGACGGCTCCCGGCTGGCCACCTGCCGGATGTACGACGACTGGCCGCAACTGCGCGACGGGTACTCGAAGTCGCTCTGGGCGTCGTTCGGACACCCGGGCGCGGCGGCAGCCGTGGTGGCAGTGCTACTGCTGCTCTACACCGCCCCACCGCTGATCGCGCTGGGGTTTGCCTCGACAGCTCCCCGGGTGTCAATGGTTGCGCTCATCGCATACCTGCTGGGGGTGGCCGGGCGGGTGCTCACCGCCCGCGCGACCGGTGGCCGGTGGTGGCCCGACGCGCTCGCACACCCCGTGTCGGTCGTGGTCCTCGGTTGGCTGACCCTGCGGTCGTACCATCTGCGAAAGCGACGCCGCCTGACCTGGCGGGGTCGCCCGGTCAGCTAGGAGGGCGCGGCATGGCGCGGATCGTGGTCGTCGGCGCCGGGGTGGGTGGCCTCGCCACCGCCGCCCGGCTGGCCGCCACCGGGCACCAGGTGACCATCTTCGAGGCCGCCGACACGGTCGGCGGCAAGCTCGGCCGGTACACGCACGACACCCCGGCCGGGTCGTTCCACTTCGACACCGGGCCGAGCCTGCTCACCCTGCCCGAGGTCTTCCACGACCTGTTCGAGGCGACCGGGGCGAAGCTCGACGAATACCTGGACCTGGTCCCGTTGGACCCGATCGTCCGGCACGTCTTCCCCGGCGGCGGCCCGACCCTGGACTCGTGCGCCGACCCGGTGGAGTTCACCGCCCGGATCGGGGCCGCCTTCGGTGACCGGGCGGCGGCCGACTGGCAGCGGCTGTGGCGCCGGGCGGCGCGGGTGTGGAACGCCTCCTCGCGGGACATCCTGCGCCGTACCGTCGACTCCCCCCGCGACCTCGCGTCGCTGGCCTGGCGCGTCGGCGACCTGGCCGCCATCGCCCCGGGTCGCAGTCTGCGCGGCCTGGGCCGCCGGCACCTGTCCGACCCGCGGCTGCGGATGCTGCTGGACAGGTACGCCACCTACACCGGCGCCGACCCACGCCGGGCACCCGCGGCGCTGGTCGCGGTCCCCTACGCCGAGCTGACCTTCGGCGGCTGGTACCTGCGCGGCGGGCTGGGCACGCTCGCCGACGCGCTGCTGACCCGCTGCCTGGACCTCGGCGTGGTCGTGCAGACCGACGCCACGGTCACCCGGATCGACGCCACCGGCGGCCGGGTGCACGGGGTACGCCTCGCCGGAGTCACCGCCCCGGTGCCCGCCGACGTGGTGGTGGCCAACGTGGACGCGCTCACCGTCTACCGTGACCTGCTGCCGCACCCGCGCCGGCTGGCCGCGCTGACCGACCGCAGCCTCGCTGGTTTCGTGTTGCTGCTCGGCGTCTCCGGCAGCACCGGACTGGCCCACCACAACGTCTTCTTCCCGGACGACTACGACGCCGAGTTCGACGCGGTCTTCGGTGACCCCGGGCGCGGCGTACGGGCCCGGCCGGCGGCCGACCCAACGGTGTTCGTCACCGTGGCCGACGACCCGATGGTCCGCCCAGCCGGACATGAGGCGTGGTTTGTGCTGGTCAACGCCGCCCGGCAGGGCACCGCGGCGGGCGCGGTCGACTGGCGACGCCCGGGGCTGGCCGACGCGTACGCCGACCGGATCCTGGATGTGCTGGCGCAGCGCGGCGTGGACGTACGCGACCGGCTGTTGTTCCGTGAGATCCGCACCCCCGCCGACCTGGGCGTGGCGACCGGCGCGCCAGGTGGCTCGATCTACGGCACCGCCGGCGGGCTGCTCCGCCCGGCCAACCGGGGCCCGGCGAACGGGCTGTGGCTGGTGGGTGGCTCCACCCACCCGGGCGGAGGGTTGCCGATGGTGACCCTCTCCGCGCAGATCGTCGCCGACGAGATCGGCGCCGCCTGGTAGCGCCGCTCAGCCCGCGTCGAGCAGGGCGCGGCGGATGCTGGAGAGCAGTTGCCCCAGGCCGAAACCGGCCAGCAGCACCCAGACCGCGGTCGCCATGGTGATGGTGCCGGCGGCCAGGTCCGGTTCGATCAGCCCGGCCAGCCCGGCGACCAGCAGGCCGGCCAGCGCCACCGAGACCCGGGTGGGGCGTTCGCCAACTGTCACCGCGCCGATCTCCCGCATACCGGCGGCGACCGCCCGCGCTCGGACGTACTCGTGCAACCAGGACAGCGCGCCACCCGCGACGACCAGCCCACCCGGCGCGCCCACCAGCCAGAACGCCAGCAGCCACGCCACCTCACCGAGCCGGTCGGCGACCGAGTCGTAGACGTAGCCGAGCCGTGTGGTGCGGCCGGTGGCGACCGCCACCGCACCGTCCACGCTGTCCGCCACGGCGGCGAGCAGCACAAACAGCGCACCGAGGAACGGCCCGTCCCCCGGCCGGCCCACCAGCAACGGTACGCAGAAGCAGAGCAGCACCCCGGCCACGGTGACCGCGGTGGGGCTGACCCGCAGCCGACCCAGCACATATCCGACGTGGTACGCGAACCGCAGCCAGGCTCGCACCACCGGCGCCGCGACCCGAGGGTCGAACCCGCCGTGCAACCGCGCCCACGCCGTGGCGTACTGATCCCAGTTCAGCTGTGTGCCCACCACGGATCAACCGTCGCGCCGGGCAACAGGTGTCGCAGGAGCAGCGTTCACACGCGCGCGCCGGCCTTCAGGTTCTGCCAGACCTCGCGGGTCGCGGTGGACCGGTTGAGGGTGATGAAGTGGATTCCCGGCACGCCCTCGTCCAACAGTCGGCGGCACATCTCGCTGGCCTGCTCGATGCCGAGCCGGCGGACGGCGTCCGGGTCGTCGGCGACGCGATCGAAGCGGGCCGCCAAAGCCGGTGGGAACGGCGCACCGGACAGCTGCACGGACCGTTCGATGGTGCCGATCTGGGTCACCGGCATCACCCCGGCCAGGATCGGGGTGTCACAGCCGGCAGCGGCCACCCGGTCACGTAGCCGCAGGTAGTCGTCCGCGTCGAAGAACATCTGGGTGACTGCGAACGCCGCGCCGGCCCGACACTTGCGGACGAACTGGGCGGTGTCGCTGGCCACGTCGGGCGAGCGGGGGTGCTTGTACGGGAAGGCCGCCACACCGACGCTGAAGTCGCCGGCGTCGCGCACCAGCCGGACCAGGTCCTCGGCGTAGTCCACGCCCTCGGGGTGGCGGATCCACTCACCGCTCGGGTTGCCCGGGGGGTCGCCACGAACGGCCAGCACGTTGCGCACCCCCACCCCGGCGAGCCGGCCGACCACGTGCCGCAGCTCGGCGACGGAGTGGTTGACCGCCGTGAGGTGGGCCATCGGCAGCAGGGTGGTCTCGGTGGCGATCCGCTCGGTCACCGCCACGGTGGTGTCCCGGGTCGAGCCGCCGGCGCCGTACGTGATCGACACGAACGACGGGCGCAGCGATTCCAGCTCGCGGATGGCCTGCCAGAGCAGCTGCTCTCCCGCCTCGGTCTTGGGCGGGAAGAACTCGAACGAGAAGGTCGGCTGGTGCTCACGAATGAGCTCCCCGATCGCCGGCTGCGGATTGGGGAGTGTCGAGGGAAGACCGAGCGCCACGACCCCGACTCTAGCGGTCGATGCCGACAGGACCCAGGCCCTTCCCATCCAGCGGCCGACGCCGCCCGGTCCACCCTGAGCCGACAGGTGTCGCCCGGACGTTCCAACCCGACTGGCGCTGCCGCCCGGTCCGCCCTGAGCCGGCGGGCGGTGTCGCACCGCGGGCCGAGCCGGCGGGCGGAAAGGCGTCGTACCTCCGCGGTAGGAAGAGGCGGTGCGGGAGGGGCGGCGGGGGTGGCCCCGGGGGTCCCGTGCGGGGGTCAGCAACCGAGCGGTGACGCCGGTCCAGTCCGGTCGGGCCGGCGGGTCGTCACCGCACCGACGCCCGCCAGGAGGACCCATGATCCCGCCCGCCTCACCGAGCCCCACGCAGCTCGGGCCGCTGCTGACCCGGTGCCGACTGGCCCGGGGCTGGAGCCAGCAGCGAGCCGCCGCCGAGTTGTGCGCCGCCGCCGGGGTGCCGACGCTGAGTCGGCACGAGGTCTCCCGGTGGGAACGACAGCGTCGCGTGCCGGGCGGGTTCTGGCTCGGCTGGCTCGCCGTCGTCCTGGACGTGCCGCTGGTGACGCTCGCCGAGGCCGCAGCGGCCACCCGTCGGGCCGGCCCGACGCGGGCCACCGGGCCGGGACGCGCCGCGCCGCACGGCGTACGACCGGCTGGGCGAACGGGTCCCGGCCGCCCCGGCGGCACTACGCGTGGCGGTGGAGCACGAATCATGACGACCGGCTAGCGTCGGGGCGTGACCCACGCTGCTCCCGTGTCCCCCGTCGACCGCAACGGCCTGCGGGAGCGGGTCGACAAGGCTCTCACCGAGTTTCTGGCCGGCCAACGGGTCCGGCTCGCCGCCGTGGACGACGCGTTGGCCCCGGTGGCCGAAGCGATCGAGGCGTTCGTGCTCGGTGGCGGCAAGCGGCTGCGTCCAGCATTCGCGTACTGGGGGTTCCGGGGGGCCGGCGGGGTGGACGGCGACCAGGTGCTCACCGCCCTGGCCGCGCTGGAGTTCGTCCAGGCCAGTGCCCTGATCCACGACGACCTGATGGACCGTTCCGACACCCGCCGCGGCGAGCCCGCCGTACACCGAAGGTTCGCCACCCGGCACCGGGAGGCCGGTTGGGGCGGCGACCCGGACGGTTTCGGCGACGCCGCGGCCATCCTGCTCGGTGACCTCTGCCTGGTCTGGTCCGACGAGCTGTTGCACTCGGCGGGCCTGGACCTGTGGGCGTTGGCCCGGGCCCGGCCGGTCTTCGACGAGATGCGCACCGAGGTCACCGTCGGGCAGTATCTCGACGTGCTGACGCAGGTCACCGGGGACACTTCGGTGGAACGGGCCAGCAAGGTCGCCCGGTACAAGTCCGCGAAGTACACCGTCGAACGGCCGATGCTGCTCGGGGCCGCGCTGGCCGACGCGCCGGAGGACGTACGGACGGCCTACTCGGCGTACGGGCTGCCGCTCGGCGAGGCGTTCCAGCTCCGCGACGACGTGCTGGGGGTCTTCGGTGACCCGGCGCTGACCGGCAAGCCTGCCGGGGACGATCTGCGCGAAGGCAAGCGCACCTACCTGGTGGCGGCGGCCGTGGAGGCCACCGACGACGCGGGCCGCGAGCTGCTGCTCGGGCGGCTCGGCGACCCGGAGCTGGACGAGCAGGGGGTGGCCCGGCTCCGCGAGGTGATCTTGGGGAGCGGGGCGCTGGCGCGTACCGAGCAGCGGATCGCCACGCTCACCGACGCCGCACTGACCGCACTGACCGCCGTCGACCTCGACACCGAGGCCCGCCAAGCCCTGGTCGACCTGGCCATAGCAGCAACCCGCCGAGCCGACTAACCCCAGCCCCACTCCCCCCGCCCCCGCTCCCCCTCCGGCCCTCACCCCCCACCTCTCGGGGTTGATCATGAAGTTATTGCCACGACACGCCGGGCGGGCTGGCAATAACTTCATGATCAACGGGGGCCAGGGCGGGGTGGGCCGGGTCGGGTGGGGGGTGAGTGGGGCCGGGGCGGGTGGGTGGGGTTAGAAGCCTTGGGCTTGGGCTCGGCGTTTCACCTCGCGGGCCTGGTCGCCGGAGAGGGCGGCTGCCGGGGTGGCGCCGGGGAGGGTGTCGTCCGGCTCGTAGAGCCAGCGCAGGGCGGCCTCGTCGTCGTAGCCGTTGTCGGCGAGCAGGTTGAGCACGCCGGGCAGGTGCTTGAGCACGGTCTGGTTGGCAACCAGGTCCGCTGGGATTCGGCGGACGCCGTCGCGGCGGACCGCCAACAGCTCCCGGTCACGGATCATCTGGTGCACCTTGCTGATCGACACGTCGAGGCGTTCCGCGACGTCGGGCAGGGTCAACCAGCCGGCCGGGTCGGTGGGTCCGGCGAGCTCCAGGCCGGGCGCGGCCTGATCGGGTACGGGTTCGGTCACCCGACCACCCTGCCACGCCGCCGCCGCGACGAGCCACCGGCACCCCGGGCGACCCGTCGGCGCACACTCTCCTGATCGCCCCTGACCAGCGAATAAGGGACACAGAGCCCGGCAGGACGGCCCGGGTCAGCGTCCGGCTGTAGCATCCTGTTCATCCTTAGCCTCTTGGACACATAGACTGCCTGCCGATGGACACTCAGGTCGCCGACACGTTGCTGGGCTCGCTGATCGACGGGCGCTACCGCATTCGCGGTCGCGTGGCCCGTGGTGGCATGGCGACCGTGTACACCGCCACCGACGAGCGCCTTGAGCGCACCGTCGCTGTCAAGATCATTCACCCGACCCAGGCGAGCGAGGCACGGGCGAGGATCGCCAACTTCGTGGCCCGGTTCACCGACGAGGCGAAGACGATCGCCCGGCTCACCCACCCGAACGTGGTGGCGGTCTACGACCAGGGCACGCACGCCGGCCTGCCGTACCTGGTGATGGAGTACGTCCGGGGCCGCACGCTGCGCGACGTGCTGGCCGAGCGACGCCGGCTCAACCCGGACGAGGCGTTGGCCATCGCCGAGCAGATGCTCGCCGCGATCGCCGCCGCGCACCGGGCCGGTCTCGTGCACCGCGACGTCAAACCGGAGAACGTGCTGGTCGCGGAGGCGCCCACCGGCGGCGTCGCCAACCTGGTCGACAGCGTCGTGAAGGTGGCCGACTTCGGGTTGGCCCGGGCGGTCGAGGCGAGCGCCGACGAGGCGCAGGGCAACCAACTGATGGCCACCGTGGCGTACGTCGCCCCGGAGCTGGTCACCGAGGGCCGCGCCGATCCGCGCACCGACGTCTACTCGGCCGGCATCGTGCTGTTCGAGATGCTCACCGGCCGGGTGCCGTACGACGGGGACCGCCCGGTGGACGTCGCCTGGCAGCACGTCGACCGGGACGTGCCGGCGCCCTCGACGCTGGTGCCGGGCCTGCCGTCGGTCCTCGACGACCTGGTGCAGCGGGCCACTCGGCGTGATCCCGGCGCCCGGCCCGCGGACGCCGGCGCGCTGTTGGCCGAGGTGCAGGTTGCCCGGGATCGTCTGGGCGACGCCAACAGCCACACCGCCGTACTCCGCCCGGTCAGCGACGAACCGTCGCTCTCCCAGCCGACCATGATGGTCGCGACGGTCCAACCGCCCAACCGCCCGTCGTGGGCCCGGCTGCCCGAGGGGGCCAGCAACCAGGGGCCGGGACGGCGTCGGGCCGCCCCGGAGCCCGCGGAGGGCCTGGGCGTCCGGCTCGCCGAGCTGCGCCGCACGGTACTGAACAACCCTCGTGGCCGGCTGGCCGTCGCGGCCGTGGTGGTGACGCTGGGCCTGGTGGCCGCGATCGGGGGTTGGTGGATCGGCGTCGGCCGCTACACGGAAGCTCCGCAGCTGGTGAGCCTGAGCAAGACCGAGGCGCAGGCGCGGGCCGACCGCGCCGGGCTGGTCCTCACGTACGCCGAGCCGCGCTTCGATGAGAAGGCCCCGAAGGACAGCGTGCTGGGGCAGAGCCCGGCGTCCACTGCCAAGATCGTCAAGGGTGGCACGATCACCCTGACCCTCTCGCTGGGCCCGGAGCGTTTCCCCGTACCGGACGTGATCGGCAAGGAGTTCGAGCTCGCCGAGGCGGACCTGCTCAACGCGAAGCTGGTGGTGGCCAAGGGCACCCCCCGCTACGACGACAGCCTGCCGGCCGGGGTCGTGGTGGACAGCTCCCCCAAGGTGGGCGCCGAGGTCAAACCGGGGGCGAAGGTCACCCTCATTCTGAGCCGGGGCAGGGCGCCGGTGACGGTGCCGAACCTGGTCGGCAAGACCCTGACCGAGGCCCGGACGGCCCTGGCCCAGCTCAACCTGGTGCTGGCGGAGACCTACAAGGACTCCGACAAGCCGAGGGATGAGATCCTCGGCCAGAGCCCGGCCGACGGCGCAGGCGTGGAGAAGGGCACCCAGGTCAAGTTGGACGTCAGCAAGGGGCCACCACTGGTCGTCATGCCGCGGGTGCTCGACCTGCCATGCCAGCAGGCCAAGCAGGCGTTGGAGGGCCAGGGCTACCCGGTGACGATGGTGGCGATCAACCCGAACGCCGTGGTCCGGATCCAGACCCCGGGCGAGAACTCGCAGGTGGCGCCAGGCACCCCGGTCACCCTGACGTGCTTCTGATGCCGACGATCTCCGCGCGACCGGTGGGCGCGCACACTCCGACCTCGGGTGGGCTGGCGAAGGCTGCCCTGCCGTACGCCGACGTGACGGGCGCGCAGGTGGTGCAGGTCTACGTCTCCAATTCGCGGGGCTGGGCACTGCCCGACGGCGACCCCGTGCAGGACGCCCTGTTCCGTGACGGTTGCGCCGAGCGGGGCATTCCCGCGTTCATCCACGCCGCGCTGCTGGTCAACCTCGGTTCGCCCACCCCGACCACGGTCGAGAAGTCGGCTCAGACGCTGGCGCACGCGCTGCGTCGGGGTGTGGCGATCGGCGCGCGGGGGGTGGTGTTCCACGCGGGCAGTTCGGTGGACGAGGGGCACGCCGAGGCGGCGATGCGACAGGTTCGCGAGGTGTTGCTGCCGTTGCTCGACTGGGCCGCCGACGCTGGCGGGCCGATGTTGCTGGTCGAGCCGAGCGCGGGTGGAGGTCGGTCGCTCGCCTCCCGGGTGGAGCAGCTCGGGCCCTACCTGGACGCGGTGGACGGGCACCCCATGCTCGGGGTCTGCTTCGACACCTGCCACGCCTGGGCGGCCGGCCACGATCTGGCGGCCGAGGGCGGCATGACGGCGACCCTGGACACCCTGGTGGCCACGGTCGGCGCGGACCGGCTGCGGCTGGTCCACGCCAACGACTCGAAGGATCTGTGCGGCTCCACCCGGGATCGGCACGAGAACATCGGCAAGGGCTCCATCGGTGAGCCCGCCTTCGCCGAGTTGATGGCCCACCCGGCAACCGCTGGCGTCCCGACCGTCGTGGAAACCCCCAGCGAGAAGCACGTGGGCCACGCCGCCGACATCACCACCCTCACCCGCCTGGCCGGGTCTTCTTAGGGCTCCGAGGTACTGGGCCGGGCCCGCGCGGCAGGCGTCGTCAACCCGTCGGTCACGCCCGCCGACGTGACTCCCCTGCTGTGCGGCCTGACATTTAAGGCCGGGTCAGGCTGCGGCGAAGATACGGGGTAGGGCTGCGACGGCGCGGTCGATGTCCGCGTCGCTGACGCCCAGGTGGGTGACCAGGCGGGCGGTCCGGGGGCCGAGCACCGAGATCAGTACGCCCTCGGCCCGCGCCACGGCGGCCAGAGCCCGTGCGTCGAGGGTGTGCTTGGTGAGGTCCAGCGCGACCAGGTTGGTACGGACCGTCGTGGCCAGCACACCGAACGGCGCCACCGCCTCGGCGAGCCGGGCCGCCTTCGCGTGGTCGTCGGCCAGCCGGTCGATGTGCTGCGCGAGCGCGTACCGACCGGCAGCGGCGAGAATGCCGGCCTGGCGCATACCACCGCCCATCCGCTTACGGATCATCCGAGCTCGCTCGATCTTGTCCGCGCTGCCCACCACCAGCGAGCCGACCGGCGCGCCGAGGCCCTTGGAGAGGCACACCGACATCGTGTCGAAGAGCCGGCCGTACTCGATCAGCGGCACCCCGTCGGCGACGTGCGCGTGCCAGATCCGGGCGCCGTCGCAGTGCAGCGCGACGCCCGCCTCGTCGGCGACCCCGCGCAGATCCCGCAGGGTCGCCAGCGGAATCACCCCGCCGCCGCCCCGGTTGTGGGTCTGCTCCACGGCGATCGCGCGGGTGGGAACGGCGAAGTAGCCGTCCGGCCGGATCATCCCGGCCACCACCTCCGGGTCGATGTCCGCGCCCACCGCGGGCCAGGTCCGCGAGGAGATCCCACCGTACGCCGCCGCGGCGCCAATCTCGTACGTGACCACGTGCGCGTCGGCGTCGCAGAGCAGCTCGTCGCCGGGCGACACCGACAGTTGCAGGGCGATCTGGTTCGCCATCGACCCACTCGGGGCGAAGAGCGCCGCCTCGTGCCCGAACAACGCGGCGACCTCGGCCTCCAGCGCGTTGACGCTCGGGTCCTCGCCGTACACGTCGTCACCGACCTCGGCGGCGGCCATCGCCGCCCGCATCCCGGCGGTGGGTCGGGTCACCGTGTCGGACCGCAGGTCCACGAACAGATCAGTCATTGTCATCCCTCCGACTTGCCGACTTCGAGGCTGGCGAGCTCGACTCAGCCACGGAGCATCTCCGCTACGAGGAACGCCAACTCCAACGACTGCTGGGTGTTCAGCCGCGGGTCGCAGGCGGTTTCGTACCGGTCGGGCAGGTCGAGATCCTCGATGCCCTGGGCGCCACCGAGGCACTCGGTGACGTCTTCGCCGGTCAACTCGACGTGCAGGCCACCGGGGTGGGTGTCCAGCCCTCGGTGCACCTCGAAGTAGCCGAGCACCTCGTCGACGATGCGGTCGAAGTGCCGGGTCTTGTAACCGTTGGACGACTCGTGCGTGTTGCCGTGCATCGGGTCGCACTGCCAGACCACCTTGGCCCCGGCGGCGGTGACCTTGGCGACGATCGGCGGCAGCGCGTCGCGTACCCGGTGGTTGCCCATCCGGCTGATCAGGGTGAGCCGACCGGGGATGTTGTCCGGGTTGAGCTTCTCGCACAACTCGATCGCCTCGTCCGGGGAGGTGGTCGGGCCGAGCTTGACCCCGATCGGGTTGGCGATCCGGGAGATGAAGTCGATGTGCGCACCGCTGATCTGCCGGGTGCGCTCGCCGATCCAGAGGAAGTGCCCGGAGAGCCCGTAGGCACGCCGGTCGGAGACCCGGGTGAGCGCGCGGTCGTACTCCAGGGCGAGGGCCTCGTGGGAGCAGTAGAGCGTGACGGTGCGCAGCGCCTCGTCGTCAGTCATGCCGCAGGCCCGGATGAAGGCCAGCGCCCGGTCGATCTCCCGGGCGATCGCCTCGTAACGCTCCCCCGCCGGGGAGCTCTTCACGAAGCCCTTGTTCCAGTCGTGCACGGCGTGCAGGTCGGCGAGCCCACCCGCGAGGTACGCCCGGAGCATGTTCATCGCCGCCGCCGAGTTGGCGTACGCGCGGATCATGCGCTGCGGGTCGGCGACCCGGGCGGCCGGGTCTGCCTCCAGCGAGTTGATCATGTCGCCGCGGTACGCGGGCAGGCCACGGGCGTCGGTCGGCAGCGAGCGGGGCTTCGTGTACTGCCCGGCGACCCGGGCGACCTTGACCACCGGCAGCGACGCGCCGTAGGTGAGCACGATCGCCATCTGGAGCAGGGTGCGGGCGTTGGCCAGCAGGTGGCTCTCGGTGTTGTCGACGAACGTCTCGGCGCAGTCACCGCCCTGCAGCAGGAACGCCTTGCCCTCGCAGACCAGGGCGAGCTTCTGCCGGAGCTGGTCCACCTCGTAGGGCGCGACGACCGACGGCACGGTGTCGAGGACCTTGCAGACGGCGGCGACGGCGGCCGGGTCGGACCACGGCGGGACCTGCTCGCGGGGCAGCTCCCGCCATCGGTCCAGACCGAGCGCGGCGTCCTCGGCGGAGTCGACGGTCGGTCGGCTGGTCTGCAGGCCCGGGCTGCCCACCGCGGGATGGCTCAGCTGATGCCACTCATGGCGCATGACGGAAAGCGTACGGCGACGGTCGGGGTGCCCGGGCGGCGAGGGGGACGGTTCCGGCAGATGGGAGATCAATCTGCCGAACGCCGGTCAGGACGCGGGGCTGGGGGAGACGCCGGTCGGCGTCGCGGCCGGCCCACCGGGCGCTTCCCCGGCGATGCACCAGTCGCCTCCGTCCCGGGTGACGGTGAAGACCAGCGGCCGGGTGACGGTGCGCTTGCCGGCCGTTACCGAGACCGAGACGCGGACTTCCTGCCCGAGCGGACCGGGCCGGATGTCGGTGATGGCCGCCTCCGGCACCTGGAAATGGTCGGCGAAGTCACCGTTGGGGCCGGTGGCGCCCAGGTCGAAGCCGTCGTGCAGCAGAGCGCAGAGCTGGCTCCGGCCGGCGTCGACGTCCTTGGCCGCCATCGCGTCGAGGTACGCCTGCACGCGCTCCCGGGAGCGGGTGGCGGCCTCCTCGGCGGGCGCTCGGGCCGGCTTGGTGGCGGACTCGTCCTCGCCCCCACCACCGAGCCCGCAGCCGACCAGGGCGACCGGCAGCAGCATCAGCCCGGCGGCGGTCGCCACCAGCCTGCGGTGCGTCGGGCGCATGACCACCTCCGTCAACGGTGAGATCGAGACGTGCCGAGCCGCGAGTCTGCCACATCGAGCTGATCGAGCCCAACGGTGGCGGCCCGGTCGACGCTGGGCGTCGACCGGGCCGCTGTGTCACGGGCGGGAAGGGGCGGTGCGGGCCCCTTCCCGCCGTGTGGGTGGTGCGCAGGCCTTCGGCTCAGCCGAGACCGCCCTTGATGGCGCCGATGAGCTCGCCGTTGCTCGTGTCACCGGAGAGCTCCCAGAAGAACGCGCCACCGAGGCCCTGGTTGTTCGCGTACGTCATCTTGCCGTTGATGGTCGACGGGGTGTCGTAGCTCCACCAGTTGCTGCCGCACTTGGCGTACGCGGTGCCGCCGACCGTACCGGTGGCCGGGCAGGTGTTCTTGAGGACCTTGTAGTCCTCGATGCCGGCCTCGTAGGTGCCGGGTGCCGCGCCGGTGGCGCTGCCGCCCGGAGCGGCCTGGGTGACACCGGTCCACCCCCGGCCGTAGAAGCCGATGCCGAGCAGCAGCTTGTTGGCCGGGACGCCCTTGCTCTTGAGCTTCTGGATCGCCGCGTCGGAGTTGAAGCCCTGCTGCGGGATGCCGGTGTACGAGGTCAGCGGCGAGTGCGGCGCCGTCGGCCCCTGGGCGGCGAACGCCCCGAAGTAGTCGTACGTCATCGGCATCAGCCAGTTGAGGTTGCCGATGGCGCCGGCGTAGTCGGTGGCGTCGATCTTGCCGCCGTTGCTGCCGTCCGCGGTGATGGCGGCGGTGACCAGGGCGTTGGACCCGAACTTCGACCGCAGCGCGCTGATCACGTTCTTGAAGGCGTTCGGGCCGCTGGTGTCACAGCTCAGGCCGCAGGCGTTGGGGTACTCCCAGTCGACGTCGATGCCGTCGAAGACGTCCGCCCAGCGCGGGTCCTCGACCAGGTTGTAGCAGCTCTCGGCGAAGGCGGCCGGGTTCTGCGCGGCCTGCGTGAAGCCACCGGACCAGGTCCAGCCACCGAACGACCAGATCACCTTCAGGTTGGGGTTCAGTCGCTTGAGCTTGCGCAGCTGGTTGAAGCTGCCCCGCAGCGGCTGGTCCCAGGTGTCGGCGACACCGTCGACGCTGTCCGCCGCGGTGTACGCCTTCTCGTAGTCGGCGTAACTGTCACCGATCGAGCAGCGACCGCCGGTGGTGTTGCCGAAGGCGTACAGGATGTGGGTCAGCTTGGCAGCCGAGCCGCTGGTCTGGATGTTCTTGACGTGGTAGTTGCGGGCGTATACGCCCCACTCGGCGAAGTAGCCGACGACCTTCTTGCCACCCGGGTTCGGCGGGTTGGTGGTCGGCGGTGGCGTGGTGGGCGGTGTGGTGGTGGGCGGCGTCGTCGTCGGTGGGGTGGTGGTCGGCGGGGTCGTGGTCGGCGGAGTCGTCCCACCGCCGCACGCGACACCGTTGACGGTGCAGTTCAGCGGTGCCTTGTAGACGCCGCTGCCGTTGTAGCCCCAACTGAACGATGCGCCGGGGGCGAGGCTGCCGGCCCAGCTCTTCTTGACCGCGACGTAGTGGTTGCCGCTGCTGGTGACGTCGGCGTCCCACGCGCTGGTGATGGTGGTGCCCGACGGCAGGTCGAACTCGATGCGCCAGGTGGTGACCGTGGCGCTGGAGCCGTTGGTGACGGTCACCTTCGCCTCGTGACCGGTCCCCCAGTCCTGCGCCTTGGTGAAGGTGGTGGTGACCGTGCCGGCGCCGAACGCGGTGGTCACCGGCACCGCTGCGACGGTCACGGCGACCACGGCACCGGCCCAGAGGGCCCGGCGGAGCGATCTTTTCATGCGGCGTCTCCCGAACTGTTAGGAAACTTTCCAAAAGGGATGGTGAGACGGTACTCACGGCGTCATCAGTTCGTCAAGATGTGCATGTTTCGATTTCTCCTGGTGCACGGAGTGCACACGCTGCGCCCACACCCGGGGGCGTCTTCGGGCCGGCGCGTAGCCTCGCCCCATGACCGTCTTCGACATCCCCATCGACGCCCTCAACGGCGGCCCCGCCGACCTGGCCAGCTACCGTGGCAGGACGTTGCTGATCGTCAACGTGGCGTCCCGCTGCGGCCTCACCCCCCAGTACGCCGGCCTCCAGACGCTCGCCGACTCCTACGCCGACCGAGGTCTGGTGGTGCTCGGGGTGCCGTGCAACCAGTTCGCCGGGCAGGAGCCGGGCAGCGCCGCCGAGATCAGCGACTTCTGCCAGGTCAACTACGGGGTCACCTTCCCGCTGACCGAGAAGGTCGACGTCAACGGCCCCGACCGGCACCCGCTCTACGCCGCGCTCGTGGACACCCCGGACGCCGACGGGCACACCGGTGACGTGCGCTGGAACTTCGAGAAGTTCCTGGTGGCACCGGACGGCTCGGTCGCCGCCCGGTTCGCTCCCACGGTCGAGCCCGGCTCCGACGACCTGCGCGCGGCCATCGAGAAGACCCTCCCCATCCCGGCCTGAGTCGACTTTCCCGACCTCCGGGCCGCCTTGATCACGCTCGAACATGGATGTAGTGGCCTCCCGGCTTCCGGACGCCACTACATCCTGGATCGAGCGCGATCAAGACCGGACCGCTCACCACCGGAGAGTGGCAGGTCCTCGGAGAGCCCGTCGGCGATCGGCCTGAGCAGTACGTTGGGCGAGCGGGCCCACGTCGTGACCAGCCACCTGCCAGGACGGCGACGGTCGCGAGCGGTCTGCGCAGCTACCCGATGGCGGGTGAGCAAAATAACCCACCAGTCTGGTCGGGAATTCGTCGTGGGTGGACGGAGTTGGGAACGAACATGACAACTGTGGGACTGATCGGCAGTGGCAACATCGGCGGCACCGTGGCCCGGCTGGCCGTCGACGCCGGCTACGACGTGGTGCTGAGCAACTCGCGGGGCCCGGAGACCCTCACCGACCTGGTGGAGACCCTGGGCGAGCACGCCAGCGCCGGCACCGCGCAGGACGCCGCGCAGGTCGGTGACCTGGTGGTGGTCACTGTGCCGCTGAAGGCGTACCGGGCGGTGCCCGTGGAACCGCTGGCCGGCAAGGTCGTCATCGACACCAACAACTACTACCCGCAGCGCGACGGCGCCTTCCCCGAGCTGGACTCGGGCGAGATCACCAGCAGCGAGCTGCTCCAGCGGCACCTGCCGGACTCGCGGGTGGTCAAGGTCTTCAACAACATCTACTTCAAGGGCCTGGCCGCGCTCCCCCGGCCGTCTGGCGCGGCCGACCGCAGCGCCCTCGCGATCGCCGGTGACGACGCCGCCGCGAAGGCCGAGGTGACCACCTTCCTGGACCGGATCGGCTACGACGCGGTGGATGTCGGCCCGCTGGCCGAGGGGTGGCGCTACCAGCCGGACACCCCGGCGTACGGCACGCTCTACTCCGCCAGCCCGACCGACTGGGAGCACCCGGCCCCGGGCGACGCCGCGAAGCTGCGCGCCGCCCTGGCCGCCGCCACCCGCTGAGCGGAAACGCGCCTCTGCCCTCGGCAGAAGGGGGCAGAGGCGGCGAGGGCTGAATCCCTAGCATCGGCGGATGGGGACGACGAGCACACCGGCGTACGACGCCTACGCGGACTGGTACGAGGGCTTCATCTCCGGCGGCGGCGACTATCTGCGCCGGGTGCACTCGACGGTGGCGGACCTGCTCGGCGCGGGCGAAGGTCCCTGCCTCGACATCTGCTGCGGTACCGGCGCGCACGCTCCGGTGCCGATGGGTCTGGGTTGGACGCCGGTGGGTGTGGACCTGTCCGGCGAGCAGTTGCGGCACGCGCGCCGGCGGTTGCCGGTGGCCCGGGGTGACGCGGTCGCCCTGCCGATCGCGGACGCGTCGCTGCCGGCCGCGATGTGCGTGCTGGCCAGCACCGACCTGCCCGACTACCCGGCCATGCTGCGTGAGGTCGCCCGGGTGCTGCGCCCCGGTGGGCGATTCGTGCACGTGGGTGTGCACCCGTGTTTCGTGGGCGCGTTCGCCGACTGGAGTCAACATCCGAGTGTCGTCGTCGACGCCCGGTACGCCGACCGGTCACACACCTTCGACAGCTGGAACAGCAGCGGCGTCCGGGTACGGGTGGGCGCCTGGCACGTCCCCCTCGCCGACCTGGTGAACGCGACAGTGGACGCCGGTCTTCGGCTGGTCCGGGTCGTCGAAGCGGGACCGGGCGGAATCCCCGACCTGTTCGGTCTCCTCGCCATCCGCGATCGGTAGCGACAGCGACAAAAAGATCGCTGTGGCAACTTGCGCCGCAGTCCCGTTCACGGGACCCTGTTTCCCTGGGTTGCCGCCCGCTCACCGAACGTGCTTCCGGAGGCGACATGCACACGCTCCGTACCGCGCCCCGCCGGCTGCTGGCCGGCTCCGGCGTGCTCCTGCTCACCGCCGCCCTCGCCGCCGCCTTTCCGGTTCCGGCCACCGCCGCGCCCGGCGCGGACACCGTCGGATACGTCCGGCTCGCGCACCTCTCCCCGGACACCCCGGCGGTGGACGTCTACCTGGCCGCGCCGGGGGCGGCGAAGCCGCAGGTCTTCCCCGGGGTCGGTTACGGCGTGGTCTCCGACTACCTCGAACTCGCGCCGGGCCGGTACGCGGTGGCCATGCGGGAGGCCGGCGCCCCGGCCAGCGACCCTCCGGTGCTCACCACCGAGGTCGCGGTGACCAGCGGCGACGCCTTCACGGTGGCCGGTGTCGGTCGGCACGCCGACCTTGGCTTGCGGGTGCTCACCGACGATCTCAGCGCCCCCACCGACGGCCGCGCCAAGGTGCGGGTCGTGCAGGCCTCGGTGCGGACCCCGGTGCTCGACGTGGCCGCCGCCGACGGCCCGATGATCGCCGACGGGGTGCAGTTCGCCACCACGACCGACTACCAGCAGGTCGAGCCGGGCAGTTGGCGGCTGAAGCTGACGGGTGCCGGCGGCCCGAGCGCCGACGCCGAGGTGCGGCTCACCGGCGGCGCGGTCTACTCGCTGCTGGTGCTCGACGCGCGGCAGGGCGGGCTCACCGCCGAGCTGCGCCGCGACGCCGAGGGCGGCACCGTCGTCCCGGCCGGCGGTGTGGACACCGGTGCCGGTGGCACCGCCGGGGCCGGGTTCGACGCGTACCCCATGGTGGCCGGCGGCCTGGCCGCGGCGGCCGGCGCGGTGGCCCTGCTGCTCTGGCGCCGGCGGCGGCGCACCACCTGGTGAGCGCCGGGCCGGCCCCGTCGATCCGGCGGCACCGTGACCGTCGGATATCGCTGGCCGCGCTGGTCGCGGCCGGCGCGGCGGTCTGCCTGGCCGCCGGCACCGGGGCCGGGCTGGCCACCGCCGAACGGCCACCGTCGGCGGCGAGCTGGCACCCCGGCTGCGGCGACGACTGCCCGTCGGTGGCCACCGCGCCCACGCCACACGGTCCACCCACCCGGGTACGCGTACCGCGCATCGGCGTCGACTCACCGCTCACGGTGCTCGGCCTGGACCGTGCCGGCGTGCTGATTCCGCCGACCGGCTTCGACACCGCTGGCTGGTACGGCGGTGGCCCGGCCCCGGGCGACACCGGCCCGGCCGTCCTCGCCGGGCATCTGGACTCACGGCGCGGCCCGGCGGTCTTCGCCCGGCTCGGCGAGCTACGGCCCGGCGACCTCGTGCAGGTGTGGCGCGGCGGGCAGCGGTTGTCGTTCCGGGTGACCGGGTCGCTGCGTACCCGCAAGGACCAGTTTCCGACGGCCGTGGTCTACGGGCCGACGCCCGGGGCGGAGCTGCGCCTGGTCACCTGCGGGGGCGACTTCGACCGGCGGCGGGGCCACTACGTCGACAACGTGGTGGTGTTCGCGGTGGCCGAGGCCGGCGATCCGGTCCTGCCGACCTCAGCGGCGGGTTGAGCCGCGCGGGGGCGCGAAGCGGGCCTGTCAGAGCGGGCGACGGCCAGCGAAGCCGCACTCGGCACGGTGGTACCAGCGCACGTCGGAGTCGCCCTCCAGCCAGCACCAGAGCACGGCGCGACCGGCCCGCTCACCGGGGAAATCGAGCAGCACCGGGGCGATGCCCTTGACCTGGATGTCGTGCTGGTGCAGCTCGTCGACGACGGCGTGCAGCCGGGCCTCCAGCGCCTTCTCCTCGGCCCGCCCACCGAGCGCGCTCACGCCGTGCCCGGCCAGGTCGGCGCGCAACTCGGCCAGGTCAGCCCGCACCCGGATCAACTCGTCGACGCGCGGCCGCAGAGTGGCCACCAGGTGCCGAGCCTGGGCAAGTGTGAACACCGGCCCAGTATGCGGCACACCCGGCCCCGCGACGTGCCCCAAATGGTCAGTCGGCCTGTGCCGCCAGCTCGCGGGCCCGGTCCCGGGCGGCCTCCAACGCGGCGAGCAGCGCGGCGCGTACGCCGTGCTTCTCCAGCTCACGGATCGCGGAGATGGTGGTGCCGGCCGGCGAGGTGACCGCCTCGCGCAGCTTGACCGGGTGCTCGCCAGAGTCGCGCAGCATCACCGCCGACCCGATCGCGGTCTGCACGATCAACTCGTGCGCCACCTGGCGGGGCAGCCCGAGCAGGATCCCCGCGTCGACCATGGCTTCGACCAGCAGGTAGAAGTAGGCCGGGCCGGAGCCGGAGAGCGCGGTGACCGCGTCCTGCTGCGACTCGGGCACCCGGATCGTCTGGCCGAGCGGCTTGAACATCTCCTCGGCCAACGTCAGGTGCGCCCCGGTGGCGTACGCGCCGGCGGAGATCGCGGTCATCGCCTCGTCGACCAGTGCCGGGGTGTTGGTCATCACCCGCACCACCGGCGTGCCCTCGGGCAGCCGGCGGCTGAAGAAGCTGGTGGGCAGACCGGCGCAGAGCGAGATGACGAGCTTGTCGGCCGGCACCTTGGGGCCGATCTCGTCGAGTAGCGCGGCGGCGTCCTGCGGCTTCACCGAGACCGCGAGCACCGCCGCCTCGTCCACCGCGGTCAGGTTGTCGACCACCCGTACGCCGTAACGGGCGGTCAGCTCCTCTGCGCGAGCGGGCCGGCGGGCGGTGGTCAGTAGCCGGTCCACCGGCCATCCCGAGCGCAGCAGCCCGGAGAGCATCAGCTCACCGATCTTGCCCGCGCCGATCACCGCGACCGTGTGCACCCCGGCTGACATGTCGGCCCGTACCCCCTCGCATCGGTTCGCGGCGCGGCGGACCCGCAGGCCCGCCGCGCCGTCGACGATCGATCAGCTACCGAAGAAGACCTCAGCCTCGGCGTACCGCTCCAGCGGCACGGTCTTCAGCTCGCGGGTGGCCTCGGCCAGCGGCACCCGGACGATGTCCGTGCTCTGCATCGCGACCATCTTGCCCCAGTCGCCGTCGTTGACGGCGTCGATGGCCTGCAGGCCCAGGCGGGTGGCGAGCACCCGGTCGAAGGCGGTCGGGGTGCCACCGCGCTGGATGTGGCCCAGCACCACGGTGCGGGCCTCCTTGCCGGTCTTGGCCTCCAGCTGCTCGGCGAGCCACTGGCCGATGCCGCCGAGGCGGACGTGGCCGAACGAGTCGAGCTCCTGGTTGGCGAGGACCATCTGGCCGTCCAGCGGCTGGGCGCCCTCGGCGACCACGACGATCGGGGCGTACTGGTGCTGGAAGCGCTTCTCGACGTAGCCGGCCACCTGGTCGACGTCGAACTGGCGCTCGGGCAGCAGGATCACGTTGGCGCCGCCGGCCAGGCCGGCGTGCAGGGCGATCCAGCCGGCGTGCCGGCCCATCACTTCGACGACCAGGGTGCGGTGGTGGCTCTCGGCGGTGGTGTGCAGCCGGTCGATGGCCTCCATCGCGATGTTGACCGCGGTGTCGAAGCCGAAGGTGTAGTCGGTGGCGCCGAGGTCGTTGTCGATCGTCTTCGGCACGCCGATGACGTGCACGCCCAGCTCGTAGAGCTTGGTGGCCACGCCGAGGGTGTCCTCGCCGCCGATCGCGATCAGCGCGTCCACGCCCTGGGCGGCGAGGTTGTCCTTGATCCGCTCGACGCCGTTCTCGATCTTGAACGGGTTGGTCCGGGACGAGCCGAGGATGGTGCCACCGCGGGGCAGGATGCCGCGGACGTCGGCGATGTCCAGCGGCCGGGACAGACCCTCCAGCGGGCCCTTCCAGCCGTCCCGGAAGCCCACGAACTCGTGACCGTAAGTGGCGACGCCCTTGCGGACCACCGCCCGGATGACCGCGTTGAGACCGGGGCAGTCGCCGCCGCCGGTGAGCACGCCGATACGCATGATCCGCTCATCCTCCTGGAGCATCAGGTAAAGCCCGATTTGCCCCAGGGTATGTGTCAGGTCAGACCATCGGCGCCGTTGCCGGCCCGGGGCGGGCCGTCACTGCGCACTGTAGTCGGCCCGCCGGTACGGCGACAGCGCGCCCCGGCCACCCGCCCCGGTCAGTAGGCCACCTCGCGGTTCTCGCCGACCTCCGGTGGCCGGCCGGTGACCGCGGCCTTCGCGTAGCCGAGCAGGTTCACCACGGTGCTGCTCGGCGAGTCCCAGTACTCGGCGGAGCTGGCGTGCACCTTGATCAGCGTCAGGCCGGGGGTGTCCAGCCCGTCGGGGAACCACGCCTTGAGCAGCGGGTTCCACAACTGCTCGGCGCGCGCCCGGTCGAACCCCTCGGTGGCGGTGCCGGAGATCGACACCCACGCGTTGTGCTTCTGGTCGGAGAAGGCGATGTTGACCTCCGGGTTCACCCGGAGCTGGCGGACCTTGGCCGAGTCGGCGGAGGCGAAGAACCACAGCTCGCCGTCGAACTCGGCCTCCTGGAGCCCCATCGGCCGGCTCACCTGCCGCCCGTCCAGAGCAGTCGTGGTGAGCATGCAGATCCGTGCCGCCCGGGCCAGGGCGGTGACCCGGGCACGCGCCTGCACGGCGCTGGTCGGCTGGTCGCTCATGGCAATCTCCCTCGGCTCGGCTGGCCGAACCGTGCCCGGGACAGAACCGGTCAAACCTGCGGTGGCGTGGCCACCGCTCAACGGGCGGTCATCGCCCGCCAGCGGGCCAGATTGTGCCGGGCGTCGACCAGGGCGTCGTGCCGGGCCGCGTCCGCGTCCGGCAGGGGCGGCCTACCCCGGTCGTCCCAGAGTTGCCGCAGCTCCTTGGTGTAGCGGGGAATCTCCCGGGGCAGCGCCGGCATCGCACCCCAGAGCTGGGCGAGCACCACGTGGTCGTACGCGGCGAACCAGGCCCACAACTCCAACTGCTCCCCCGGCCGGTCCCGGATCGGCTCGACCAGGAAGTCGTACAGGTCGTCACGGATGCGCTCACGCGAGCGCCAGGCCCGGTCCGCCGGGGAGGGCAGCTTGTCCAGCACGTTGCGTCGGACCCAGGGCACGGCGCGGGAGTCGTCGAACTCAGTGGAGACCGCGTAGAACTCGCGGCCGTACTCGTCGACGACACCGATCGAGACGAGGTCGACGGTCGTGCCGTCCTCGATGAACTCGCAGTCGTAGAAGTAGCGGTAGACCATTCCGGGCATCTTCGCCCACCGCCGCTAGGCCGCGCCCGGCGGGGCCCACCCGGAGGTGAGCCCCGCCGTGGCGACACCTCGTGAACGGCTCGTCGCAGCTCGTGACGGTCACGGAAGTGCTTCGAGGGGTGTACAGCAAGCGACCGGACCGTCATGATCTGATGTGTACCGCTACCGGACGCCGAATCGGTGTCAGTTCACCTTGTCGGGGCCCATCAGGTTCGCCCGGTGAGCGAGTTGTGGTCCATGGGGAGGGGTTGGGCCGTGGAGGTTCGCCTGCCAGAGCCGGGTGACGCGCTCACGGGTGTCGAGATGTTCGCCGGGCTGGAGCCCGAGGTGCGGCAGCGCGTCATCGCTGCCGCCGTTCCACGCACCTACCGCAAGGGGCAGTTGCTCTTCGTGGAGAACGACCCCGGCGAGTCGCTGATCGTGCTGCGCCGTGGCGCGGTGGCCGTGTTTCGCACCGCACCCACCGGCGAGCGGGCCGTGCTGTCGGTTATCCGTCCACCGGACGTCCTCGGCGAGGTCTCCCTGCTCGACGCGTCCACCCGGTCCGCCTCGGCGGAGGCCATCGAGGACTGCGCGGCGCTCGCGCTCTCGCGGGGCGCGTTCATGGAGTTGGTGCATTCCAACCCGCGCATCCTGGACGCGGTGATGCGCTCACTGGGCGGGCTGATCCGCCGGCTCACCGAGCAGAACGCCGACCACGTCTTCCTCGACCTGCCCGGTCGGGTGGCGAAGACACTGGTCCGGTTGGCCGGCGAGAGCCAGGCCCCGATGATCACGATCGAGCTCAATCAGAGCCAGCTGGCCGAGATGGCTGGTGGTTCCCGGCAGAGCGTCAACCAGGCGATCGGCTCGTTCGCGAGCCGGGGCTGGCTGCGTACCGAGGGCCGTCGGATCGTGGTGACCGACGTGGCCGCGTTGCGCCGCCGCGCCGGCATGGCCGACCGCTGACCGACCGGCCCGCTCCAGCATCGTCGCCGGTCGGGCGTCCGATCTGGACACCCGTCGTCCACCGTCGGCCAACTCTCCCACCCGTACACACGGCTGCGCCGGCTGCCAGTGGCAGCCGGCGTCACCGTTCTCGCGGTTCAGCGCGTCGGGCTCAGCGGGTCGGGCCGATCCAGCGGGTCGGGCCGAGCCAGCGGGCCTCGTCCGACTGGTAGCCGGGGCCGGCCCAGAAGCCCGGTCCCGCCCAGAATCCCGGCCCGGCCCAGATGCCCGGTCCGGCCCAGCCGCTCGCGGTCGTGGTGGTCGTCGTCGTGGTCGCCATGTCGTCTCCCTGGTCGATGGATCGTGCCTGTCTTGCCAAGGACGCTACGACGTGAAGGGGTGGTACAAAATAGGACAAATCGACATGAATCACTGGCTGAAGGGCGGTTGTTGGCCGCCCCACCGCGCTGACAAGGTTGCCGCGCCCGCCCCTGTTCCAGGGCCCGTGCCGACATACCCGCAGCAGTGAGGAGCCACCGGTCATGTCATTACTCCGCGGCAATGTCGCATTTCGTCGTTACTGGTCTGCGCGCCTGGTGTCGTACGCCGGCGACCAGCTGGCCCGGACGGCGCTGCTGATCGCGGTCTACGACCGGCACGGCGGCGGCGCGGTCGCCCTGCTGCTGCTGGCGTCGACGGTGCCCCGGCTGCTCGGACCGTTACTCGGCGCCCTGGCCGACCGATTCGATCAGCGCCGACTGATGATCGGTTGTGACTCCGCCCAGGCGTTGATCTACCTCACCGTCGCGCTGCTCGCGCCGCCCCTGCCCGTCCTGTTGGCGCTGATCACCGCGGCCACCACGGCCGCCACCGCGTTCACTCCCGCCGGTCGGAGCCTGCTCCCCCGCCTGGTCGAACGCGAGCAACTGCCGGCGGCGAACGCGCAACTCGCCACGGGTGTCAACATCGGGATCGCCGCCGGGCCGGCCGTCGGCGGCCTCCTGCTGGCGACCCTCGGGCTGACCGCCACCCTGCTCGTGGACGCGGCGACCTTCGTGCTCTCCGCGCTGCTGATCGGCGGAGTCCGGACGCTCTCGGCGACCGGGGCCACCCGCCGGGCTGAGCCACTGCACACGGTGCTGCGCGAAGGGCTGCGAGTGGTCCGGGGACACAGCGTCGTCCGCGCGGTCTCGGTCGGGTTCCTGGTGATGGTGATGTTCGCCGCGCTCGACAACCTCGCCATCGTCCCCCTCGGACGCGCCGAACTGGGCGCCACCGAGGTCACGATCGGCCTGCTGGGCACCGCCTACGGCGTCGGCATGGTGCTCGGTCCGATGTGTCTGGCGAGAACCGGCGTACGCATCCGGATGGACCTGATGCTCTACGGCGCCTTGCTCGCGCTCGGTGCCGGAACGCTGGTCACCGGCCTCAGCCCGGTGATCGCGCTCGCCATCGCCGGTCAGGCGGTGGCCGGTGTCGGCGCGGGCTGGCACAACGTCGCCGCCGACACCCTCATCCAGCAGAACGTGCCGGCCGAACGGCTCGGCGTGGTGTTCGGCACCGTCTACATGTTCCCGTACGCGGCGGAGGCCCTGGCCTACGCTGCCGGCGCACCGCTGTTAGCGGTGGTCGGGCCACGATGGGTGCTGGTCATCTCGGGGTTGGGGGTGCTGGCCACCCTGGGGATCGTCGCTCCCCTGCTCACCCGGGCCCTGGGGCTACGGCTGCCGGCGCCGGGCAGGTTCGCGGCGGTCAACGGGTGAGGCTGCCCGATGGGTGCGGCCGGCGGACCGGTGGCCCGCCGGCCGCACCCGGGCGATCAGTTCTCCGTGCTGTCGGCCGGCGGCGCACCCGGCCCCGGACCGATCTTCTTCGGGTCGGTCGGCTTACCAGCCGTGGACGTGCTCGACGAGGTGGTCGTGGTCTCCCCCGACCCGCCCGACTGACCTTCAGGCTCTTCCACCATGCCCTGCTCCTCCAGTTCGGCGAGAGTCACCGCATCGACGTCGATCGTGTCGCCCGGAGCCCACTGCGTCCCACCCGGATCGGTCCACGAGGCGGACAATCGCACCTGCACGGCACTCTCCCTGACATGAAACTTCCTGGTACGGAACACTAACCCCGACCGATCGATGACGTTGCCCGCCCGCACGTCGGGTACCCGACTGGCGGATCAACCGCGATACTGACCCCTCTCGCCCACGGAGCTGAACATCGACCTCAAGTGTGGACACTGCGCACGCGCGGCCGGACCGGACGACCGCTTCTGCGGCGGGTGTGGCCAGCCGCTCGGGGTCAACTGTGCGCACTGCGGGCATGCCAACAGCACCGAGGTCAACTTCTGCACCAGCTGCGGCCGACCGCTGCGGGACCACGTCGTCGTGGTGCAGGAGGACCGGCGTCAGGTCAGCGTGCTCTTCATCGACATCGTGGATTTCACCAGGTACGCGGAGCAGGCCGACCCGGAGCAGGCCCGCAGTCTGCAGCAGACCTACTTCGCCACGGTGCGCCGGATCGTGCACCAGTACGGCGGGGTGGTCGAGAAGTACATCGGTGACGCGGTGATGGCGCTGTTCGGCGCGCCGGTGGCAACCGACAACGACGCGTTGCGCTGTGTCCGCGCCGGCCTGGAGCTGCAGCGGAGCCTGGCCCGCCAGCCCGCCGGTCCGCACCCGCCGCTGGGCTTCCGGGTCGGCATCGCCACCGGCGAGGCCCTGGTCGACCTCTCCGCCACCCGCGACGGTGGGCAGGCCTTCGTGACCGGAGACGTGGTCAACACGGCCTCCCGCCTGCAGGGGTTCGCCCCGCCGGGCGGTGTGGTCGTCGACGAGAGCACCTGGTCGGCCACCCGACACGAGATGGAGTACGCCGACCAACCACCGGTCACCCTGCGCGGCCGGTCCGCTGTGAGCCGGATCTGGCTGGCCGTCCAGGTCCGACCACACCGGGACCCGCGTGGCGCCGAACTGACCCCGATGGTGGACCGGGAGCACGAGCGCGGCCTGCTGGTCAACGCGCTGCACCGGATGGTGACCGAGCGGACCTCCCAGTTGGTGACGGTGTTCGGCCCGGCCGGTGTGGGCAAGAGCCGGCTGCTGCGCGAGCTGGCCCGGCACGCCGGCAGCATGCCCGGTCCGCCGGTCACCTGGCTCGTCGGGCAGTGCCCGCCGTTCGGCGAGAACGTCACCTGGGCCGCACTGTCGGACATCGTGAAGACCTGGGTGGGCGTGCCGGAGGTCGACGACCCGGCCGCGTTGCGCGAGCGGCTGCGGGCCCGTCTGGGGCAGCTCGCCGACCCGCACGCGGTCCGGCTGGCCGAGGCGCTCGGGCCGCTGATCGGCGTACCCGGCGAACGGCTCACCCCCGGCGAGACCGAGGCGGCCTGGCGGCGGTTCCTGCTCGCCCTGGCGTCCACCGGCCCGACCGTGCTGGCCTTCGAGGACATGCACTGGGCGGACCAGGCGATGCTCGCCTTCGTCGAGCAACTGGGCGCGACAGCGCGCGGCGTACCGCTGCTGGTCGTCGCGACCGCCCGGCCGGAGCTGCGGGAACGGCACCCGGCCTGGACCGGCACGATCAGTGGCGCGATGTCCATCTCGGTGCCGCCGATGCACGACACCGACATCGACACGCTCTACTCGCTGCTCCTCGGGCAGTCGACGCTGCCCTCCGGCTCGCGTACCCCGCTGATCGAGTTCGCCGACGGCAACCCGCTCTACGCCCAGGAGTACGCCCGGATGCTGCTCGACGGCGGCCTGCTCGACGGGGTCGATCCGGCCGTCCGCCCCGACCTCGACGGTGGCCCGGAGATGCCCCGCACGGTGCAGGCGGTCATCGCGAACCGGCTCGACCTGCTGGACCCGGCCGACCGGGCGGTGCTCCAGGCCGCCGCCGTGGTCGGCGTGGTGTTCTGGGCCGCTCCGGTGGCGATGGCGCTGGGGCGGCCGGTGGAGTGGGTCGAGCGTGCGCTGGACCGCCTGCAACGCCGCGACCTGGTGTACGAGCAGAGCACGTCGACGATGCCCGGCCAGTCCGAGTACCGGTTCCGGCACATCCTGGTGCGCGACGTCTGCTACCAGCGGCTACCCAGGGCCGAGCGGGTGTTGCGCCACCAACGCACCGCCGACTGGATGGCGCAGCTCACCGACGGCCGGCAGTACGACCTGGCCGAGGTGCTGGCCAACCATCGCTGGACGGCACACGAGATCGCCCGGACCGTCGGGCTGGAAACCGCCCCCTACGCCCCGCCGGCACGGGCCGCGCTGCACCGGGCGGCCCGCCGGGCGTACGAGCTGCACGCGCTGGACACCGCCGCCGCGCTGGTCGGCCGGGCGCTGGCCCTGGACGTCGGGCCGGACCCGGCGTTGGAGCTGTTCGACGCCGAGCTGGCGTTCTATCGGGACGGGGACGCCTTCCTGGTGGCGGGGGGCACGGACACCCTCACCCGGCTCGCCGAGCGGCTCACCACGAGCGGCGACCGGACGGGGGCGGCGCGGGCCTGGACGCTGCTCGCCACCGCCGCCTGGAGTCGGGCCGACCGTTCGACGACGTTGCACTGCCTCGACCAGGCGATCGGCATCTACAGCGACCTACCGGACAGCCAGGAGAAGGCGGGCGCCCTGCTGGAGTTGGCCCGGGTGCACATGCTGAACGCGGAGACCGAGCCGGCGTGCACCGCGGCGCGGGCGGCAGCAGCCCTCGCCGAGCGGCTCCAGCTGCGCGAGGTCCAGGCCAACGCGCGGATCACCCTGGCCGTGGCGCGCTACCTGGCCGGCTCCGCCTCGGCGTTTCCGGAGCTGGCGGAGGTGACCGAACACTGCCGGGTGGAGCGGCTGACCAGTCGGCGCCGGGCGGTGCAGAACCTGGCCTGGGCGTTGCAGGAGGAGGGCGACCTGGCCGGCTCGGCCCGGTTGGTTGACGAGCAGCTCACCCTCGACCTGGGCGGCGAGCACAGCCTGGCCACCAGCTTCGCCGACCAGTGGGCGCGGTCGTACTACGCGGGTGACTGGACGGCGGCGTTGGCGATGGCTGCGGAGTCGACCCAACGGCCGACCGCAGAGTGGGATCTGCACATCGTGGCGGTCTCGGGTTGGATGCGCGGGCTGGCCGAAGCCGAGTTGGACGCAACAGCGGGGCCGGGCAGGACGGGTGGGGATCTGGTCGAGCGGGCGTTGGTCGCGGCGCGGCGCAGCGGGTTCCACCGGGTGCTGCGGTCCACGCTGGCGCACGCCGCGCTGTGCCGGGCGGTGCAGGGTCGCCGCGACGAGGCGATGGCGCTGCTCACCGAGTTGGACGAGGACTGGCGGCGGACCCGGATGATTCCGTTCGCGGAGTGGGTGCCCGCGGTCGGGCACGTCGCCGGGGTGCTCGGCGCGGACGCGGCGCGGCTGGTCCGGCAGATGCTCGACCGGGCGCCCCGGATGACCCCGTGGGCTGACGCCGCCGGTCAGGTCGCCGACGCCACGCTGGCCCGGCACGCCGGGGACGCCTCGACGGCGGCGAGCCTGCTGCGCTCGGCGGCGGCCAGCTACGCCCGGATGACCGACGTGACCGACGAGGTCATCACGCTGGCGCTGGCGATCGGCCCGCTGGCCGAGACCGACCCACCCGTCGCCGCGGCGGCCCGCGCCCGCCTGCACGACTTCGCCACCCGTCACCACGCCCCGACCCTGCTCCACCTGCCCTGACCGCCGAACCGGGTCGGCCCGGCGGTGGGTGGTCAGGCGGCCAGCGGAGCCGGAACGGGCTGCTTGAGCTTCTGGGCGTAGATGTCGACGTACTCCCGGCCGGAGAGCTCCATCAACTCGTACATGACCTCGTCGGTGACCGCGCGCTCGACGAACCGGTCGCCGGCCAGCCCCGCGTAGCGGGAGAAGTCCAGGGGCGTGCCGAAGCGGACCCGCACCTGGCCGGCCCGCGGGACGAGCCTGCCGGGCGGCTGGAGTTCGTCGGCGTTGAGCATCGCCACCGGCACCACCACCGCGCCGCTCTCCAGGGCCAGTCGGGCCACCCCGGTCTTGCCCCGGTAGAGCCGCCCATCCGGGGAGCGGGTGCCCTCGGGGTAGATGCCGGCAACTCCCTGAGCGCGCAGGACCCGCAACTGGGTGTCCAGGGCGGCGCGGGCGGCCTGACCGCCGGAGCGGTCCACGGGGATCGTGCCGGTGCCGACGAAGAACATCTTCATCAACCGACCCTTGATCCCCTTACCGGTGAAGTACTCCGCCTTGGCGACGAAGGTGACCCTCCGCGAGACGATCAACGGAATGAAGATCGAGTCGAAGAAGGAGAGATGGTTGCTCGCCAGGATCACCGGGCCGGTCGCCGGCACATTGCGCAGGCCCTCCACCTGCGGGCGGAAGATCAGCTTGAGCAGCGGACCGAGGATGACGTACTTCAGCAGCCAGTAGAGCACCGGCGTCCTTTCCCGTGGTGGGCCCGCGACAGCGCCAGCCGTCGTGCCGACGAGCCTACGAAGCGAGCGCTCTCACCACAACGGACGACGTTCAGGGGCTGAGGCATCGAGCCATGCCACGATCACTGAGATCGCACTTGTCGCGCAAGAACGGACAAAGGAGCCCCGCCGCGACCTGCGGCAGCAGCCGTGACTTTGGAAGACGCGACACAACGCACTCCCGGAACCATGCCCTGACGTGTCACGATTCAGAGCACGGCGTGCGGACGGGCGTCGAAGGGCAGCGGTGGCCGCGCCGGAAGGCGCGTTAAGGGGGATGTCCGGGTGTCAGCGGGTGGGGCCCGCCGGGGACGGCGGGACAACGGGCTCGACGCGAACGAGTACGCCGTCGTCGGCGACGTCGATCCGCGCGTTGGTGAGCACCTGCTCGACGTGCTGGCCGCCGGTGGGATCGCCGCCTACCTCCAGCCCTCCGCCGACCTCAACCCGGTCACCCGTACCACCACCGTGCCGGCCCGGCCGGTCGACCGGCTCTACGTCGACCGCTCGCACCTGACCACCGCCCGGGACTACCTGACCCAGCTCGCCGACGAGACCGCTCCGGAGCAGCAACCGCCGCCTCGCGACGAACCGGACATCGACGCCGAGTGGGCGCGGATCGTGGCCGGCTTCCACACCACCTCCACGCCCGGTGACCACCCGTGGCCGGCCTCCGAGGACGTGGACGAACGGGACACCCGGGACGAACCAACCGCCGGCCCGCTGACCCGCTCCGGCACCGACGAGCCTGGTCCGACCGCCACCGACGTTCGCCGGCTACCGTCCGCCACGGACATCTCCGGGATCTCCGTGGGGCGCGGCACCCGACCGGACGAGCCCTCGCTGCTGGACGGGCTGGACACCTTCGGCGCGGACCTGCCCGACGACGAGGACGACGAGGGTTACCACCCGCCGCCACCGCCGCCGCTGCCCCGGGTCAGCAAGTACGCGGTGATCGGCACCCTGGGGGTGGTCGTCGGGTTCGTGCTGTTCCTCTTCCCGTGGCTGCTCCCGATCGACCGCTCGGCGGTCACGCTGTTCGGGTTCACCGGCATCCTGGCCGGTTTCGTCACGCTGGTCTGGCGACTGCGCCCCGGCGACGAGGACGAGGACGACCCGGACAACGGCGCCGTCGTCTGACGTCGGCCCGCATCCCGGGACAGCAGCGACCCGCCAGCGGCGTAACAGTGGTGTAACTTACTGTCAGTAGGAATACCGCTGTACGTCACTTCCCCCGCTGACTGACCGGTTTTCCCTTGCTCGCGGCGGTCAGTCCTCTGCTGATCGGAATGCCCGAGATGCGACAGAGTTCTCTCGTGGTGGTGGCCAACCGCCTTCCCATCGATGACAATCAGGCGCCCGACGGGGCCTGCGAGTGGCGGCGCAGCCCAGGCGGGTTGGTCAGCGCACTGCACCCGCTCCTGCGGCAGACCCCGGCGACCTGGGTCGGCTGGGCCGGCGGCACCGGGCCAGCCCCCTCGCTGCCGGACGTCGACGGCGTGCGGATGCACAGCGTCGCGCTCAGCCCGGAAGACCTGCGCGACCACTACGAGGGGTTCGCCAACGCCACCCTCTGGCCGCTCTACCACGACGCGGTGGAGCAGCCGCAGCACCACCGCCGGTGGTGGGAGGCGTACCAGCGGGTCAACCAGCGCTTCGCCGAGGCGACCGCGGAGGTGGCCGAGCCGGGCGGCGTGGTCTGGGTGCAGGACTACCACCTGCAACTGGTCCCCGGTCAGCTCCGCGCGCTCCGCCCGGACCTGCGCATCGGGTTCTTCCTGCACGTGCCGTTCCCGCCGCCGGAGCTTTTCATGCAACTGCCCCGCCGGGCCGAACTGCTGCGCGGCATGCTCGGCGCCGACCTGGTCGGCTTCCAGCGCGTGCAGGCGGCACACAACTTCGCCCAACTCGTGACCCGGGTGCTGGAGCTGCCGGCCACCGACCGGCGGATCGGCATCGACGATCGGGTCGTCCGCATCGGCGCGTTCCCCGTCTCCATCGACACCGCCGAAATGGCCGCGCTCGCCGGCCGCCCGGACGTGGCCGCTCGGGCCCACCGGCTCCGACAGGACCTCGGCGACCCCCGGCAGGTCGTCCTCAGCGTGGACCGGATGGATTACACCAAGGGCATCGAGCAGCGCCTCAAGGCGTACAGCGAGTTGCTCGCCAGCGGCGACGTCAAGGTCCGCGACACGGTGCTGGTGCAGGTCGCCATGCCGAGCCGGGAACGCGTCGGCCAGTACCAGATCCTGCGCGAGCGCATCGAGCGCGAGGTCGGCCGGATCAACGGTGAGTTCGGCCGGGTCGGCGAACCGGCGATCCACTACCTCACCCAGCCCTTCGACCGGGCCGAGCTGGCCGCACTCTACCGGGTCGCCGACGTGATGGCGGTGACCCCGTTGCGCGACGGAATGAACCTGGTCGCCAAGGAGTACGTGGCCGCGCGGGTCGACGACACGGGCGCTCTGCTGCTCAGCGAGTTCGCCGGCACCGCCGCCGAGCTGTCCCAGGCGTACCTGGTCAACCCGCACGACCTGGAAGGGCTCAAGCAGGGCCTGCGGGCGGCGCTGCGGGCCGACCCGGCCGACACCACCCAGCGGATGCGGGCCATGCGCGCCCACCTGCACCAGCACGACATCCGGGCCTGGGCCCGCTCCTACCTGCGCGCGCTGGACGAGGGCGGTGCCCTGATCAGTCGTCTGACCAGCCCCGACACTGGCTCCGACGGCACCGCAACGGTGCCCCGACCGGCCACCCCGACCGGCAGCCCGACCGTCCACCAGGCCGGCGGCTGACCACCAGGCCGGCCCGGCCGCTCAGTGCGCCGCGGGCTCCTTCTCCAGCCAGTCCAGGATCGCGTCGATCGGCTCCGCCCACCGCGCGTCCAACATGAGGTCGTGGCCCATCCCGGGGAAGAGCAACGGCGCCGACCCGTACCGGCGGGCCACCCGGGTCAACGTCGAAGCCGGCACCACCCGGTCGTCGGGGCTGCCCAGCACCAGCACCGGGGGCGCACCCACGGCCGGTTCGGCCTCCGGCTCACCCAGCAGCGCCCACTGCGCCCGCCGACCCGCCCGACCGAGGCGTCCGACGTACCGCCGGGCCTCCTCGTCGGGCAACTCGCGACTGAACAGCTGCCCCCGGTTGAGCCGCAACGGCCCGCCGAACACCGCCGGCAGCGTCCCTGCGGGGTTGCGGCGCAACGCCGCGCCCAGCACACCCCAGCCGCCGAAGACCGGCGCCACCAGCACCGCGCCCCGCGCCGGGTAGCGGGCCAACGCGTGCGCCACCACCAGGGCCCCGGCGCCGTGCCCCACCAGCACCGCCTGCCGCGGCAGGCTCGCGGCCACCTGGACCACATCGTGGGCGTACGACCGCAGCGTCGCCTCCGGCGCCGGCTCGCTGCCACCGTGCCCGCGCAGGCTCACCGCGTACGCCGGGAACCCCCGCGACGCCGCGTGACCCAACCAGTGCTCGGCGAACGCCCACGCACCGTGCCCGAACCCGGGAACGAAGAGCAGCGGCGGACGCCCCTCCTCCAGCTCGGGGATCGCGCTGAGCACCTCCCGCCGGGCCGGCCGGACCGGGCGGGACCACTCCCGGCCCCGCATGATCCGCAACTCACTCGCGCTCACGGTGCCAGCCTTTCGTTCGCGACTGCGGGGCTCGCAAGCTCACTCCTCGCGCTCACCGGGCCAGCCTTTCGTTCGCGACTGCGGGGCTCGCAAGCTCACTCCTCGCGCTCACTTGCCCTCCAGTTCGACGAGGGCGCGCTGGACGGCGCGCAGATAGTCGGCGTGCCCGACCTCGAACCAGTGCCGGCTGCTGTCCTTCACCGGCCCGGAGTACCGCTCCCCGGCCCGGTCCCGCACCCGGGACGCGAACGCCGCGGCGCGTTCCGGCCGGTCCCGGCGGGCCCGTAGCAGTCGGGCGAAGAGCACCGTCTGCCAGTGCGACAGGGTGAACAGCCCGGAGTCCGGCTGCAGCAGGCCGGCGACGGCCAGGGTCGGATGCCCCGGGGTGAACGCGTTGAGCCACAGCGTGGGCCGACCCGCGCCCGCGCTGTCACCGAACACCGACGCGTCGAGGAACTCGAAGCGCGGCAGGTAACCCGTGGCGAAGACGACCACCTCGGGGTCGATCTCGCGACCGTCGGCCAACTCCACCGCGTACGGGTGGAACCGGGCGATGTCCGGCACCGGGCCGATCCCGCCGTGGCCCACGTAGTAGACGAGCTGACTGTTCGCGATCGGGTGCGTCTCGTACACCCGGTGGTCGGGCTTGGGTAGACCGAAGCGGGTCAGGTCGCCGACGGTCAACCGCAGCGTCCAGTGGTAGAGCCACTGCCGTACCCGCAGTGGCACCCGCAGCGCCAACAGGGTGTCGTTGACCTGGTCGGCGGGCCGACCGAGGACGTACTTCGGCGCGTACCAGTAACCGCGCCGGGTGGAGTGCCAGCAGCGCGACGCCTGCTGGGCGGCCTCGACGGCGATGTCGCAGCCGGTGTTGCCGGCGCCGACGACCAGCACCCGCTTGCCGCGCAACTGCGCCGGGTCCTTGTATGACGAGGCGTGCATGATCTCGCCACGGAACTGTTCGAGGCCCTCGTAGCGGGGCAGCTTTGGCGACCAGTTGTGGCCGTTGGCGATCACCACGGCGGCGTACCGGGCGGTGCGCTCGGGGCCGTACCCGCCGGTGGACCGGGTGGTCACGTCCCACCGCTCCCCCTCGACGGGCTCGACCCGGATCACCTCGGTGCCGAACCAGATGTGCGAGCGCAGGTCGAAGTGGTCGGCGTACCGCTCGAAGTAGGACAGCACCTGACCGTGGTGCGGGTAGTCCGGCCAGGAGTCGGGCATCGGGAAGTCGGGGAACTGGGTGAACGGCTTCGACGAGATCAGGTGGGTGCTGGCGTACACCGGGCTGCGGTCGTGCCGCCAGTTCCAGGCGCCGCCGACGCCCGTCTCCCGCTCGTAGCAGTCCACGCCGAACCCGTGCTCGCGCAGGTTCTTGATGGCCGTCAGGCCGCTGGCCCCGGCCCCGATGACGCAGACCGTGTCGCCCCGGTCGGAGACCGGACGGCCGTCGCCGTTCGCCGCGGGCGAGGTCGCCTCCGGGTCGGGCCGGCCGTGGTCGGTGGAGGTGGACACCGGGGAGATCTCCTTTTGGTACGGCAGGCGTGCCGGTCGCCGCGAAATCCTCTCCACAACCGGGCCGGATGTCCAGTCCTGGAACTGACGCGTTAACGCTCGGGCCGGGCTCGGAGGTCAGCCGCCGGCGGGCAGGAGCAGGTCGACCAGGACCGGGAAGTGGTCGCTGGCCCGGCGGGTCTGCGGGGTGTCCACCACGTCGTAGTCGACCACGGTGATCCGCGGGTCGACGAAGAGCGCGTCGATGCGTCGGCGCGGGTCGGCGCAGGGGTAGGTGAGCCGCTCGGCCCGGTCGGCCGCCACCGCGGCGTCGGTCAACCCGCGCGACACGGTGGCCCAGGCGGGCCCGTCCGGACCCTCGTTGAGGTCCGCCCCGGCCAGCACCGGGCTGGTCGCCGCGTCCAGGCCACGCTTGAACTCGGCGGCCTGGGAGGGCCGCTCGGCCGGGTCGGTGGACAGGTGCGAGCCGGCGAGGGTGAACTGGGCGTCACCGACCCGGCAGTCGGCGTACGCGGCGCCGCGCAGGTGTCGGCCGGGGGTCAGCGGGAAACGCTGACAGCGGGTGCCGCGCACCTGGACCCGCAGGCTGGTCAGCAGCAGGTTGCCCAGGGCGGGCAGCCCACCGGCGGCCACCACCAGACCGAACGACTCGGCCAACGTGGCGGACTTCTGCCGCCACCGGAACCGGCGCGGCCCCTCCTGCACGATCACCACGTCCGGCGTCGCGGCCCGGACCACAGCCGCCAGCGCCGCGGTGTCGTCGCGCTGGCTGTGGATGTTGTACGACACCACGCGCAGCGGCACGCCCACCCGGCCCGCCTCAGATCCGGCGGGCCAGGTCAGCCGCGCCGATCACACCGGCGCTGTTGCCCAACTCCGCCGGGAGCACATCGGCCACCGGCAGGCGACCGCGCTGGGCGAGCGCGTCGAGGTACGAGCGGCGGGTGGGGCCGAGCAGCAGGTCACCGGCGTCGATCACGCCGCCGCCGACCACCAGGGTCTGCGGGTCGAGGATCTGCGCCATGTCGGCGAGGCTGGTGCCCAGCCACCGGCCGATCTGGGCGAACGCCTCGGCAGAGACCGGGTCGCCGCCCTGGGCGGCAGCGGTCACCATCGGACCGGTGATCGCCTCGGCCTCGCCGCCGGCCAGCTTCAGCAGGGCGGTGGCCCGGTTGGGCTCCTGGCGGGCGCCGGCCCGGGCGAACCGGACCAGGGCGCTGCCGCTGGCGTACTGCTCGATGCAGCCCAGGCGGCCGCAACCGCACTGGTGCCCGTCCGGCACGGCCAGCATGTGGCCCAACTCCGCGGCGATGCCGTGCGCGCCGCGCATCAGATCGCCACCGAGCACGATGCCGCCGCCCACACCGGTGCCGATCGTGAACATGATCATCGAATCGTCGGCGTCGCGGGCCGCGCCGTAGCGGAACTCGGCCCACGCGGCGACGTTCCCGTCGTTCTCCACGATCACGGGCAGATCGACGGCCTGGCTGACGTACTCGCGCAGCGGTTCGTCGCGCCAGGCCAGGTTGGGGGCGAAGAGCACGGTCGAGCGACCGGCGTCGATCCACCCGGCCGCGCCGATGCCGACGGCCTCGATGGTCCGACCGCTGGCCAGCTCGGCGACGAGTTCGATGATGACGTCGCGGGTCTTGGCGACGTCATCGGCGGGAGTGTCCCGTCGGGTCTGCACGAGGACCTTGCCGGTGTCGTCCACGACCCCGCCGGCCACCTTCGTGCCACCGACGTCGACTCCGATGGTCAGCGTCACCGCTGCCGCCCCCCTCTGCTGTGCTGTCCGGCCCAGGCCCCGGCCCACTGCCGGTCCGGGTCGGAATGTCCCGCGCTCAGGCGCCGTCGCCCGATGCTTCCGCGTCGGCGTCATCGGGCACCCGCGAGGCGGGCACCACGGGACGGGTGGTCGGTGCCGGCACGGTCGCCGACCCGGCCTCGTCGACGGGTGGTACGGCGGCCGGGGCGAGTGGGTCCGCCGTCCGGGTGGCGACCGACCAGACATCCCGCTCCGGCGCCGGCTGAGAATCATGCCCGCTACGGGTGGCATCGCGCCACACGCGGTCGTCTCCGGTCGCGCTGGACGGGGCGCTCGGGGCTGGCTCGGGGAGCACGTCGTCGGTGTTCGCGGTGGGTGCCGGCGCTGGTGTGGCGGTCGGCTCGGCGGCCGGCCCGGTGGGGCTCGGCGCGGCCGGTTCCGCCGGGGAGAACGCGCGGAGCAGGCTGGCGACGCCCGCGGCGAGGTCACCGGCGCCGGTCGCGAGACGTTCGGCGAATTCCGGACTCGGGTCCCGCAACGCGGCGATGCCCCGACAGACCGGGCAGACGCAGCATTCGGCCGAACCGGTGGCGAAAGCACCACCGGCGCCGGAGCGTTCGCCGGGGGCCGTGCTGTGACCGAGGACACCGGACAGCATCCCGCCCAACGAGCCGAACGCGCCGCCCGCCGAGCCGGCGGAGGCCAGTCGCGCCCCCGCCAGCAGGGTGGCGACCAGCCGCTCCGCCTCTTCCCGGGCCGAACCCGGATCCGTTCCGCCCACCGTCGGCTCCTCTACCGTGCCACCGGACACGTCACTGCGCCGCACCGGTTGCTTCTACCCGGCGCTTGAGCTGCTTCAACGCGGTGTCCATGATCATCTTTTCGGCTTTGCGCCGAAACATCCCGAGCATTCCGACCGACAGCTCGACCTCCAGCGTGTAGGTCACCGTGGTGCTGCCGTCCGGGTTACCCACCAGGTCGTACGAACCACGCTGAGCCTTCTGCATCTTCGAGGGGGCGACCAGGTGCCACTCGATCCGGGACAAATCCTCGGCGTACTCGTAGGCGAGCACGTACTCGTCGGCCATCACACCGGCATCGATCGTGAAATGCACCTGACTGGCGTAGCCGTCCTCGTACTCCTCGACGACCTCGGCGCGACGCACCGCGTCGGTCCACTCCGGGTAGCGCGCGAAGTCGCAGATGACCGCCGTCACCCGATCCGGTGCGGCGCCGATGATGATCGACTGGGTGGAGGAGTCCGCCATGGGGCGAGGCTACCCGCCTCCTGCTTGTCCCACCCCGACCGCCCGCCGGGTAGGTTTCGACACAGCCGACGCCACGGCGGCGGCCAGCCCGGCCAGTACAAGCACGAAGGAGTGCAGGTGCGCGAGTTCTCCGTCCCGCCGATCGTCGCCGTTGGCGACGCGGCCAACCTCACCGATCCGGTCTGGGACAACGCCGAAGTCGCGCCCGACGCCGTCCAGTTCGCCCGCCCCACCCCGGGCGCCGACGGCACCCTCACCGCCTGGACCGAGGTGACCTGCCTCCAGTTCCGCGACGAGGTGGCCGCCGTGGCCGGCGGGCTGATCGCCGCCGGCATCGAGCCAGGTGCCCGGGTCGGGCTGATGAGCCGCACCCGCTACGAGTGGACGCTGCTGGACTATGCCATCTGGACCGTGGGCGCGGTGACCGTGCCGATCTACGAGACGTCCAGCGCCGAGCAGGCCGCGTGGATCATCGAGGACTCCAATGCGGTCGCCGTCGTGGTCGAGACCGAGGCGCACGCCGCCCTGATCGCCGGGGTCCGACACCGGCTGCCCGAGCTGGGCCAGGTCTGGCAGATCGACCTCGGCGGGGTCGACGAGCTGGTCACGGCCGGCGCCACGGTCGAGCTGGCCGAGGTCGAGCGGCGGCGCAAGGCCGTCCGCGCCGGTGACCTGGCCACGATCATCTACACCAGCGGCACCACCGGCCGACCCAAGGGCTGCGTGCTCACCCACCGCAACATGTACGCCGACATCGCCAACGCGGTGCCGGTGCTGCCGAATCTGTTCAACGCCGGCGCGAGCACCCTGCTCTTCCTCCCGTTGGCGCACGCCTTCGCCCGGCTCATCCAGATCGGCGTCGTGCAGGCGCGGGCCACCATGGCGCACTGCGCCGACACCAAGAACCTGGTCGCCGAGCTGCAGGCGTTCCGGCCGACCTTCGTGCTCTCCGTACCCCGGGTGTTCGAGAAGGTCTACAACGCCGCCAAGCAGAAGGCCGAGGCGGACGGCAAGGGCGGCATCTTCGCCCGCGCCGAGCAGGTCGCCATCGCCTACAGCGAGGCGCTGGAGACCCCGGGTGGACCGGGCCTGGCGCTGCGCGCCCAGCACGCGGTCTTCGACCGGCTGGTCTACCGCAAGCTGCGCGCCGCGCTCGGCGGACGGTGCCGGGACGCGATCTCCGGCGGTGCGCCACTCGGCGCCCGGCTCGGCCACTTCTTCCGGGGTATCGGCGTGACGGTCCTGGAGGGCTACGGCCTCACCGAGACCTCGCCCGCCGCCGCGGCGAACCTGCCCAGCGGCACCCGGATCGGCACCGTCGGCCGTCCGCTGCCCGGCGTGACGGTGCGGATCGAGGACGACGGCGAAATCCTGATCTCCGGCGAGCTGATCTTCCAGGGCTACTGGCGCAACGAGACGGCGACCGCCGAGACGATCAGTGCCGACGGCTGGCTGCGCACCGGCGACCTGGGCCAGCTCGACGCCGACGGCTACCTGAGCATCACCGGCCGCAAGAAGGAGCTGATCGTCACCGCCGGCGGCAAGAACGTCGCCCCGGCGGTGCTGGAGGACCTGGTCCGGGCGCATCCGTTGATCAGCCAGTGTGTCGTGGTCGGTGACGCCAAGCCGTTCATCGCGGCGCTGGTCACCGTCGACGAGGAGGCGCTGCCGGCCTGGCTGGAGAGCGCCGGGTTGTCCCGCGACACCCCCGTCGAGCAACTGCGCGAGCACGAGGCCCTCCGCACCGAGATCCAGTCCGCGATCGACGAGGCGAACCGGGCTGTGTCGAAGGCCGAAGCGATCAAGGTGTTCCGGGTTCTGCCCCGCGACTTCACCGAGGCGACCGGCGAGCTGACCCCGTCGCTCAAGGTCAAACGCCAGGTTGTCCACAAGACGTACGCGGCGGAGATCGCCGATATCTACCGAGGCTGACTACCATCCGTCACGTGCCCGCATCGACAGCAACCGCACCGCACCCGCATCCCCTCGCCGCGGCCGCCCGCCTGGTGATGCTGGCGCTGATCGCCATCCTGACCCTGTTCGCCACCCACGACGTCGCCCAGCTGTGGTGGATCGCGTTGCTGGCGGTGGCCGGGCTGCCGGCGCTGCTGGCACCGCAGCACCGGCTGGTCGGCCCGCTGAGCCGGGTGGCCGAGGTGGTGGTGCTGGGGCTGGCCGCGAGCCACGTCGCCGCGGTGGCGTCCATCGGCGGCACGGTCGACGGCCTGGGCGCGTCGGCGGTGCTGCCCTACCTCGCGGTCCCGGTGACCGTCACCGCGCTGCGCCGCCGCTTCCTCGAGGGTGCCGCCCTGCTCGTGGTCACCGCCGCCATCCTGCTGGTCAGCGGTGCGCTGACCCAGGTCGACGGTGGCCCCCAGCTCGGCCAGCCTGGTTACCTCGCGGTCTGCGCGCAGTGGCTGATCCTGGCGGCGTTGGGGCTCTACGCCGCCGGCACGCTGCACCGGGTGATGGCGGTCCGCGGTGAGGGCAAACCCCAGCCGTACGCCGAAGCCACCCGGCTGCTGACCCAGCTGCGTACGGTGGCCCGGCAACTGCCCGGGGCGACCCTGGATCCGGGCGGCATCTCCGAGCACCTGCTGGAGGAGCTGCGCACGGTGGCCCGCGCGGACCGGGGCGCGGTGCTGTCGGCCAGCGGCGGCGGTCGGCTCGTGGTGCTCGCCCAGGCCGGCGTCGACCGGGTGGACTGGGAGACGACACTGGACGCGGACTCGGCGATCGCCGACGCCTGGGCCACCCAGCAGGCCACCACTGCCGCCCGGTCACAGTCCCGCTCGCACCGTGGCGGGGACGTGTCCGCGCTGATCATTCCGCTGGTCGCCGGGGTGCGCACGGTGGGGCTGGTGGTGCTGGAGGCCGACACCGCGCAGGCGTACCCGCCGCCGGTGGTGTCCCGGGTGACCGCGCTGACGCGCCCGGCCGCGCTGCGGTTGGAGGCGGCGCTGCTCTTCGACGAGGTGCGTTCGCTGGCCACCAACGAGGAGCGGCAGCGGCTGGCCCGGGAGATCCACGACGGGGTGGCACAGGAGTTGGTGATGGTGGGGTACGGCATCGACAACGCCCTGGCCACCGTCTTCGACGACGCCGACGAGACCGCCGAGGCCCTGCGTACGCTGCGCGGCGAGGTGACCCGGGTGATCCAGGAGCTGCGGCTGAGCCTCTTCGAGTTGCGCAGCGAGGTGGACCGGCAGGGCGGGTTGGCCGCGGCGATCGCGGAGTACGCGCGCACTGTGGGCGCGTCCGGCGGGCTGCGGGTGCACCTCTCGCTGGACGAGTCCACAGCCCGACTGCCGGCCGCCACGGAGGCTGAGTTGCTGCGCATCGCGCAGGAGGCGGTGACCAACGCGCGCAAGCACGCCGGGGCGTCGAATTTGTGGGTCACGTGTGAGGTCGACCCCCCGTACGCGCAAATAGAAGTGTCGGATGACGGTCAGGGGATGGCTGACCAGCGCCCGGACGGACGGTACGGTCTTGCGATCATGGCCGAGAGGGCGGAACGTATCCGGGGCCGGTTGGAGATCAGGCCGCGGCAACCGAGCGGCACGACCGTGGCGGTGGTTCTCGGCACCTCGGCCCGGCGCGATAACGTGCGCGGCAGCGCAGCACCAGAAGGGGAGTAACCCGAGGATGACCACAAGTCCGATACCGGCCACCCGTACCAAGGTCCTCCTTGTCGACGATCATGACCTGATTCGCAAGGGTTTGCGGCACGCTTTCGAGCGCGACCGCCAGTTCGAGGTCGTCGGTGAGGCGGCCACGGCGGCAGAAGGAGTACGCCAGGCCGGCGCCTTGCAGCCGGACGTGGTGATCATGGATCTGCGGCTGCCCGACGGCAGCGGCCTGGAGGCCACCCGTGCGCTGCGCAAGTCCAGCGCGTCGATGGGCATCGTGGTGCTGACCATGTACGCCGGCGACGATCAGCTCTTCGGCGCCCTGGAGGCCGGCGCGAGCGCCTTCGTGCCGAAGACCGCCCCGGCCGACGAGGTGGTGGCCGCCGCGCGGCACGCCGCCTCCTCCCCCAGCGCGTTCACCGCGGCCGACCTGGCCGAGGCGATGAAGCGCCGGCTCGCCCCGTCCGGCCCGCAGTTGTCTCCCCGGGAGGGGCAGGTGCTGCGGCTGCTCGCCGACGGGATGAGCGTGGCGGGCATCGCCAAGCAGCTGTTCGTCAGCGAGTCCACCGCGAAGACGCACATTTCCAAGCTCTACGAGAAGCTCGGCGCGGCCAACCGGGCTCAGGCCCTGATGACCGCACTCCGGCTCGGCCTGCTCGAGGCACCGGACGCGCCCAAGTTCTGACCTGTCTCCCGCTCGTCGAGCGGGATGCCGCGACCGACGGTCCGCGCCAGCTTCTCCCCGGCGCGGGCCGTCGCGCATCGACCGACGTCGGCGGGCAACCTCCGGCGCGCTATGGTCTGGCGTGCGTGGCGGGTGCACAATACCCGCGCGGGCGACGACGCTCGCGTCGAGGACTCGAGGGGTGAAACGCATGCAGCGGCCGGACTGGGCACCCGACATCATCGACATCGAGCGCCCGAGCGTCGCCCGGATGTACGACTACTACCTCGGTGGCTCGCACAACTTCGCCGCCGACCGGGCCGCAGCGCAGGCGATGGTCGCCGCGGTGCCCGAGGCGCCGCTGATGGCCCAGGCCAACCGGGCGTTTCTGCGCCGGGCCGTGCACCATCTCGCCGAGGCCGGGATCCGGCAGTTCCTCGACATCGGCTCGGGCATTCCGACCGTCGGCAACGTACACGAGATCGCCCAGCAGCTCGACCCGCAGTCGCGGGTGGTCTATGTGGACGTCGACCCGGTGGCGGTGGCGCACAGCCGCGAGATCCTCGCCGGTAACGAGCGGGCCGCGGTGGTGCAGGAGGACCTACGCCACCCGGAGGCGATCCTGGCCCATCCGGACGTCCGTAAACTGCTCGACCTGAGCCAACCGGTGGCCGTGATGGTCGTGGCCGTCCTGCACTTCGTCTCCGACGACGACCGGCCGGCGGAGCTGCTGCGGACGTTACGGGACGCGTTGGCGCCCGGCAGCTACCTGGTGCTGTCACAGGCCAGCGACGACGGGCGCAGCCAGGACGAACGCGCCGAGGCGGAGCGGGTCTACCAGCGCACCGACAACCCTCTGTGGGTGCGCAGCCGCGCGGAGCTGACCGCGCTCTTCGACGGCTTCGAGCTGCTCGACCCCGGCGTGGTCTGGGTTCCCGAGTGGCGACCAGACACTCCGGAGAGCGCGGAGGACGCCGAGCGCGCGGTCTTCATGGGCGGCGTCGGGCGCCTCGGTGACTGAGTCGCCGGGGAAGACGCCCTATCCGGGCACGTTCGCCCGAGCCTGGGCGAAGGCGGTCTCCGGCACCAGCTACCTACCGATGACCCAGGCCCAGTTGGAGTCCCTGCTGGACCGGCTCACCGGGCAACTGGCCAGCGCGTTGCTCACCGAGCCGTTCGACCTGCGGGCCGGGCACCGGGTCGGCGCCGAACTGGTCGCCGCGCACATCGCCTCCGCCGAAGGGCTGGGCCGTACCGTCGAGGTCATCCAGCTCCGCCTCGTACGCGACCTGGGGTTGGTGGCCGAGGACGTCGAGGACCGGATGGCCCGGCTGTTGGCGGCCGTGGCGACCGGCTACGCCCGCGCCCTGCGCGACCGGACGCTCGACGAGCAGGAGTCGATCCGCCGCGCCGCGATGCGGGCCCGCACGCAGGCCGAGCGGGCGCTGCGGGCCAGCGAGGCACGGTTTCGGCATCAGGCCACCCACGACCCGCTCACCGGCCTGCCCAACCGGACGCTGTTCACCGAGCGGCTCACCGCCGCGCTCAATGAGCCGGGCCGGGGCGCGCAACGGGTCGGAGTGTGCTTCCTGGACCTGGACCGCTTCAAGGTGGTCAACGACACCCTGGGGCACCAGATCGGCGACCTGCTGCTGGCCACTGTGGCGGAACGGCTGCGCAAGGCCATGGGTGAGCACCTGGTGGCCCGGCTCGGCGGCGACGAGTTCGTCATCCTGGTGGAGCGCACCGCCGGCACCGACGACATGGTCGCGCTGGCCGAGACGGCGCTCGCCGCGGTACGCACACCGGCGCTGGTGGACGGGCACGAGCTGCAGATCTCGGCGAGCATCGGCATCGTCGAACGCCAGGTGGCCGGGGCCAACCCCACGGACCTGATGCGGGCCGCCGACAGCACGCTGCACTGGGCGAAGTCCGCCGGTGGGGCGCGCTGGGCGCTCTACGACGCCGAGCGCAACCGACGTGAACTGGCCCGCTACGCGCTCTCCGCGGCCATCCCGGCGGCGTTGGAGCGGGGCGAGTTCTACCTCGACTACCAGCCGCTGACCTCACTGCGCGACGGCAGCCTCGTCGGCGTTGAGGCGCTGGTCCGCTGGCGGCACCCCGAGTTGGGGGTGCTGCGCCCGGACAGCTTCATCGGGTTGGCCGAGGAGACCGGCCTGATCGTCCAACTGGGCGGGTGGGTGCTGGCCGAGGCGTGCCGCGAGGCCGAGGCGTGGTCGGCCGGGGGTGCCGCCGCGCCGTTCGTCAGCGTCAACCTGGCGGTACGGCAGGTGCACCGGCCCGGGTTGGTGCAGGAGGTCCGCACGCTGCTGCGGCAGACCGGCCTGCCCCCGGAACGGCTCCAACTGGAGATCACCGAGAGCACGATGATGAGCACCGCCAAGGAGCCGGTACGCGCCCTGCGGGTCCTTGCCGACCTCGGCGTACGCATCGCCATCGACGACTTCGGCACCGGCTACAGCAACCTGGCGTACCTGCGGGACCTGCCGGTGACCGAGTTGAAGGTGGCCGGCGAGTTCGTGGCCGGCCTGCGGTCGTCCTCTGTCGGCCGCACCGACGAGCGGATCCTCGCCTCGCTGGTCTCGCTGGCGCACGCACTGGATCTGACCGTCACCGCCGAAGGGGTGGAGACCGCCGGGCAGGCCGAGCGGCTACGCGCGATCGGCTGCGACGCCGCCCAGGGCTGGCACTTCGGCCGCCCCGCCCCCGCCGATCGCATCCTGGCCCGCATCCGCTGAACCACCGGCCCCGCGCTCCCCGGCCGCCCGCGCTGGCAGACCGCCCGCGCTGGCAGACCGCCCGCGCTGGCACGCCGCCCGCGCTGGCAGGCCGCCCGCGCTGGCAGACCGCCCGCGCTGGCAGGCCGCCCGCGCTGGCAGGCCGCTCTGGGCCCCGGCCGCTCTGGGCCGCGGAGGGCTGGCCACACCGGCCAGCCCCATGATCGTGCTCGATCATTGATGTAGTGGTTTCAGCGAGCCGCGGAGACCACTACATCCTGGTTCGAGCACGATCACCCGCAACCCGCAACCCGCACTCGCACTCGCACCCGCACCCGCACGCGCACCCGCACCCGCACCCGCCCAGGAGTAGACATCGTCTACGCCCGCCTGGTAGACAGTGTCTATGGACGCGGACGAGCAAGGGCTGCGCACGCGGCTGGTGGCCGCCGGGGCGGACCTGGTGCTCAGCGAGGGCCAGTCAGCGGTGTCCCTGCGGGAAATCGCCCGCCGTGCCGGTGTCTCGCACGGCGCACCGCGCCGCTACTTCCCCACCCACGTCGACCTGCTCTCCGCCATCGCCCGCGAGGGCTTCGCCGACCTCACCGCCCGGGTCGAGCAGACGATGCGCGACGTCGACGCGGACCCGCGTACCCGATTGACCGCGCTGGCCCGGACGTACCTGGACTTCGCGGCGGCCCACCGCGGCATGTTCGAGCTGATGTTCCGGCACGACCTGCTGGACAGCGGCCGGCTGCGGCTGCGTGAGACGAGCCTGCCGCTGTTCGCCGTGCTGGCCGACCTGGTGGCGCAGGTGCGCCGCCCCACCGACGCGCCCGCGACGGTGCTCGCCGGCGCTCTCTGGGCCAACCTGCACGGCATCGCCCAACTCTGGGCCTGGGGCAGCCTGCCGCTGGCCACCGGCGCCACCGACGACGACGCCCTGCTGCACGCCGCGCTCGATGCCCATCTCGGCCCGCGGCCCACCTGAAACTCGACCCCGGAGGACACGTGCCGCTGCTGTACGACCTCATGAAGCTGACCGTCGGCACCACGCTGCGGCTGGCCTGGCGACCGCGCGTCGAAGGACTGGAGCACCTACCCCGACACGGTGGCGCGATCCTCGCCGGTAACCACCTCTCCGTCGCCGACGAGCTGTTCCTGGCCAGCGCGACCCCTCGGCACGTCACCTTCTGGGCCAAGGCCGAGTACTTCACCGGCCGCGGTCCCGGCGGCTGGCTCAACCGACAGATCGTCAACGGCATGGGTGCCATCCGGGTCGACCGCGCCGACGGCCGGGCCGCCCTGCGCGCCCTCGACGCCGCCGTACCGGTGCTGCGCGCCGGCGGCCTCGTCGCCGTCTACCCGGAGGGCACCCGCTCACCGGACGGGAGGCTTTACCGGGGTCGCGTCGGAATGACCCGACTAGCCCGCGACGCCGAGGTGCCGATCATCCCGGTCGGCGTGACCGGCACCGCCGAGGTGCTGCCGGTCGACGCGCGGCTGCCCCGCCGACACCCCGTCACCCTGCGGTTCGGCCCGCCGATCCCGGTCGCCGAGCGGATCAACGGCCCACGCGACATCCGGACGGTCACCGACGAGGTGATGGCGGCGATCCAGCAGCTCACCGGCCAGGAGTACGTGCCGCGCTACGCGCCCGCCCGGGAAGGCTGAACGCGGGCGGCGATCAGCCGGCGAGCAGCGCCGCCATCCGTTCCGCCTGCGCCTCCCAGCGCCACTCCCGTTCCACCCACGCCCGACCGGCCGCGCCCAACTGACGGGCCAGGTCCCGGTCGGCGAGCAGCCTGGCGACCCGGTCGGCGAGCTGGGCGACGTCCCGGCCGCGTACGACGTAACCGGTCTCCCCCTCGCGGACCGCGTCCGGTGCGCCTCCGGAGTCGCCGGCCACCACCGGCAGGCCGGTCGCGGATGCCTCCAGGTAGACGATGCCCAGCCCTTCGACGTCGAGCCCACGGTTGCGGGTGCGGCACGGCATCGCGTAGACGTCGCCGGCCGCGTAGTGCGCCGGCAACTCGACCCACGGCACCGTGCCGGTGAACACCACATCGCGTTCCACACCGGTCTGGCGGGCCAGCTTTTCCAGGGTCGCCCGGTACGGCCCGCCACCGACGATCAGCAGCGCCGCGTCGGGCACCCGGCGGCGGATCTCCGGTAGGGCCCGGATCAGCGTGTCCTGACCCTTGCGCGGCACCAGCCGGGACACGCAGACGACCACCGGCCGGTCGGTCAAGCCGAGCCGGGCCCGGACCTGCTCACCGTCCACGGTCGGGTGGTAGGTGTCCACGTCGACCCCGGGCGCGAGGCGGCGCAGCTCGGTCTCCCCGTCCAGCACACGGGCCAACCGGCTGCGGGTGTACTCGCCGAGATAGGTGGTCACGTCGACACCCCGACCGATACGCCGCAGCGCCGGCCGGGCGGCCGGCACCGCCGCCCAACCGACCTCGTGGCCGTGGGTCTGCGCCACCACCCGGCGGATACCGGCCCGCCGCCGCAGCCCGGCCGCGAGCAGCCCCAGCGGGGCCGCCGCGCCGAACCACACCGTGTCGCAGTCGTACGCCCGAGCCAACCGGGCCGCCCTGCGGGCGATCAACGGGGTGGGCAGCAGCACCCGGGTGCGCTCCCGGATCACCTCGAACGGCTGGTCGGCGTCGAACTTCGCGGCCCCGCGCCAGCTCGACGCGTAGACGACCACCGAGCCGGCCGGTTGACGGACGGCGAGGTTGTGCACAAAGGACTGGATGCCACCCGGACGGGGCGGAAAGTCATTGGTGATCAGCAGGGTACGGCTCATCGACCGACCTTCCGGGCGTACGCGCGGGCAGCGGCCATTCGCTCCACGGTGGACGGATGCGAGGCCGAGTAGAGGTATTCCCAGCGGGGCGGGTCGGGATCGCCGAGGTTGACCGAGCCGAGCCGGCGCTGCATCAACTCGAAGGACCCGGGGTCGTTGGTGAGCGCGAGCGCATGCGCGTCGGCCCGCGCCTCCACCCGGCGCGACATCAGCGCCTGCACCGGAGCGGCGACCAGGCCGGCCACCGTGACCAGTGCGACCAGCAGCGGAAACGCGCGCGGTTGGGCCACCGAGTCGACCCCGGCCAGCCGCAGCAGCGGCCCCCACGAGCCGAGCAGATAGAGCGCCACCACGGCCGCCGCGGCGCCGAGCGCCCCGGTCAGCGTGCCGACCGCCACGTCGGAATCCTTCGCGTGCCCCAACTCGTGCGCCACGACCGCTGTCACCTCGGCCGGGGTCGCCTCACGCAGCAGCGTGTCGTAGACGACCACCCGTCGGGTCGGCCCGAGACCGGAGACGTACGCGTTGACCGCCCTGGTGCGCCGGGAGGCGTCGGCGACCAGCACGTCCCGCACCGGCACCCCGTCGCGGGCGGCCATGCTCATCAGCTCGGTGCGCAACGGGCCCTGCTCCATCGGGGTGAACCGGTTGAACACGGGCTCCACCAGCACCGGCAGCACGAACGACAGCAGCACCACCAGCACCGCGGCGCCGGCCGCGCCGAACGCCCACCACCAGCGCGGCGCGAGCCGGATGACCGCGTAGAAGCCGAACAACGCCACCGCGCCGATCACCGCGCTGACCGCGTACGACTTGAGCAGGTCGACAGCCCAGCCGCTCCAACCGTTGGTGCTCAACCCGTAGCGGGTGAGAACGCTCTGCCGCCAGGCGGCGAACGGGAGCGTCACCACGTCGGCGACGAGCACCACCGCCAGCCCACCGAGCACCGCCTGCGCGGCCCAGTGCCCACCGAACGGCCGGCCCACCAGCTCGACCAGGCGACTGCCCAGCGGGGTCAACCCGAGCGCGAGGGCGACCAGCAGCCCAACGGCGAGGGCGGCATAGCCGCCGGGGCGCAGCGCGGCCCGGAACTCCCGGCCCTTGGCCACCTGCTCGGCCGGCAGGTCGCCCAGCGCGGCGAGCTGGTCGGCCCGGGGCGCCGGCGGGCGGTGCCACGGGATGAGCAGCGCGGCCAGCACGACCAGGGCGACGGTCAGCCCAGCCAGGGCCAGGAGCGCCCACCCGCGCGGGGTCACCCCGCCACCGCCCGTTGTACCCCGCTCATCGCGCCGCTCCTCCCGCCGTGACCGCTCATCCTATGGCCCGCGAAAAGCCCGCTTCCGGGCACGGTGTCGCGCTAGGCGACGCGGCGGGCGGCGCGGCGGCGAGCCGCCTGCGGGCGTGCGGGCGCGGCCAGCACCTCCACGTCGAAGCCGGCCCGGGCAAGCACCTCGATGGCCTCCACCTCGGCGGCGACCAACCCGGCCGCCGGGGACGTCTCGTCGAACAGAGCGGTCAGCGGGCAGCCGGAACAGCCGTCGGCCCGCTTCGCGCACCCGTCGCAGTCGATGAGCATCACGCCTCCTGATCGGCTCGCGGCGCCCGGGCGACTCCTGTCGTCGCCGGCCGAACACCGTCGGTGACATCGACACTAAGCACCGGGTACGACAGGAACCCCGTCCGACCGTCCGTTTCAGGGCTAGATCCACTCCAGATCAGCGATATCGGGGTATCCCACCCGGCCGTGACCCCCGACATCACGGCACCCGACACCACGGAATTCATGCCGATCGAGCGAAAGGGGCATCGCTTGGCCGAACGCCCCGACGCACTGCGTCGTGAGCTGGCCCGGCGACTACCGACCACCTGACTGGCGGCCGCCCGAGCGCCCGACCGGCCCAGCGGCAGAGCGGCCGAGCAGCCTTCTGGGGCGAAATTTCAGCCCTGCGCGTCGAGGTCACGCAACGCGAAGCGGAGGTGCTGCCACTCCTCGTCGAAGATGGTGGAAGGGCTGCGGCAGGCGCAGGATCGCCTTACCCAACCAGGTGTCGGCGGCGAACGCGAGGTGGCGCAGTGTCTGCGCGAACGACCACTCCCCGTCGACCGAGACGTCGACCGCACCCTCGGGCATGGACACAGCCCGGTCGACCGCCGCCGTCCAGGCCCGTTCGAGTGCCGCCCACGCCACGCGGAGGTCGTCCGGATTCCTGGCCTGCCGGAGGTCGCGCCCGGGCACCACGCAGGTCCCGGTCGACGAAGACCTTGACGTCGTCCCGTGCCATGGCGACTCCCATCCCTCGTTGGTCGCGGCGATGCTAGCTCCGGAATGGGACAGGTTGAGGCACAGTGCGACGTGTGGTGCGCCGGCCGGGCTCGCCCAACCCTCGCCGGGACCCGTCGACGTGTCGGCCGCCGCGGTCAGGAGCGGGCGAGCCGCCGCAGCAGCGAGTCCGCGCCCAGCGGGTAGGCCCCGTGCCGGCGTACCCCGTCGGCGACCTCGCGGTCCGACGAGACCACGACCACCGGCCGGCCCGCCGGCTCGGCGCGGACCAGCCGCCGGATCAGCTCGTCGGCGGTCTCGCCCTTGCGGGAGAAGAGCACCCGTACGCCGCGCGGCGCGGGCGGCAGCCCGTGCATCCGCTCGGCGCCGTCGAAGACCACGGTGACCTCGTCGCCGGTCTGCGCGGCGATCCCGCCCAGCCCGGTGATGAGGCGTTTGCGCTGCTGCTCCAGGGACATCTCACCGAAGCCACGCTTGGTGACGTTGTAGCCGTCCACCACGAGGTGCGCCCGGGGCAGGGCGAGCAGTTGGTCGAGGCGGGCCGGGTCGTCGGTGTCGCGGGCGCGGGTCGCGGGGCCGGCCGGAGCGGTGCCCGGCTGCTCGGCGAACGCGTCGGCGACGAAGTCGGCGGGGAGTTTGTCCACCGGGTCGAGCGCCAGCTCCCGGCGCAGCCCGACGGCGGCCTGGCCGATGGTCTCCAGCAGCAGCCAGAGCCGGGCGTCGTCGACCGAGCGTGCCTCCTTGGCGCTGGCCCGCGCCACCCCGGCGGCAGCCTCGGCCTCGGCCAGCCGGGCCCGGGCGCGACGGAGCTCGGCGTCCACGTCGGCGCTGGCACGGGCGGCCCGGCCGCGCTCGGTGGCCAGCAGCTCGGTGGCCTTCCGTTCGCGGGCCTGGGTCTCCCGCAGGGTACGGGCCATCTGCCGGGACTCCTCACGGAGCTGACCCAACTCCTCGCGGACGCGGGCCAGTTCGTCGCGGAGCTTCTCGGCCTCGACCCGGGCCACCGCGCGATCGTGCTCGGCGCGGGTGGCGCGCTGCTCGGCCTCGCGGACCAACTCGGCGACGACGGCGCTGTCCGCTTCGGCGCGCACGGCCGCGCCGCTGGCGTCGATCAGCTCCCGCCAGCCACGGGGTCGGGCCAGGTAGGCCAGTGCGGCCACCTCGACCGGGTCGGCGGCGGCCGGCGCGGTGCCCTCCACCACGGCCGCACCGAGGTCACCGGCGTCGGTCAGGACCCGCGCGGTGACCCGCTGCCGGAACAGCGGGTCGGCGGTGAGCTGGGCGGCGATGACCGGCGCGCCGAGTCGGGCGCGTCGGTTGGGGGCGAACTTGGCCACCCGGCGCAACGGCACCGGGACCTCGTCGGTGGGGAGGGTGGGCAGCACCGCCGCGGTCAGCGTCACGATCCGCTGCCGGACCGGCTCGGGCAGGGTCGGCTCGGGCTCCGCAGCCGGGCCGTCGCCCGTCGTCGAGCCCGATGCGCCCGATGTGTCGTTGACTACGTTGTCGTCCGGGTCGCCCACAACACTGTCGAGCGCGACCGGATCCTCCTGCGGGAGGTGGTCGTCGTACGGCTCGGTGAGGGGCATGTGGCAAGTCTCCCACCGCGACCGGGCCCACCGCCCGGTGAGTGAGCCGATCTCTCATCCTAGCCCCATGGTGACGGATGGGACGGCTGCGACGGGAGTGTCGGACCGGGGCGCTAGCGTGCCGCCGATGGCACAGGCGGAGTACGTCCAGGAGTCACTGGCCGGTCTCGACCCGGCGGTCGGCGGGGTGGACCCGGCGCTGCCGCTCTACGCGACGACCTTCGTGGTGGTCGACCTGGAGACCACCGGCGGCGCGCCGGACGGCGGCGGCATCACCGAGATCGGCGCGGTCAAGGTGCGCGGTGGCGAGCAGTTGGGGGTGCTGGCGACCCTGGTCAACCCTGGGCAGCCGATACCGCCCTTCATCACCGTGCTGACCGGCATCACCCAGGCCATGCTGGTGCCGGCGCCACCCATCGAGCAGGTGTTGCCGAGCTTCCTGGAGTTCATCGACGACGCGGTGCTGGTGGCCCACAACGCCCCGTACGACGTGGGTTTCCTCAAGGCCGCCTGCGCGAAGCACGGCTACCGCTGGCCCAACCCCCGGGTGCTGGACACCGCGGCGCTCGCCCGCCGGGTGCTGACCCGCGACGAGGTGCCCAACCGCAAGCTCGGCACCCTGGCCGCCTACTTCCGCACCACCACCCAGCCCACGCACCGAGCCCTGGACGACGCGAAGGCCACCGTCGACGTGCTGCACGGGCTGATCGGCCGGCTCGGCGGGCACCGGGTGGACACGGTCGGCGACGCCATCGAGTTCGCCCGCGCGGTCACCCCCACCCAGCGCCGCAAGCGGCACCTGGCCGAGGGGTTGCCCAAGGTCCCCGGGGTCTACATCTTCCGGGCCGCCGACGACCGGCCGCTCTACGTGGGCACCTCCGTGGACATCGCCACCCGGGTGCGCAGCTACTTCACCGCCGGCGAGAAGCGCGCCCGGATCTCCGAGATGCTGGGCGCGGCCGAGCGGGTCGAGGCGGTGGAGTGCGCCCACTCGTTGGAGGCGGAGGTCCGTGAGCTGCGGTTGATCGCCGCCCACGCCCCGCCGTACAACCGCCGGTCCAAATACCCGGAACGGATGCTCTGGCTCAAGCTGACCGACGGTCCGTACCCTCGGCTGTCGATCGTCCGCGACCTCTCCCCCACCGACACCGCCTACCTCGGGCCGTTCACCTCCCGGCGGGCCGCCGAGCTGGCCGCCGCCGGTTTCCACGACGCGGTGCCGCTGCGCCAGTGCACGCACCGGCTCTCGCTGCGCACCGTCACGCCGGCCTGCGCACTGGCCGAGCTGGGTCGCTGCCCGGCGCCCTGCGAGCACAAGATCACCCCCGAGGAGTACGACGACAGCGCCGCCGCGCCCTTTCGCACCGCGACGGCCAGCGATCCCCAGCCGGTGGTGGACGCGCTGCTCGCGCGGATCGACGTGCTCTCCCGGGACCAGCGCTACGAGGAGGCCGCCGTGGTGCGGTCCCGGCTCGCCGCCGTGCTGCGGGCCACCGTGCGGATGCAGCGGCTGGCCGCGCTGACCGGCATCGTGGAGTTGGCCGCGGCCCGGCCGGCTGCCGGGGGCGGCTGGGAGTTGGCGCTGGTCCGCCACGGCCGGCTGGCCGGCGCGGGGGTGTCCCCGCCCGGCGTGCACCCGCGGCCCACCTTGATCACGATCCGGGCCACCGCCGAGACGGTGTCGGGCGGGCACGGTCCGGTGCCGGCCGCCACCGCCGAGGAGTCCGAGCGGATCCTGTCCTGGTTGGAGCGACCGGAGACCCGACTCGTCGAGATGTCCTCCGGTTGGTCCTCTCCGGCGAGTGGTGCGGGCCGGTTCCGTGACCTGCTGGCGAAGGCCGAGAGCGGCGCGTCCCACCAACTCTCGACCGAACGCTCATGACCAACTGACCGATCGGACTACGTCGGCTCGCTTAGGCTGTTAGAGAAGTGCAGTCCTGCCCGATTCGTGGGCCTGCTCCCGCCGCCGGGCTCCGGCGACGCGGAGCCGGGGTGAGGAGGTGTCCCTCGTGGACGTCGACGCCGGACACGGCGCCGCCCTGGGGGGCGCCCTGCCGACACAGCCGGGTGAGCTGCCGCTCGCCCGCCGGCTGCGGTCGCTGCTCAGTTGGCCGACCACCGATTCCGACCCGGTCACCCAGCTGGTCCGCACCCACCGGGGCATCCATGCCGGCACCGACCCCGCCGTGCTGCGCCGCGCCTACACGATCGCGGAGAACATGCACCGCGGGCAGTTCCGCAAGAGCGGGGAGCCGTACATCACCCATCCTCTCGCGGTGGCGCAGATCTGCGCCGAGCTGGGGATGGACACCACCACCCTGGTCGCGGCGCTGCTGCACGACACCGTGGAGGACACCCGCTACACCCTCCAGGCGCTCTCCGAGGATTTCGGCGGCGAGGTCGCCCACCTGGTCGACGGGGTGACCAAGTTCGACAAGGCGTTCTACGGCAAGGCCGCCGAGGCGGAGACGATCCGCAAGATGATCGTCGCGGCCGCCAAGGACGTCCGGGTGTTGATCATCAAGCTCGCCGACCGGCTGCACAACATGCGCACGCTCGGGGTCCGCTCCGCGTCGTCGCGGGAACGGATCGCCCGCAAGACCCAGGAGGTGCTGGTCCCGCTCTGTGACCGGCTGGGCATCCAGACCCTCAAGCGCGAGCTGGACGACGTGGTGCTGCTGCACCTTGAGCCCGAGGAGCACGCCCGGCTGGCCCGGCACGTGCACGACCGGCCAGGCTGGGATTCGTACCTCGGCTCCGTGGTCGCCCAGGCCCGGGTGGCCCTGCGGCGCAGTCGGGTCGACGCCGAGGTGAGCCCTCGTCCCCGGCACCTCTACTCGATCTGGAAGGACACCATCGCCGGCGGCCACACCGCCCCGTACGACCTGCCCCGCATCGTGGTGGTGGTCGACGGCCCGGCCACCGACTGTTACGCCGCGCTCGGCGCGATCCACGGCACCTGGCGACCGGTGCCCGGCCGTTTCAAGGACTTCATCGCGTCACCGAAGAACAACCTCTACCGGTCGCTGCACACCAGTGTCTGCGGCCCCCAGGACCGCACGGTGGAGGTGCTGATCCGCACCGAGGAGATGCACCGCTCGGCCGAGTACGGCATCGCCGCCGACTTCCGTTTCCCGCGCTCGGGCAGCGGCAGTGCCGCGGCCCGCGCCGAGCAGTTGGACTGGTTGCGCCGGGTGCTCGACTGGGAGCCGGACGCCGCCGACCCGGCACAGTTCTACGAGTCGCTGCGCTGCGACCTGGCCGAGGGGCAGATCCAGGTCTTCGCCGACGGGCGGCAGGTCGTGCTGCCGGCCGGCGCCACGCCTGTCGACCTCGCCTACGAGCTGGGCAGCGACCGGGGCGACCACTGCCTCGCCGCACGGATCAACGGTCGGCTGGCCCCGCTGAGTTCGGAGCTGGACGAGGGCGACGTGGTGGAGATCTTCACCGAGAGCGACGGTGACAACGGCTTCGAGGCCGGCGTGGCGCCGCGGGGCCCCCGCCGGGAGTGGCTGAGCTTCGTCAAGTCGCCGAATGCGCAGATGCAGATCAACCGGTGGTTCGCCGAGCACACCGAGCCGGGCATCACGATCAGCGACAAGGTGCGCCTCGGTCGGGCCACCATCGGGCTCGCCCTGCGCCAACACAACCGGGGCCTCGCCAGTGACCTGCCGCTGCTGCGCCTCTCCGAGGAGTTGGGCTACCCCGACCTGGAGACCCTGCTGGTCGCGGTCTTCGACCGGGTGATCGAACCAGACACCGTCGTCCGCCAGCTCATCGACCTGGTCGACCATCGTCAGTGACCCGACGAGCCCCAGCGCGTCCGAAGGACATTCGTGACCACTAGCCTGGAGTCATGATCCCCCGCTCCCGCGCCACCGGTCGGGCCCTTTTCTACCAGGCCTTCTACCGGCTGCCGCTGCCGGTGCGCAGACGTCTGGTCCGGCTGGCCGTGCCCAAGTACATCGTCGGCGCGGTGACCCTGGTCCGTGACTCCGAGGCGACGGGTGCGGGTCGGTTGCTCATGCTGCGCCAGCCGCCCGGCAAGGGTTGGTCACTCCCCGCCGGCCTGCTCGACCGGGGTGAGGCGCCGGTGGTGGGTGCGGCCCGTGAGCTGTTCGAGGAGTCCGGAGTCCGGCTCCCACCGTCCCGGCTGCGCCCGGCGACGCCGAACGCGCTCGTGCACTCCAAGGGCTGGGTGGACATGGTCTTCGAGACCGAGGTGCCGGCGTCCAGCACCGAGTTGGCGGTCGACGGCGCGGAGGTCTTCGAGGCCGCCTGGCACCCGCTGGACGACCTGCCGAAGCTGACCTGGCCGACCGCCCGACTGCTCGCCTACTACGACATCGGGCCGCTGGCCGGGCAGTTCCCGCCGCCGATCCCCGACGATCTGCCGTGACCGGCGCGGCGGGCATCCCCGCGGAGCTGTGCGCGGTGGTGCTCGCCGCCGGCGAGGGCACCCGGCTGCGCCCGCTCACCGAACGGGTGCCCAAGGCGCTCTGCCCGGTGGGCAACGTGCCCCTGCTGGATCGGGCGTTGGGGCGGCTGGCCGGGCTCGGCCTGACCGGTCCCGACCGGGTCGCGGTGAACGCCTGCTACCTCGGCGACCAGGTGGTGGAGCACGTCGGGGACCGCGCACACCTGTCGGTGGAGCCGGGCGACCCGCTGGGCACTGCGGGCGGGGTGGCCAACCTGCGGGACTGGATCGACGGGCGGCCGGTGCTGGTCGGCAACGCCGACGCGTACCTCGCCGACCCGGCTGCTCCCCCTGGCCCGGACGTGGCCGCCCTGCTGGACGGCTGGGACGGGCACACCGTACGCCTGCTCGGCCAGCCGGCCGCGGACCCGGCGGCCCCGGGCACCTTCGCCGGGCACTGCTTCACCGGCTTCTCGCTGCTGCCCTGGCGGCTGGTCCGGGATCTACCGGTCGTCTTCTCCGACCTGGTCCGTGCCGTGTGGCGGCCGGCCGAGGCGGCGGGTGCCCTGACGGTGGTGCCCTATCCGGGCACCTTCTTCGACACCGGCACCCCGGCCGACTACCTGGCGGCCAACCTGCACGCCGCAGCCGGCGGCACTCTCGTCGAGGAGTCCGCGACGGTGACCGGCCGTTGCGTGGAGTCGGTGGTCGGCGCGGGCGCGCGGGTGGACGGCGACGTGTGCCGCACCGTGGTCTGGCCGGGCGCGACCGTACGCGCCGGTGAGCGACTGCGGAACGTGATCCGGGCCGGGAGCGACCTGACCGTGCCCTGCGCCGCGCTGGGCTGAGCCCGGACGGCTCCCGCCTCCGGTCTCGGGCCGGAACATCTAGCATGGGCGACGACGCCGACGAACGGAGAAATGCCCCGTGATCACCGCGATCGTGCTGATCGACTGCGCCACCGATGCGATCCCCGAGGTGGCGGAGACCCTGGCCAACCTTCCCGGTGTCAGCGAGGTTTACTCGGTGGCCGGGCACGTCGACCTCATCGCCATCGTCCGGGTCCGCGAGTTCGACCAGATCGCCCAGGTCATCGCGGGCAGCATCTCCAAGGTCCCGGGCGTGCTCAACACCGAGTCGCACATCGCCTTCCGGGCGTACTCGCAGCACGACCTGGAGGAGGCATTCGCGATCGGTCTGGCCAGCGCCGACTGACCCGGTGGCAGGGCCCGTGCCGGTTCCACCGCGCACAGGGCGGCCGGCCCACCCCGTGGGGTGGACCGGCCGTCTGCTGTGGCTACGTCAGCTCTCGCTGGGAGCCGGTACCTCGGTGGTGCCGCCGCCCGGAGCCGGCGACTCGGTGCCGGTCCCGCCGCCCGGAGCCGGCGACTCGGTGCCGGTGCCACCCGGAGCCGGCGACTCAGTGCCGGTGCCGCCCGGGCTGGGCGTACCGCTGGCGCTGGTCTGCGGAACCGGAATGCCCAACTTGTTGGCGAGCGCCACCAACTCGTCGTAGTGCGTCTGCAGCGTCGGAAGCGCCGTCTGCGCCAACTGGACCACCGACTGCTCGGAGCCCTGCGAGATCTCCGTCTGGGTGGCCTGGATGGCCTGGACGTGACCGGCCAGCTCACTGGTCACCCAGAGCCGGTCGAACTCCGCGCCGCTGGCGTTGTTCAGCTGGTCGATGACCGCCTGCTGATCGGCGCTGGGCTCGTTCGGCAGTTCCACCCCGAGCTGTGACGCGGTCTGCTGCACCGTCTGGTCCAGCTGGGTGTGGTCGGTCTTCAGCATCGCGCCCAGGTCCTTGACCCCCTGGTCCTTACCCTTCTGCTGGGCCAGGTCACCGGCGGTGATCTCGAACAGGTTGACCTGGTGTACCGCCTGCAGGTACTGGGTGTCCTGCGTTGACGGCTGTGCCGCGGCCTGCGCGGCCGCGGCCGGCGCGACACCGACCAGTACCAGCGCGGCCAACAGGCCGAGGCGTTTGATACCCAACATGCTTCCCCCCCTTGAGACGTTGGACCGCACGGATACCCGGCTCACCGGGGTTATTCCTGCGATCGCCCGTCGCGCGGGGTCGACCGGTCCCACCGTGGCCGTCCGACTCCTGGTCGGATGGGCGGGGGATGCGGATACGACGTGGCGCCCGCCGGAATCCGGCGGGCGCCACGTAAAGGTACGACTGGGCGGTCAGTGGCGGCTCTCGCCGCTGCCGACCTCCTCGCGCTCGGGCCGGGCCTCGACCGGCGGGTGCCCCGGCGAGACCGGTGCCTCGACCGGCTTCTCGATCGGGTAGAAGAAGCCCCGGATGGCCGGGCCGAGGGCCCCCAGCCGGTTCATCTTCTTCGGTACGACCCAGCCGACGTAGTCGAGTTGGCCGTGACCGTCCGCGTGCCCGTTGGACGCGCTGAGCGGCTGGTGCACCTCGACGAACCGGCCGTCCGGCAGGCGCCGGATGATGCCGGTCTCCACGCCGTGCGCGAGCACCTCCCGGTCGTGCTGCTGCAGACCCAGGCAGAGCCGGTAGGTGACGTAGTACGCCAGCGGCGGGAGCGCCAACAGGCCGATCCGGCCAGCCCAGGTCATCGCGTTCAAGCTGATCTGGAACTTGTCCGCGATCACGTCGTTGGCGCCGGAGAGCGTCAGCACGACGTAGAACGCGACGGCCATGGCGCCGACGGCGGTCCGGGCCGGAGCGTCGCGGGGACGCTCAAGCAGGTTGTGGCTCCGGTAGTCCTTGCGTTGCCGGGCCTCAAGGAACGGGTACATCGTCGACAGGCCCACCAGGATGCCGGGCAGCACCACCGTCGGCCAGAACAGCGGCGGAATGACGTACCCGTCGCCGAGCGGGATGTTGATCTCCCAGGCCGGCATGAGTCGGGTCGACCCGTCGAGGAACATGACGTACCAGTCCGGCTGGCTGGCGGCCGAGACCACCCACGCCTCGTACGGGCCGAACAGCCAGATCGGGTTGATCTGGAACAGACCGCCCATCAGCGCGATGACGCCGAAGACGACCATGAAGAAGCCGCCCTGCTTCAACGCGTACCGCGGGAACATCCGCTCGCCGACCACGTTGTTGTTGGTCCGGCCGGGGCCGGGCCACTGGGTGTGCTTCTGCTTGAAGACCAGACCCAGGTGGACGCTGATCAGCGCGACCAGCAGACCCGGGATGAGCAGCACGTGGGCGATGAAGAACCGGCTGATGATGATCGTGCCCGGGAACTCGCCGCCGAAGACCGACGAGGTGACCCAGGAGCCGATCACCGGGATGGACAGCATGATCGCCGAGGCGATCCGCAGGCCGGTGCCGGAGAGGCCGTCGTCCGGCAGCGAGTAGCCGGTGAAGCCGGCCAGGAAGCCCACCCAGAACAGCAGCGAACCGATGATCCAGTTGGTCTCGCGCGGCTTGCGGAAGGCGCCGGTGAAGAAGACCCGCAGCATGTGCACGACGATCGCGGCCATGAACAGCAGCGCCGCCCAGTGGTGCATCTGCCGCATCACCAGACCGCCGCGGACGTCGAACGAGATGTCCAGGCTGGATGCGTACGCGGCGGACATCGGGGTGCCCTGCAACGGCGCGTAGCTGCCGTTGTAGACCACCTCGGTCATGGCCGGCTCGAAGAAGAAGGTGAGGAACACACCGGTCAGCAGCAGCACGATGAACGAGAACAGCGCGATCTCGCCGAGCAGGAAGGACCAGTGGTCCGGGAAGACCTTGTTCAGCAGCTTGCGCAGCGGGGTGGCTACCGCGAAGCGGTCGTCCACTCCCACCGCGGCCTTGCCCGGCGTCGCCGCAAGGTCAAACTTTCGACGCTTCATGGCCGCTCCCAGAAATCAGGCCCGACGGTCTCGGTGTAGTCGGACTTCGCCACGAAGAAGCCCTCGGAGTCCACCTCGATCGGCAGCTGCGGCAGCCGCCGGCTGGCGGGGCCGAAGACGGGCCGGGCGTTGTCGGTGATCAGGAACTGGGACTGGTGGCACGGGCAGAGCAGCCGGTTGGTCTGCTGCTCGAACAGGCTGGCCGGGCATCCCGCGTGCGTGCAGATCTTGGAGAACGCCGCGTAGTTGCCCCACATGTAGTCGCCGTGACCGATCCGCTCGTTGGCCCGGCGCGACTCCTGCGCGTCGGAGTCGCGGAGGTGGATCAGCAGCGTCGGCGAGTCGGCGTGCTTGTTGCTCACGCCGTGGTCGATGCCGGGGAAGACGGTCAGCTGACCACCGGTGCTGATGTCCGCCGGGCGGATCGGTCGGCCGTCCTCGCGGACCAGGCGGATTCGCTGGCCGCCCTCGGGCGTGGCGAACCCGGTGGTGAACATCTGGTTGTTCTTGTGCGGCTGCGAGATCAGGCCGCCGACCAGCGGCGCCGCGGCGACCGCGGCGACCGGCGCGAGGCCGGCCAGCAGCGAGATGCCGAGCAGCGGGCGACGCTTCACACCCAGCTCGTCCGCCATGTAGAGCATGGTCTGGCCGGTGATGGTGCGGCCTTCGGAGTCCACCTGACCCTCGTGCCGGTCCTGGATCGAGACCTCCTTGGGCAGCAACTTCTTGCCCCAGGTCAGGATGCCGAAGCCGACGGCGAGCAGCGCCACGCCGAGGGTGAAGCCGAGCAGCGGCGTGTAGAACTTGTCACCGCCCCGGCCCGCCTCGTACTGCCACGGCCACCAGATGTAGATGGCCAGGAAGGCCGTCGCGGCCAGGCCGGTGATCAGGAAGAAGCCGGCGACCACCCGGGTCAGCCGACGCTCCGCCTTGGTGCCCGGCAGCACCTGCGGCTCGTAGTGGACGATCTCGATGTCGTCCCGGCGCGCGCCCTCACGAACGATGTCGAACCGGGTCAGCTTGGGGTCGTTCACGTCGAGCGGCTCCTGGCCCTGCGAGGCCTGGTGCTCGGTGTGGGGGCTCATGCCGTCACCTCGCTACGGGTGGCGCCGAGCGGCACCACAGCACTGAATCGGATGGCCTGCTCGATCACGACTTACCCGCAATCCACAGGCTAGCGAAGACGAGCGCCACGATGCCAACCAGGAAGATCGCCAGGCCCTCGGTGGACGGGCCGTACCGACCAAGGTTGAACCCGCCCGGGTCCTGGTCGTGCTTCAGCGTCTCCTGGATGTAGGCGATGATGTCGGCCTTCTGCTCCGGCCGGAGCTGGTTGTCGCCGAACACCGGCATGTTCTGCGGGCCACTCAGCATCGCCGCGTAGATCTGGCGGTCGGTCGCGGGGTGCAGGCTCGGGGCGAACTTGCCCGAGGAGAGCGCGCCGCCGCCGCCGCCGAAGGCGTGGCACTGCGAGCAGTTGATCCGGAACAGCTCACCGCCGGCCGCGACGTTGCCGTCCTCGCGGAGGTCGTCACCCTCGGGAACGACCGGGCCGCCGCCGAGCTCCTGGATGTACTGGGCCAACTGGCGGGTCTGCTCGTCGGTGAAGACCGGGGGCTTGCGGTGCGCCTGAGCCTCCTGGCGGGCCAGCGGCATCCGCCCGGAGCTGACCTGGAACTCGACCGATGCCGCGCCGGCGCCGATCAGGCTCGGCCCGCGGCCCTCGACACCCTGGGCGTTGCGGCCGTGGCAGGTCACGCAGCTCACGTCGAACAGCGCCTTGCCCTCGGCGGCGGCGCCGGTCAGCTGCGGGTTGTCCTGCGCCTGGGCGCCCGGGGCGAAGACGGTGTATGCGCCGCCGGCCAGCATCAGCGCGGCGATCAGCCGGACCGCGGCGCCCAGCCGGCGGCGGCCCCTGCTGCGCGCGGCGGGCCGCTCACGCAACCGCGCGAGCAGACCGCGTCGGCGGTCGTTGTCAGAAGTCATGAGCGGTGTCCTTAACCGGTTGGACCTGTCTCAGGGGACGGAGCAGCAGCGCGGAATGTGAAGCGCAAGATCACTGGAGCCAGTAGATCATGGCGTACAGCCCGATCCACACGACGTCGACGAAGTGCCAGTAGTACGACACGACGATCGCCGACGTCGCCTGCGCCGGAGTGAACCGGCCCATGGTCGTACGGACCATGAAGATGACGAAGGCGATCAGACCACCGGTCACGTGCAGGCCATGGAAGCCGGTGGTCAGGTAGAACACCGACCCGTACCCGTCTCCGTTGATCTTGATGCCGTCGGCGACCAGGTGCCGGTACTCGTTCAGCTGGCCGAGGACGAAGATCAGGCCCATCACGAAGGTGACGGTGAACCAGCGCCGCAGCGCGTGCACGTCACCCTTCTCCGCCGCGAAGACGCCGAGCTGGCACGTCACCGAGGACAGCACCAGGATCACCGTGAAGGTGGTCGCGTACGGGATATTCAGCGCCTCGGTGTGCTTCTCCCACTGCTCCGGCGCAGCCGCGCGGATCGAGAAGTACATCGCGAACAGCGCCGCGAAGAACATGAGTTCGCTGGAGAGCCACACGATCGTCCCGACGCTGACCATGTTCGGTCGGGTCAGAGAGTGGATCCGGCTCTTGTCAATGGCTGGGGCCGCAGTCACGCCGTCATTATTGCCCCTGACCGGGGCCGGCGATCAGCGGGGGGCCAAACCTGCGCCTTCCGTGGCCCGAGCGTCAGGGTCCGGTTCGCCTGGCCTAGCCTGAAAAGCGTGCTGCACGTCGATCCGATCTTCGCCACCACCTCGGCCCCGCCGCCGTTCACCGTCGGCGCGGTGCTGAGCGAGACCCGGCTGGACAGCTGGCTGGCCCTCGGCCTGGTCCTCGCCGCCGGCCTGTACCTCTACGGGGTGTACCGGCTGCGCCTGCGGGGCGACCGCTGGCCGATCACCCGAACCGTGTTCTTCCTCGGCCCCGGGCTGGGCGGCATCGCGCTCGTCACGGTGAGCGGGCTGCACGCGTACGACACCGCGCTGCTGTCCGTACACATGATCCAGCACATGGTGCTGTCCATGGTGGCGCCGATCTTCCTCGCGTTGGGCGCGCCGATGACCCTGGCCCTGCGGACCCTGCCGGTCGGGCCGCGCAAACGGCTGCTCGCGATCGTGCACAGCCGCGTCGCCCGGGTCTACAGCTTCCCGTTGGTGGCCTTCGCCATCTTCGTGGTCAACCCGTTCGTGTTGTACTTCAGCGACCTGTACCGCTTCACCCTGGAACACGCCTGGGCGCACGAGCTGGTGCACGCGCACTTCATCATGACCGGCTGCGTGTTCTTCTGGCCGCTGCTCGGGCTCGACCCGCTGCCCGGCCGCTGGCCGTACCCGGCGCGCGCCCTGCTGATGCTGCTCTCCGTGCCGTTCCACACGGTGCTCGGCCTGACCGTCATGCAGAGCAGCACGCTCTTCGGCGGCGACTGGTACCCCTCGCTGAACCTCGGCTGGGTCGACCCCTGGCAGGACCAGGTGGTCGCCGGTGGCATCCTCTGGGCCGGTGGCGAGTTCGTCAGTGTGACCATGCTCGCGGTGCTGGTGGTGCAGTGGGTCAAGCAGTCCGAGCGGGAGGCCCGCCGGGTGGACCGCGAGCTGGACCGCCAGGAGGCCCGCGAGCGCGCCGCCGACGCCGCGCCCGCCTGAGCTGCCCGGACGGTACGCCCCGACGCGGACGCCGGGCGGGATGTCGGCTACGTCACGCCGACCGGTACGATCTGCGGGCAGCTACGAGGTGGAAGCGGAGTGCCGGCATGAGCGAGCGCAGCGAACGAATCATCGGGCTCAGTGCGATGGTGCCTCATGACGGCACGGAGCGAAGCGGAGTGCCGGCATGAGCGAGCGCAGCGAACGAATCATCGGGCTCAGTGCGATGGTGCCTCATGACGGCACGGAGCGAAGCGGAGTGCCGGCATGAGCGAGCGCAGCGAACGAATCATCGGGCTCAGTGCGATGGTGCCTCATGACGGCACGGAGCGAAGCGGAGTGCCGGCATGAGCGATCGTCTTTGCACCGTCCTGCTCTACAGCGACGACCCGCAGGTCCGTGATCGGATGCGGATGGCCGTCGGCACCCGGCCCGCGCCCGGTCTGCAGATCGAGTTCGTCGACGCGTCGACCTACGCGGAGACCATCCGGCTGGTCGACGACTATGAGATCGACCTGCTGCTGCTCGACGGTGAAGCGAGCCCGGGCGGCGGCATCGGCATCGCCCGACAGATCAAGGACGACCGGGACGACGCTCCCCCGACCTGCCTGGTGATCGCCCGCGCCGCCGACCGATGGCTCGCCGCGTACGCCGAGGTCGACGGGGTGCTGGTGCACCCGCTCGACCCGGTGACCACCGGCGGCACGGTGGCCGAGCTGCTGCGGACGCACGCACCCGCCTGACGTCCCCTGCTCCTCCGGCACCCCCACGGCGCCGGATCTCCTCGGCGCCGGTTCCAGCCCACCCGCACTTCGCATGCTCGGGAGGCCCGCCATGGGCGATCGGACCTGGCCGCACCTGCTCAACGCGCTGCTGCGCGGTGACGAACTCTCCACCGCCGACACCGCCTGGGCGATGGACGAGATCATGACCGGCTCGGCCAGCGCGGCGCAGATCGCCGCCTTCGCCGTGGCGCTGCGCGCCAAGGGCGAAACCCCCGCGGAGCTGGCCGGCCTGGTGGAGGCGATGCTGGGTCGAGCCGTCCCGGTGGCGCTCCCCGAGGAGCTGCGCCGTACCGCGCTCGACGTGGTCGGCACTGGCGGTGACCTTGCCCACACGGTCAACATCTCCACGATGACGGCGCTGGTGGTCGCCGGCACGGGCGTCCGCGTCGTCAAGCACGGCAACCGGGCCGCCTCCTCCCTGTGCGGCACCGCCGACCTGCTGGAATTCCTCGGCATCCCACTGGATCTCGGCCCGGAGCAGGTCGCCCGCTGTGTCGAGGAGACCGGCATCGGGTTCTGCTTCGCGGCCCGGTTCCACCCCGGAATGCGGCACGCCGGCCCGGTCCGCCGCGAGGTGGGCGTGCCCACCTTCTTCAACTTCCTCGGCCCGCTGACCAACCCGGCCCGCCCCCGGGCCGGCGCGGTCGGCTGCTTCGACCTGCGGATGGCCCCGGTGATGGCCAGCGTGTTCGCGGCCCGTGGCGACTCGGCGATCGTGATGCGCGGCGAGGACGGGCTGGACGAGTTCACCACCGCCGCGCCGACCCGGATCTGGGCGGCGCAGGGCGGCACCGTACGCGAGGCCGTGCTGGACGCCACGGACCTGGGGGTACCCCGGTCCACCCTCGCGGATTTGCGCGGCGGTGACGCGGCGTACAACGCGGGCGTGGCCCGTCGCCTGCTGGCCGGTGAGACCGGCCCGGTCCGGGACGCGGTGCTGGTCAACGCGGCGGCGGCGCTGGCCACCCAGGGCCCGCTGGATGGCGACCTGACCGAGGCGCTCCGCGCCGGCCTGGCCCGCGCGGCCGAGTCGATCGACTCCGGCGAGGCCGCCGCGACCCTGGACCGCTGGATCGCCACCGCCACCGCCACCGCCTGACCCGCCACCGCCTGACCTGCCGGTGCCGTCTGCGTGCGCCTGACCTGCCGGCGCCTGACCCGCCACCGCCTGACCTGCCGGTGCCGTCTGCGGGCGGAATCCAGGGCGTGATCGACTCGGGTTTCTTGAATCCGCGGTGTCCCAAGCAGCCCGGACACCCCGACTTCAATGAAGTCGAGTGGATCACACCGGGCGGCCGGCGATCACACCCAACAACCGACGCGTGGGCGAAGGTGTGCGGAGATTTGTCGGACCCGCCTGGAAAACTACAGCTGAGTAGTTCTCTGCCGCCGTCGGTGCGTCGCTGTCGCATCCGAGCGGGCCGGCTTCTATCGAGAGGAGACGCCCGTGTCGCACCGCGAGCTCTACTGCGACGTCTGCGAGGGCGTGGTGCTGTTCGAGGCGCCGCCCTGCGTCGACGGCCACGGCACCGACTGTCCAGAGCTGATCTGCACCGACTGCGGCGCCGCCGTGGTGGTCGGCGCGATCGCCTTCCCGGTCACCCGGCTGGCCGTCCGCCACCGCCAGCCCGCCCACCGCCGCGCCGCCTGACCGCCCACCGCCGCACCACCCGACCCGCCGCCTGAGCGCAGCGCCACGCGAGGCCGGGTGCCGCATGACCGAAGGCCCGCTCCCCCACTGGGGGAACGGGCCTTCGTCGTGTGCGGGTCGGTCGCGACGGCGACCGGGTGGATCAGTGCTCGGCGGTACGCCGGGTGCCGCTGTAGTACTCGAACAGGAGCCCGCAGGCGGCGAAGACGACGGCCACCAGGCCGGCGCCGATCAGCCAGTACTGCCAGAACACCAGGCCGAGCGCGGCGATCGCGGCCGCCAGCGCCAGACCGAACGGCCAGTAGCTGCCCGGGCTGAAGAAGCCGACCTCGCCAGCGCCGTCGGCGATCTCGGCGTCCGGACGGTCTTCCGGGCGCAGGTCGATGCGGCGGGACACGAACCAGAAGAAGCCACCGCACATCGAGCAGAGCAGGAACGACAGCAGCAGGGCGACCGTGCCGACCCACTCGACGCCGCCCGACTCCCCGTTGGTCCAGGCACCGTAAAGAATGGTGGCACCGAAGAGGAACACGGCGATGATCAGGAAGATACGCCACTCGGTCTTCATGCCGCTGCCTCAGCTTCCGGTGCGGGCCGGAACTTTGTCCGGGTTGAAGTTGTCCTGCGTCCGCCGGGTGTCGAACGGCTCCGTGGTCTCCGCGTACGGGTCCTCACCGATCGCGGACAGCGCGTCCTGCGTGGACTTGCCGCTCTGCTTGGCCGCCAGGAACTGGTCGTACTTCTCCGGCGACACCACCCGCAGCTCGAAGTTCATGAACGCGTGGTAGCTGCCGCACAGCTCGGCGCAGCGCCCGACGTAGGCACCCTCGGTCTCCAGACTGGAGACCTCGAACACGTTACGGATCTTGCCCGGCATGACGTCCCGCTTGAAGAGCAGCTCCGGCACCCAGAAGGAGTGGATGACGTCGCGGCTGGTCTCCTCGAACCGGATGGACCGGTTGGTCGGCAGCACCAGCACCGGGATGACCTCGCTGGTGCCCAGCGTCGACGCGGTGGTCTTGGCCTCCGGCCCCTGCCCGTCGCGGTAGTTGAACTGCCAGTTCCACTTGAACGCGACGACCTCGACCGTGACGTCCGGGTTCTTCGACAGCTTGTCCACGTCGGTCTGCACGATCGCCGTGTAGTAGAAGAGCACGGAGACGATCAGGATCGGCGCGATGGTGTAGAGGAACTCCATCGGCATGTTGTAGCGGGTCTGCACCGGCAGCGTGTTGCCACGCTTGCGGTAACGCACGACACACCAGAAGATCAGACCCCACACGAAGACACCGACCGCGAGGGCGGCGATGCAGGAGGCGATCCACAGGTCGTACATCCGCCGGGACTCCGCCGAGATGCCCCCCTGCGGCCAGCCGAAACCGTGGAACGTGGCTCCAACGTCACAGCCCGTGAGCAGGACCAGCAGCGCCACGCCGCCGAGACCGAGCCCGGCCAGCCGACCAGCACCGCGCCGCCGGCGCCCACCGGCCCCTGGGGTAGCGCTGTGCCGTACGGCCGACGGCCGTACCTCCGAACTCCTTGCGACCACCTGGTCCTGCCTCCCTAGCGCGCCGCGGTGCGTCTTTCCTCGGCACCGACGGCAAAGGCGTCACCGACGGTCGCAGATTACTCGACCATGACGGACTCGGCCGTGGTGGGGTCACTGTCCGCCCCCCATTGGGGGGAACCTAGGCATACCGCCGCGATACCGTCGGGCCTGTGAGTGCGAGGAGTGAGCCGGGGTTGCGAGCCCCGCAGCCGCGAACAATGGCGGACCTGTGAGTGCGAGGAGTGAGCCGGGGTTGCGAGCCCCGCAGCCGCGAACAAGGGTGGCACCGTGAGCGCACCCCCGGTCTATCTGGACGCGGCGACCGCCGCGCCGATGCATCCCGTCGCGCGGCAGGCGTTGCTGGCCGCGCTCGATGACGGTTGGGCCGACCCGGGCAAGCTGTACACGCAGGCCCGCCGGGCCCGGCAACTGCTCGACGCCGCCCGCGAGGCCACCGCGTCGACGCTCGGCGTCCGCGCCGACGAGGTGTCCTTCACCCCCAGCGGTACGACCGCAGCCCACGGCGCGGTGCTCGGGGGCCTGGCGGGGCGGCGCCGGGTCGGTACGACGCTGGTGCACTCGGCGATCGAGCACTCGGCGGTGCTGCACGCGGCGGAGCGGCACGTCGGCGCGGGCGGGACCGCCAGCGTGGTGCCGGTTGACCGGCTGGGCCGGCTGGACCTGACCGCGTGGTCGAGCGCCGTCCGGGCCCCGGGAGTCGCGCTGGCCGCGTTGATTACCGCCAGTCACGAGGTGGGAACCGTGCAGCCGGTCGCCGAGGCGGCGGCCGCGTGCGCCGACGTGGGGGTGCCGCTGTACGTGGACGCGGCGCAGTCGGTGGGCCGGGTGCCGCTGCCGGCGGGCTGGTCGGTGCTCACGGCGAGCGCCCACAAGTGGGGCGGGCCACCCGGGGTGGGGGTGCTGGCGGTCCGCAAGGGCGCTCGCTGGGAGTCACCGTGGCCTGCGGACGAGCGGGAGAGCGGACGTACCCCCGGGGTGGTCAACCTGCCCGCGGTCGTGGCGGCGGCGGCGAGCCTGCGGGCGGCGGCGGCCGACGCGGCGACCGAGGCGGCACGGCTGGCCGCGCTGGTGAACCGGATCCGGGAGCGGGTCGCGGCGGAGGTGCCCGACGTGGAGGTGGTCGGCGATCCGGTGCTCCGGCTCCCCCACCTGGTGACCTTCTCCTGCCTGTACGTCGACGGGGAGGCGCTGCTGCACGCCCTGGACCGGCGGGGGTTCGCGGTGTCGTCCGGCTCGTCCTGCACCTCGTCCACGCTGCGTCCGTCGCACGTGCTGGAGGCGATGGGGGTGCTCTCGCACGGCAACGTGCGGGTCAGCCTGCATCGGGAGACGACCGAGGCGGACGTGGAGCGGTTCCTGACCGAGTTGCCGGGGATCGTCGCCGGGCTGCGCGCCGAGGCCGGGGTGGTGGGGCTGTGACGATGCCGGACGAGGTGATCGACTGCCGGGGGCAGCGGTGCCCGCTGCCGGTGATCGCGGCGGCGCGACGGATGCCCGAGGTGCCGGTCGGCACGGTGGTGCGGGTGCTCGCCGACGATCCGGCGGCGGCGGTCGACATTCCCGCCTGGTGCCGGATGCGCGGCCAGGAGTTCCTCGGCGCGATCAACGGCCCCGAAGGCCCCGCCTACAACATCCGCCGAACCCACTAACCCCACCCCGCGTCACCCCCGCTCACCCCCGCGTCACCCCGGCTCACCCCCGCGATCTTGCAGTTTCTGCGTGGACAAAGGGGTGCAGAAGCCGCGATACGGCGACAGAAAGTGCAAGATCGCCGGGGTGGGGGCGCGGGGTACGCCGGGATCGGGGTGGGGGCGCGGGTTACGCCGGGATCGGGGTGGGGGCGCGGGTTACGCCGGGATCGGGGTGGGGGCGCGGGCTACGCCGGGATCGGGGTGGGGCGCGGGCTACGCCGGGAGGAGGTGCGGGCGGATCTCGTCCGCTGCGGTGTCGCCGTAGGACTCGGCCAGCCGCTTGACGAACAGGTCGCGGCGCACGTCGTACTCCTGGGTGCCGACGGTTTCCAGGACCAGCGTGGCCAGCAGCGACCCGACCTGGGCGGCGCGTTCCAGGCCGAGGCCCCAGGAGAGCGCGGTGAAGAAGCCGGCCCGGAAGCCGTCGCCGACGCCGGTCGGGTCGACCGCCCGGATCTCCCGCGCGATCGGTACGTGGATCGGGTCGATGCCACGTCCGGCGATCTCCACACCGTGCTTGCCCAGCGTGGTGACCCGCACCTTGACCAGGTCCAGCAGTTGGTCGTCGCTCAACTGCGCCTTGCTCTGCAGCAGCGACTTCTCGTAGTCGTTGGTCATCAGGTACTCGGCGCCTTCGATCAGCGCCACCACGTCCTCGCCGCCCATCCGGGCGAGCTGCTGGGACGGGTCGGCGGCGAAGGCGTACCCGCGGGTGCGGCACTCGGCCGAGTGCCGCAGCATCGCCTCGGGGTCGTTGGCACCGACCAGCACCAGGTCCAGACCGTCGAGCCGGTCGGCGACCGGGGCCAGCTCGATGTTGCGGGCCTCACTCATCGCACCGGCGTAGAACGACGCGATCTGGCACATGTCGGTGTCGGTGGTGCAGACGAAGCGGGCGGTGTGCGCCACCTCGCTGACGTGCACCGAGTCGCAGTCCACGCCGTGGCGCTCCAGCCAGGAGCGGTAGTCGGCGAAGTCGGCGCCGACCGCGCCGAGCAGCACCGGGCGCAGGCCGAGCTGGCCCATCCCGAAGGCGATGTTCGCCGCCACGCCGCCGCGGCGGAGCACCAGGTCGTCCACCAGGAAGGAGAGGGACACCTTGTGCAGTTGATCGGCGATGAGCTGGTCGGCGAAGCGACCGGGGAAACTCATCAGGTGATCCGTGGCGATCGAGCCGGTGACGGCGATCTTCATGTCAACCCTCGGGGTCGGGAGCAGGGCGCGGTCAGCCTACCGGGACGGCAACCCGATGGTCACCGCTCGGTCGGAGAACGGCAACCAGCCCGCCACGGCCCCCTTCGGGACCGCTCCCAACCGGTGTGAGACCCCCCGACCGGTACGACGATGGGGCCGTCCCGGAGAACGGCCCCATCGTCGTTGGTGTGTGGTGTGACTCAGTTGAACGAGTCACCGCAGGCGCAGGAGTTGCCCGCGTTGGGGTTGTCGATGGTGAAGCCCTGGGCGTCGATCCGGTCGGCGAAGTCGATCGTCGCGCCGGACAGGTACGGGGCGCTCATCCGGTCGACGACGACCTCGACACCACCGAAGTCGGTCACGACATCACCGTCGAGCGAACGCTCGTCGAAGAAGAGCTGGTACCGCAGGCCGGAGCAGCCGCCCGGCTGCACGGCGACGCGGAGCCGCAGGTCGTCGCGGCCCTCCTGCTCGATCAGGGCCTTGACCTTCTGCGCCGCGACGTCGGTGAGGACGACGGAAGTAGGGGCCTGGGCCTCGGTCGACTCGGTCTGCGCTGGCGTGGTCACGTGGAAGTCTCCCTGCGCGGTTTGGGTCCGGACGCACTGGCCAACGTCGCGCGCCGTCCAGTGATTCCCGGTTGTGGTCCTCGACCGATCGTACGCCGCCCCGGCCGGGTCCACCCGCGTGGCGTGACCCGCGCTCCAGGTCGGCCCGGTCCTGGTGGTGCCGACCGAGTGGTCGTCACGCTCGGCGGCTCCACTGCCGGGCCAACCGGGCGCCCAGCTCGCGCAACCCCTGGGCGGGCCGGCTCAGCGCCGCGTCGAGCCCGCCGCCTTCCTCGCCACCGAAGTGCTCGACCAGGCTGTACGCGTCGGTCACCCCCGCCGAGGCAGCCTCCCGCCGGCCGGTGCTCACCTGCCCGGCCACCACCACGCAGGGGACTCCCCGGTCGCGGGCGGCGCCGGCCACCCCGGCGACGACCTTGCCGCGCAGCGACTGGTGGTCGAACGACCCCTCACCGGTGATCACCAGGTCGGCGGTGTCCAGGGCGGCGTCGAGGCGGGTGGCCCGGGTGACCAGGCCGATCCCTGACTCGCAGTCGCCGCCCAGGGCGAGGAGCGCCGCGCCGATCCCGCCGGCGGCCCCGCCGCCGGGCAGCGCGCCGAGCCCCGCCGGGCACCCGGCCAGGTCCCGTTCCAGCACCGCCGCGAAACGCTCCAGGGCCGCGTCGAGCAGCAGCACGTCAGCGCGGTCGGCGCCCTTCTGCGGGCCGAACACGTTGCTCGCGCCGTGCAGGCCGAGCAGGGGGTTGTCCACGTCGGTGGCCGCGACCAGCCGGACGCCGCGCAGCCGGGGCGCGCCGTCCAGCGCGTCGACCGCGGCGAGCGCCGCCCCGCCGTACGCCAGCGCGGCGCCGCCCAGGTCGAGCGGGGTCACGCCCAGCGCGGCGAGCATTCCGGCGCCGGCGTCGTTGGTGCCGGAGCCGCCGAGCCCGATCACCACCGTGCGGGCGCCGCTCTCGACCGCGGCGGCCACCAACAGACCCAGCCCGTACGAGGTGGTGGTCTTCGGGTCGCGTTCGGCTGCCGAGAGCAGGTGCAGCCCACACGCCTGCGCGCTCTCCAGATAGGCGGTCGCGCCGTCGGCGGTGAGTAGGATCTCACCGGCTGCCGGCCGGCCCAGCGGGTCGACCGTCGACACCGGCACCCGCCGACCGCCGAGGGCGTCGGCGAGCACCTCCACGAAGCCCGGCCCGCCGTCGGCGAGCGGCCGGATCAGCAGGTCGTCTCCGTCTGTGACGGTGCGCCAACCGTCGGCGACCGCGGCGGCCACCTCCGGTGCGGACAGGGTGCCGGCGAACTTGTCCGGGCAGAGCAGCACGCGCATGCCGAGCAGTGTGGCAGCCCACACCGAGCGACGCCGCGTCGCGCTCGCGCTGTGGGAGCATGGGTTACGTGACTTCGACCTGGGTGGAACCCTCCAACACGGCGACGGCTCTGCTGCTGCTCGGCCGGGGCAGCGACCCCGACACCGAGCGCGGCGTCGAGTGTCCGGGCGACCTGCCGGCGCCCAGTGATCCAGATCTGGTGGCCCGGGCCACCGCCGCGAAGGCGAAGCTGGGCAGCAAGGTCTTCGTGCTGGGGCACCACTACCAGCGCGACGAGGTGATCCAGTTCGCCGACGTGACAGGCGACTCGTTCAAGCTGGCCCGGGAGGCCGCGGCCCGTCCGGACGCGGAGTACATCGTCTTCTGCGGCGTGCACTTCATGGCCGAGAGCGCCGACATCCTCACCACCGACACCCAGCGGGTGATCCTGCCCGACCTCGCGGCGGGTTGCTCGATGGCGGACATGGCGGTGCTGGGCCAGGTCGAGGCAGCCTGGGACACGCTGACCGAGTTGGGCATCGCCGGCGAGACCGTGCCGGTGACGTACATGAACTCGTCGGCCGACATCAAGGGTTTCGTGGGTCGCAACGGCGGTGTGGTCTGCACCTCGTCCAACGCCAAGCGCGCCCTGGACTGGGCCTTCGAGCAGGGGTCGAAGGTGCTCTTCCTGCCCGATCAGCACCTGGGCCGTAACACCGCCGTGCTGGAGATGGGCCTGTCGCTGGACGACTGCGTGCTCTACGACCCGCACAAGCCCGGTGGTGGGCTCACCCCGGAGCAGCTGCGCGACGCCAAAATGATCCTCTGGCGGGGGCACTGCTCGGTGCACGGCCGGTTCACGCTGGACAGCGTCAACGACGTACGGGAGCGGGTGCCCGGGGTCAATGTCCTGGTCCACCCGGAGTGCCGGCACGAGGTGGTCACGGCCGCCGACTACGTCGGCTCCACCGAATACATCATCAAGACGATCGAGGCGGCGCCGGCCGGCTCGGCGTGGGCGCTCGGCACCGAGCTGAACCTGGTCCGCCGGCTCGCGCTGGCGCACCCGGACAAGCAGATCATGTTCCTGGACAAGGCGGTCTGCTACTGCTCGACGATGAACCGCATCGATCTGCCACACCTGGTCTGGGCCTTGGAGGAGCTGGTCGCGGGTCGGGTCGTCAACCAGATCACGGTGGACGCCGACACCGCGCACCACGCCCGGGTCGCGCTGGACCAGATGCTCGCCCTACCTGGCGCCTGATCACGATCCGTAGCGCTCTTGGTACGCAAAAGTGCCGGATCACCGATTAATGCCACACACGCCGATGTGACCGAGTCCTTTTTCGTCACCGAGGGCTATGCTGCCCAAGCGACGACACACGCGGGCCGTTTCGATATGGCCGCATCCGGGGTAGCGAGAAGGTTCAGGCGCCCCACCACCAACACGGCAGCACCGACGCGCTGGAGGTTGCGTTGACCGACGACGTCCTGGTTGTGCACGGAGGCACCCCGCTCGAGGGGCGGATCCGCGTGCGCGGCGCGAAGAACCTGGTATCGAAGGCGATGGTCGCCGCACTGCTCGGCGACAGCCCGAGCCGATTGTTCGACGTGCCCAAGATCCGCGACGTCGAGGTGGTGCGAGGTCTGCTCGGCCTGCACGGCGTCAAGGTCACCGACGGCACCGAGGACGGCGAGCTGGTCTTCGACCCGGCGAACGTGGAGAGCGCCAGCACCGACCAGATCAACGTGCACGCCGGTTCCAGCCGCATCCCGATCCTGTTCTGCGGCCCGCTGCTGCACCGCCTCGGGCACGCGTTCATTCCGGATCTCGGCGGCTGCCACATCGGCCCGCGCCCGATCGACTTCCACCTCCAGGCACTGCGGGAGTTCGGCGCCACGGTCGACAAGCGGCCGGAGGGTTTGCACCTGTCCGCACCGAACGGGCTGCACGGCACCAAGTTCGCCCTGCCGTACCCGAGTGTCGGCGCCACCGAGCAGGTGCTGCTGACCGCCGTGATGGCCGAGGGCGTCACCGAGCTGCGCAACGCCGCGGTGGAGCCGGAGATCATCGACCTGATCTGCATCCTGCAGAAGATGGGCGCGATCATCAAGGTCCACACCGACCGGGTGATCGAGATTCAGGGCGTGCCCAAGCTGCACGGCTACACCCACCGGCCGATCCCGGACCGGATCGAGGCGGCGAGCTGGGCGGCTGCCGCCCTGGCGACCCGTGGTCACGTCGAGGTGCTGGGCGCGCAGCAGGCCGACATGATGACCTTCCTGAACATCTTCCGCTCGGTCGGCGGCGAGTACGAGGTCACCGACGCCCGCGCGCCGAAGCTGGGCGACCCCGGCCAGGAGGGCGGCATCCGCTTCTGGCACCCCGGCGGCGAGTTGAACGCGGTGGCGCTGGAGACCGACGTGCACCCGGGCTTCATGACCGACTGGCAGCAGCCGCTGGTCGTGGCGCTGACCCAGGCCCGCGGCCTGTCGATCGTCCACGAGACGGTCTACGAGCAGCGGCTGGGCTACACGGAGGCCCTCAACTCGATGGGCGCCAACATCCAGGTCTACCGGGACTGCCTCGGCGGCACCCCGTGCCGATTCGGCCGGCGCAACTTCAAGCACTCCGCGGTGATCGCCGGGCCGAGCAAGCTGCACGCCGCCGACCTGGTCATCCCGGACCTGCGGGCCGGGTTCAGCCACCTGATCGCGGCGCTCGCGGCCGAGGGCACCTCCCGGGTGTACGGCGTGGACCTGATCAACCGGGGCTACGAGGACTTCGAGGCGAAGCTCGCCGACCTCGGCGCGCACGCCGAACGTCCGTAAGCCCCGACACACTCTTCACGCCCGGTGCACCGCGATGTGCACCGGGCGTGGACCGTTGGCTACCCTTGCCGCGTGCCGTCGCTCTTTCGCCGCAAGTCCAACGACCTCGTCGACGAGGCGGTCACCTCGGTGACCCCCGAGGAGACCGCTGAGCGTCCCCGGGGTTACACCCCGGCCAAGGGTCGGGAGACGCCCAAGCGGCCGACCGTCGGCCGTCGCCCGGCCGGCCCCACTCGCCCCCTCACCAAGGAGGAGGAGCGGGAGCGTCGCCGTCAACTGCGCGCCGAGGCGGCGTCGGAGTTCCGCCGCGAGGGTGGCCCCCGCGACCGTGGCCCGGAGCGGCTGCTGGCCCGCAACGTGGTCGACTCCCGGCGTACCGTCGGCACCTGGTTCTTCGGCGGCGCGCTCATCGTGCTGGTCGGGTCGAACGCGGCGATGCCGCCGCTGGTCCGGCTGATCTCCAACGTGCTCTGGGGTGCGCTGGCGCTGGGCGTGGTCATCGATTCGGTGCTGATCTGCCGCAAGATCAGCAAGTTGGTCCGGGAACGCTTCCCGAAGACCGACCAGCGGATGGGCTCGCTCTTCCTCTACGCGGTCATGCGGTCGATCACCTTCCGGCGGATGCGCGCTCCGGCCCCCCAGGTCAAGCTCGGCGACAAGGTCTGATCCCGGCTCCCACACCTGCACGTCCAAGCGGAACTGCTGCCTCAGCCATCTCGGAGGCAGCAGTTTTGCCGTATCTGCGCGGATCTTGTCGTGCGTTCCTCATGCTGAACGGGTTGCTGTTCGCCACACCGAACGTTCGACCCAATGGAGCGAAGGCATGCCTTCGGAACCGGCCGCCCCGCTGGCCACCATCGCCGCCGCCCTGCGCCGGGAGCGGGAACGGGTCGGCATCTCACTGACCGAGCTGGCCCGCCGGGCGGGGGTGGCCAAGTCCACCCTCTCCCAGCTGGAGTCGGGCACCGGCAACCCGAGTGTGGAGACGCTCTGGGCGCTGGGCGTCGCCCTCGGCGTGCCGTTCAGCCGGCTGGTGGAGCCCGTCGACGACGTCGTACGGGTCATCCGGGCCGGCGACGGGCCGCACGTCCGCTCCGAGCAGGCCGACTTCAGCGGAACTCTGCTCAGCGCCGGTGCGGCGCACCTGCGCCGGGACGTCTACCTGATCACACTGGAACCCGGGGCGGTCCGGGCCGGCCACGGACACACCCCCCGCAGCATCGAACACGTGGTGGTCGCCGCCGGCCGACTGCGGGCGGGGCCCGAGGGCGCGCTGGTCGAACTCGACCCCGGTGACTACGCCACGTTCCCCGGCGACACCCCGCACCGTTACGAGGCGCTCGCTCCCGGCACGTTCGCCGTCCTCATCATGGAGCATCCCTGACCGGTCGCTGCGATCCGCAGCAGCCCGCTGGACGTCGAGTGCGGTATGGTCGGAGACCAGATTCGCTTATAGGACCAAATGTCCGAAACCAATGGGATAACGTTTGCGCCGGTGGGCCGTACCACAGTGGCGGTGAGCGAGCCCGCGCCGTTACCCTCCATCCGCAGCCACGGCCTGCCAAAGCGGCGACCTGACCGGCATGTGCGGCCCCAGCGCGACAATTTGCAACGAGGTGACAACGCGTGAGCGAGCGGACGCGAGCCGGCCACCGGGGCGTGGCAGGCGGCGACCGGACGCCCAGCGGTCACCCGGCGGCGGCTGCGGACAGCTCACCCCCGGCGAGGATCGGCCCGGCGGCCGGGTGTGGCGACGGGCTCGCCGGATGAACGGCCGCTACACCGACCGGTGGCCAGACCCGAACGAACCGTCCTGGGTGATCGAGCCGACCGCCGAGTGGCACCCCCAGTTCCCCGGCCAGCGCTACCCCGGCGACATCGGCATGCCGCACCAGCCGCCGCCGCGCGGGCGGGCGACAGTGTCCGGCCGCGCCGAGGTGCCACCGCTCGCGCCGACCCGCCCGGACGGCACCTACCTCGGCCGGTCGTGGTCCGACGAACCACCGGAGGAACAGGCACCCCACGGCCGGTCCTGGGTGGACGACGAGCCGGGCGAGACACCCGTCTACGGCCGGCCCCGAGGCGACGAGCGCTCGGCGGACACGTCGACCTACGGCCGGCCCGACAGCGCCGACTCCCGCCACTACGACCACGAGCCGTACCGTCGTCCGCTGCCCGAGCCACCCCGCCGCGACGAACGCCGCTCCCCCGAGTCGGACCGGCGCACCGCCTGGTCCGACCGGCGCGCGGCCGACGAGCGAGGACCCGCGCGGGAAGCCGCCTGGCACCGGGAGCAGCCCACCCCCGAGCGGTACGACAGCCGCCGCCCCCGGCCGGAGCCCGCCGAGCGGGATCGGGGCTACCGGGGCACACCGCCGGTCTCCCCCGCGCCCCGGCCCGAACCCGGCTGGGTGCCCGAGCCGGACGACGCACCACGCCGGCGCGGCGCACCGGAGCGACCGGCCGCCGGTTACGAACGGCACCCCGGAGACGGGTACGGAGCCCGACCCGCCCGCGACCACGACGGCCGGATCGCCGACGGGGCCGCCCCCTGGGCGCCCGTGGACGGCCGCACACGGTACCGCGCCGACGGGTACCCGGACCGGGCCGGCGACGACGTGCGCCGCCCAGAGCCGCGCTACCGCGCGGACGAGGGGATGCCCCCACCCAACGGTGGACGACGGCGTCGACCCGAGCCGGACCTGCCCGACCAGCCCCGCCTCGACGACGACCGGCGTCGGCCCGACATCGACCCGCACTGGCAGCAGCCCCGTGAGGCGGCAGCCCGCGCCGAGGCGTACCCGGACCGGCGGCCCCGCGAACAGGCCCGCCCGGACGCGTACCGCGAGAACGCGCCGCGTGAGGACGCGTACCGCGAGCCCCGGCCGCAGCCGGGCCAGCGCTCGGACGGCAGTCTGCCCTGGCCACCACCGGGTCCGGTGCGCCAGGACCGCAGCCCGGACCGCACCCGCGAGCCGGGCCGTCGCACCGAGCCACCCCGCAGCGCGGACCCGCACCGCACCGAGCCACCCCGCACCGCCGACCCGCACCGCACCGAGCCACCCCGCACCGCCGACCCGCACCGCAGCGCCGAGCCGGGCATCGCGTCGCGGCCGGCCGCCCGGCCCGAACGGCCGGCGGCCCCGGCGCGGCCCGACGAGCGACCTGCGGCAGCCCCGGCGCGGCCCGACGAGCGACCGGTACGCCCGGCCGCGACAGCGCCGCCCGCGTCCGGCCGTGCCATGCCGGTCCCACCGGCCTCCCCGGAGCGACCGGTGTCGCTGGCACCCGTGGCCCCCGATTGGGACCGACCGGTGTCGTCAGCCCCCGTCTCACCCGGTTGGGACCGACCGGTGTCGCCGGCGCCCGTGCCCCCCGGCCGGGACCGACCGGTGTCGGCAGCCCCGATCTCCCCCGCCTCCCCGCAACGGCCGGTGTCGCCGGCACCCGTCTCCCCCGCGCCACCCGGCCGGGACCGACCGGTGTCGGCCGCCCCGGTGTCGCCCGCCGCCGACCTGCCCGTCTCGGGACCGCCCGCCGCGCACCTGCGGCTGGAGTACCGGTCGGCGCCGGTGGAGCCGCCCGGCGCCGACGAGCGGTCCGATGCCCCACCAGCATCGGGACGCCGGCCGCTGACCGAACCGCCGCCGGCGTCTGGGACGCGCCACAGCCCGCCGCCGCGTTATCCCGGACCGGGCACCGGGGGCCACCCGGTGGACCAGCGGCGCGGCGAGGAGCCGGGCCCGGACCGCCGTCGGGTCGACGGCCCGCTGGCCGGTACCCCACCGACCGATCGCCGCCCGGTCTCCCCGGAGCGCTTGCCCTCCGTGGAGCGGCCGCACTCCCCCGATCGACCGGCCGCGCCGCAACGGCCGGCCGTGCCCCAACGCCCGTACCCGCCGGAGCGGCTGACCCCGGCGGCCGACGCACGCCCGTCGGTCGCCCCGCCGCCCACCTGGCAGGCCCCGGAGCCACCAGCAACCCGCCCCGCCCCCACCCCGGCCGAGTCGACCCCGGTGGCTGCCGCTCCTACCGTCTCGCAGCCGCCACCGGTGGACGTCGCGCCGGTGCTCCCGCCGGCCCCCGGTACGCCGCGCCGCTACGTACCCCCGCCGCCCTCGGAAGAGCCGGTGGCACCCGACCGCGAGCCGGACGACGTCCCGAGCACCCGTGGGCCGGAGGCGTGGTTCAGCCCGGCTCACCCCGCCGATTCCGAACCGGCCGAGCCGGCGACGGATCAGCGGTCGTTCGACCCGGCCGACGATGAGTCGACGGCCGGCGACCTCTCCACGACAACGGCCGCAACGGACGCCGAGACCTCCACACCAACCGCCGACACCCACCTCGACGTGGCCGACGAGCAGGTCGGCGGGTCGACATCGGACGACACCTTCGCCCCGGTCTCCGCGCCGCCCGCTGACCCGGTCTCCGGTGCTCCCCGGCGCTGGGTGGACGACCTGGACGACGACCCGCAGCCCGCATTCGACACGGGACCGGTGGACGGCGACCAGCCCGTCTCCGGCGCACCCGTCGTCGCGGTTCCCCACCAGCAGGCGGAACCCGACCTCGAAGCCCGGGTCGAAGTTGCCGTCGATGGCGGCCAGCAGCCCTCCACCGCCTCGTCCACCGAGGACACCGGTTTGGTCGAGCACGACCCGACGGACGAACTCGCGCGACCCGACGAGCAGGCGGCTGACGCTTCGAACACGAGCCCGTCGGACGGATCGCGAGCCGACGACTGGCCGGACGACGTCGCGCCGTCCGTGACGGCCTCGGACGACAGGAATTCGCCCGTCTCGGCACCACCCTTCTCGGCACTACCGGTCTCGGCACCGCCCGCCGCGGTCACGCCGGTCTCCGCGCCCCCGGCGTCGCCGGTATCGGCCCCGCCGGCAGCACCCGTCTCCGCGCCCCCATCACCCGCCGCGTCGCCAGCGCCCGTCTCCGCCCCACCCGCCCCTGCGCAGCCGTACTCCATCTCGCCCGTGTCCGCGCCACCGGCGCCCGTGTCCGCGCCACCGGCGCCCGTGTCCGCGCCACCGGCGCCCGTGTCTGCGCCGCCGGCCTCGACACCGCCGTCCGACACGGCACCGGTCTCCGGGCCACCGGCGTCGGTGGAGCCGACGTCCGCGCCGCCAGCCTCGGCCGTACCCGGCCAACGGAGCGGCTCGGACGCGGAGAACCTGCCGGTGTCCGCGCCACCCGACGAGGCGCCGCCGGTGGTGACCCGCCCGTCGCTGGCCGACCCGGGCGACCCGGAGCAGGTGCTGGCCGCGTACCGCTGGCGGTTGGACCCGGTCACCCTGCGCGAGGATCTGACCGAGTCGGACGACCTGCGGGCCATCCGGCGACGGCTGACCGAGAAGTTGGGCTCGGCGGTCGACAACCGTGCCCGGGCCCGCCTGCTCAGCCTGCGGGCGGTGGCCTCACGGATTCTCGGCGAGTTGGACGACGCGCTGGCCGACGGTCGGCTCGCCCTCACGTACGCCGAGGCCACCGGCGAATTGCGCCGGACCGCGCTGGCGCAGGCCCGGCTGGCCCACGTGCTGCGCTGGCGCGGCGACTTCGCCGAGGCCGACCAACTCTTCGCCCAAGCCAACTCGGTCGAGTTGCCCGACCGGTTGCGGGCGGCGCTGCACGAGCACGCCGGGCGGTCGTGTTACGACCAGGGGCGGCTCATGGAGGCCTGCGAGCACTTCGAAAAGGCGCTCGACCTGCGCGGCGCTGGCGACGCCGAACTGCTGGACCGGGTCCGGGTGGCCCTCGATGCGGTCACCGTCCGGGCCGAGGCGGACGGCTTCGGGCCGTACCCCCGGAGTCGGGACGAGGTGCTCGACCGGGACCGGCCCCCGTTGCCGGACCGGGACGGGCCGCTGTGGGGTTACACCAGCCAGGACGGCGAGGTGGTCATCCCCGCCCGGTACGCCGAGGCGCAGCCCTTCCACGACGGCCTGGCCTGGGTCCGCCGGCCGGACACCGACCGCTGGTCGCTGATCAACCTGCTCGGCACGACGGTGATCCCGCCGTCCTTCCGGGCCGCACATCCGTTCAGCGACGGCCTCGCCTGGGTGGTCGGCGAGGGCGGTTGGACGGCGATCGACGCGACCGGGGCGGTGCAGGTCGCGCCCAACTTCGCCGAGGTACGACCGTTCCGGCGCGGGCTGGCCGCCGTACGGCGCGAGGGGTGGGGGGCGGTCGACCGGACCGGCCGAATCGTCGTGCCCACCCGCTACCACGGCTTCGTCACCGAGTTGGCCGACGGTCAGCGGATCGACGGTTTCACCGACGAGGGGCTGGCCGTTGTCGACGTGGCGGGTCAGCGGGGCGTGGTCGACCGCACCGGCACGGTGCTGGTCCCGCCGGCGCACCCGATGTTGGTCATCCACCCGGTGGCGTTCCTGGTCGAGAACGACAACGGGCGGTGGGGCGCGCTGGACCGGCGCGGCGTACCGCTCATCGACCCGGTGCACCGCGACCGCGCCGAGGTGCTGGAGGAGATCGACCGACTACTCACCGACGCGAACCCGGTGCTCTGAGTCACCGGTCAGCACTGTTGATCAACTGGGTCTAGGGTCGGCACATGGAATTCCGACACCTGGGCCGTTCCGGCCTGATGGTCAGCGAGATCTCGTACGGCAACTGGATCACCCACGGTTCGCAGGTCGAGGAGGACGCGGCGTTCGCCTGCGTCCGGGCCGCCCTCGACGCGGGGATCACCACCTTCGACACCGCCGACGGGTACGCCGGGGGTCGAGCCGAGGAGGTGCTCGGCCGGGCGTTGCAGAACGAGCGCCGGGAAAGCCTGGAGATCTTCACCAAGGTCTACTGGCCCACCGGGCCCAGCCGCAACAACCGTGGCCTGTCCCGCAAGCACATCATGGAGTCGATCAACGGCTCGCTGCGCCGACTGCGCACCGACTATGTGGACCTCTACCAGGCCCACCGCTACGACAACAGCACGCCGCTGGAAGAGACGATGGAGGCGTTCGCCGACGTCGTCCACTCCGGCAAGGCGCACTACATCGGCGTCTCCGAGTGGACCGCCGCCCAACTGCGTGCCGCCCACCCGATCGCTCGGGAGCTGCGCATCCCGCTGATCTCCAACCAGCCGCAGTACTCGCTGCTCTGGCGGGTCATCGAAGCCGAGGTCGTGCCGGCCAGCGAGGAACTGGGCCTCGGGCAGATCGTCTGGTCGCCGATAGCCCAGGGCGTGCTCTCCGGCAAGTACCTGCCGGGCCAGCCGCCGCCGGCCGGTTCCCGCGCCACCGACGAGAAGTCGGGTAAGGGCTTCATCTCCCGGTTCATGAACGACGACGTGCTGACCCGGGTCCAGCAGCTCAAGCCCCTCGCCGAGCAGGCCGGGCTCAGCATGGCCCAGCTCGCCGTGGCGTGGGTGCTGCAGAACCCGAACGTCTCGTCGGCGATCATCGGCGCGTCCCGCCCCGAGCAGGTGCACGACAACGTGAAGGCGGTCGGGTTGAAGCTCGACGCCGACCTGCTCAAGGCGATCGACGACATCGTCGAGCCGATCGTCGAGCGGGACCCGGCGAAGACCCAGTCCCCCGCGCAGCGTCCCTGACGCCGTTCCGGCCCGGCCGGCGCGAGGGTTTCGCACCGGCCGGGCCGGGTCAGGTCAAATCCGTCTGGTCGCCGGGTCAGGTCAACTCTGCCCGGTCACCGGTCACCGGTCACGGGTCACCGCCAGAAGCGGATCAGCTCCAGGCCGGTGGCGTAGAGCCACGACGGCAGACCGAGCAGGTCACCGACCGCGAAGACCGCGTCGAAGAACCAGCCGCCGATGCGCGGGTTCCACAGCAGCGCGAAGAGCAGGATGAAGCCGTACGGCGCGAACAGGTCGTACATCTTGCGCCACTGCGGGTTGAGCCACGGCTGGATCATGTTGCCGCCGTCCAGGCCGGGCACCGGCAGCAGGTTCAGCACGCTGGCGGTGAGCTGGAGGAAGGCCAGCAGCGCCACCCCGGCCCAGAACTCCACCGGGCCACCCGACTGGGTGCCGAACCGCACCGCCGCCACCAACACCAGCGTGAACAACACGTTGGTCGCCGGACCGGCGAGGCTGACCAGGGTGTGCCGCAGTCGGCCCGGGATGGCGTGCCGGTCGACCCAGACCGCGCCACCCGGCAGGCCGATGCCGCCGAGCAGCACCACCACCACCGGCAACACGATCGACAGCAACGGGTGGGTGTACTTCAACGGGTTGAGCGTCAGGTAGCCGCGGTGCGCGATGTCCCGGTCGCCGGCCCGGTAGGCCACCACCGCGTGCGCGTACTCGTGCAGGCAGAGCGACACCAGCCAGCCGGACACCACGAAGAGGAACACGTTGAACCGGACGCTGCCGTACCCGTTCCAGGTCAGCACCCCGCTGACCACGAAGAGGGCGACCAGGCCGAGGAAGACCGGGCTGGGCCGGAACGCCGCCCTGGGTACGCCGAGGACCAGCCCTTCACCGCCCGGGCGGTCGTAGGCCATCACTCGCCCGTGGGCAGCAGGCTCATCCGGTACTCCACCCGGTCGTCCTCCACGAGCGCGACCGAGGTGACGCCGGACGCCGCGAGCTCCCGCCAGGCCTGACCGATCCAGGATTCGGCGTCGGCCTGGCTGCCGAACGACTCCGCCGGCCCCTCGACCGTCTGACCGTCCGTGCCCTCGTACCGCCAGCTCCACGCCATGCCGCGTCTCCCCTCGCCGCTGAAGTCCCCGTGGGACGAACCCCCGCCAGCGTAGTCGGCTCCGCGCGCAACGGCCGCTCGCTCGCCCCGGCGGGGACCGACGGGGTGGATCAATCCGATTGACGCCGGCCGGTACGGTGGCTCGGTGTTGACGCGGGGAGTGCTGCTCGACGACCGGTACCGGCTGGGCGAGCGGGTGGCGACAGGTGGGATGGGCGCGGTCTGGCGCGGCACCGACGTGCTGCTGGAACGCGAGGTGGCCGTAAAGGTGCTGCTGCCGTCGCTGGTCGCCGATCCGGAGTTCACCACCCGGTTCCGGGCCGAGGCGCGGATGCTGGCCGCGCTGCGGCATCCGGGCGTGGTCCCGGTGCACGACGTGGGGCAGGCCGCGCTCGACGACGGCAGCCGGGTCGACTACCTGGTGATGGAGTACGTCGAGGGCGAGCCGTTGTCCGCCCGGGTACGCGCGTTGGGACGGCTGGATCCGGCCACCACCATGTCGGTGCTGGCCCAGGCCGCGGACGCGCTGCACACCGCCCACCTCGCCGGCATCGTGCACCGGGACGTGAAGCCGGGCAATCTGCTGGTCAAGGCCGACGGCAGGGTGGTGCTCGTCGACTTCGGCATCGCCCGGTCCCGCGACATGGCCGGGCTCACCGCCGCGAACATGGTGCTCGGCACCGCCTCGTACATGTCCCCCGAACAGGCCACCGGGCAGCCGGTCTCGGCCGCCACCGACATCTACGCGCTCGGCGCCGTGGCGTACTTCTGCCTTGCCGGGCAGCCGCCCTTCCACGGTGACAACCCCCTCGCGGTGGCGCTCCGACACGCCCAGGAGGACCCGGCGGCGCTGCCGGCGGACACCCCGCCAGCGGTCGCCGCCGTGGTGACCCGCGCGCTGGCCAAGCGCCCGGAGGACCGATTCGGCAGCGCCGCCGAGTTGGCCGCTGCCGCCGCCGATGCCCGCGACGCCACCCTGGCAAGCATCCCGGTCTCCGCCCGCCCACCGTGGGCGCTGGCCGCTCCGACCCCGGGCGTCCCGGCCTCCGCCGCTCTCCCCGCGCCGCTGGTCGGCCCGGATGCCGCGCCGCCGGTCGCGGCGACGCCGCCCGCCGGGCCGGTGCCGGCGGGGCCCGCCGCGCCGCGCCCACCAGCGAGTGTCGCGGCCGAACCGACGACCGAGTCGAAGCCGACCCGGGAGGACGCGCTCCGCAGCGGGCCGACGGGCCGACGCCTTCCACTGCTGGTCGGGGCCGGCGCGGTCGTCCTCGTCGCGCTGATCGTCGCGGTGGCCGTGGTGGCGCTGCGACCCGGAGCCGACCCGGGTTCGGCGGATCAGCCACCCGCGTTGGCCGGTGAGACGGCGGTGGCGGCCACCGACGACTCGCTGCCGCAGCCCGGAGAGGCGACCACCACCGGGCCCCGGCCCAGCGGAACGCCGGGCGCCAGCCGCACCGCGACCGCCAGCCCGACCGGCTCCTCCCCCGCCGACGCGACGACCAGCAGCGACCCCGCCCGCACCGGGGCACCGGGCGCCCCGCCGACCGCCACGGCCAGCAGCCGCCCCACACCCAGCCGTACCCCGTCCAGCCGGCCCAACCCGTACACGGCCGCACAGGCGTGCGGCAGCGGCTACCAGGTGATCGACTCAGCGACGCTGACCAGTGGGGACGGGCAGCGCAAGGGCCGGGTCTTCCTGCTGTACCACGCGGGCACCGGCACCAACTGCGTGGTCACCCTCAAGGACACCGCGGTCGGAGCGAAGTCGGCCGCCTCGGCGTACCTGGAGGTGCAGGGCCGGGCCCGCAGCACCGACAGCGGGTCCTTCGACTACTACGCCGGACCGGTGCGGGCCAGCGCCGCCGGGACGTGCGTCAAGTGGGGCGGCTCCACCGGCGGGGTCAGTTACGGCAGCGGGTTCGAACACTGCGACTGATCGACCGCGAGCACCGGGCCGGCAGGCACCGCGGGACGCCGGGTCACCCTGCGGACTCTCGCCGGACTTCCGAACGCGCAGCCGCCATCCGGGGTAGGGGTACCCGCCTGCCTACCTGTCGCTGGCATAGGTACCGCGCTGCGGCACGGTCATCACCAAACCGTGCTCCCGGAGCAGGCGCACCGCCGCTCGGACCGTCCCACGAGCCACGCCTCAACCGTCGCTCAGGGGCCACCCGCGTACGGGCCGTCCAAACCGAAGGCGTTGGTGCGCCTGACGGTCGAAGACTGTGCCGGCGACGCCGTCCCGGGGTGCGGGAGCGAGTTGGCAGGGTAGATCTTGGACACTTTCCGTTCCGAGCTGACGGAAAGTGTCCAAGATTGCCGGCGGCGGCGGGTGAAGCGGCCGGGGCCGGGGCGACGTGCCCAGCCCCGAAGGATGAGAACTAAGGTACGGGCATGTCCGTAGACGGGTGGAACACGGTCCTGGTGCTCGGCGGTATCCGGTCCGGCAAGTCCGAGTTCGCCGAGTCCCTGGTCACCGACGCGCCGGTGGTCCGCTACGTCGCCACCGCGCCCGAGGGCGACCCGGAGGACACCGAGTGGGCGACCCGCCTGGCGGCGCACCGCGCCCGTCGGCCGGGCAGCTGGACCACCGAGGAGACCACCGAGGACCCGCGCCGGCTGGCCGACGTGCTCGCGTCCGCCGAGGCCAACGAGACGCTGCTCGTCGACGACCTCGGCGGCTGGGTGACGGTGCTGCTCGACCCGGACCACCAACCCGCCGACGACGTGGCGACGATCGCCGAGTTGGCCGAGGCGGTCCGCGGGTGTGCCGCCCGGGTGGTGCTGGTGAGCCCCGAGGTGGGGCTGTCGCTGGTGCCGACCACCCCGCTGGGCCGGGCGTTCACCGACGCGTTGGGCGCGGCCAACCGCGCGGTCGCCGACGCCTGCGACGCGGTCGTGCTGGTCGTCGCGGGTCAGCCGGTCTGGCTCAAGCCGGTCGCCGGCACGACCGGGACGACTGCCACACCCGCGACCGCGACCGCCACGACCGGCGCACCCGCGACCGCCGGCGCACCCGTCACCGCGCCGTCCGTCGCCGCGACCGCAGCGGTGGTGCCGAACCTGGCCGACGACGAGCCGACGCCCGAGGTGCAGCTGCCCGACGTGCTGACCCACACGCCACCGGCCACCCCGACCCCGGAGCCGGGCGACCCCTGGGCGGCACCGACCATGGCGCTGCCCGTGGTGGCCACCGGGCTGGTCATCCAGCCCGGCATGGAGCTGCCGATGCCCGACGAGTACGCGGGCCCGCAGGCGGTGGACCGGCTGGCCACCCTGGACGTACCGGGCGCCGGCCTGGGCGTGCTGGATCGGGTGGTGGGCTTCGCCGCCGCCACCCAGGGCACCTCGACCCCCGCCGCCTGGGGCTCGGTGCGGGTGCTGCTGCTGCACGGCGACCACGCCGGCGGGGCGTCGGCCGGCACCGTCGCCGGAGAGTCGGCGCGTCGCGCCGCGCAGGCCCGCGCCGGCCGGGGCGCGTTGGCCCGGCTGGCCGCCGAGAGCGGCGCCAGCCTGCAGGTGGTGGACACTCCGGCCGCCGCACCGATCGAGGACCAGCCGGCCCTCACGCCGGAGCAGGTGGAGTCCGCGCTGCGCTACGGCTGGCGGTTGGCCGAACAGGCCGCCGACGCCGGCGTACAGCTGCTGGTGCTCGGGGCGTGCGGCGCCGGCACCGAGGCGGCGGCCGCGGCGGTGCTCGCGGCGACCGCGGGCGCGGAGCCACCCGCGGTGCTGGGCCGGGTGATCACCGACTCCGGCGAGATCGACGACGCGGCGTGGATGACCCGCTGCGCGGCGGTCCGCGACGCGCTGCACCGCACCCGGCGCTCGTCGCGGGGCGCCAAGGACATCCTCGCCGAGCTGGGCGGCGGCGACGTGGCCGTGGCCACCGGCGTGCTGCTCGGCGCCACCGCCCGCCGGGTGCCGGTGCTGCTCGACGGGCCGGTCGGGTTGGCCGCCGGCATGGTGAGCCGTGACCTGGCCGGGCAGGCGCGGCACTGGTGTCTGCTGGCCGACCACGGCGGGCACCCGGCCGTGCGGCTCGCCGCCGACGTGCTGGGCCTCACCCCGCTGCTCGACCTGCGGCTGGATCTCGGCGAGGGCGCGAACGCGCTTGTCGCGCTGCCGCTGCTGCGCTCGGTGCTGGCGCTCGCCGCCGCGCTGCCGGTGCACCCGTCGCTGGGCGGCGGGGACGACGCCGACCCGGCGGGCGACGAGCCGGAGTCCACCGACCCGAGCTACGCCGACCCGGACCTCACCGAGCCCGACTTCGCCGAGCCCGACCTCACTGAGCCCGACTTCGCCGAGCCGGAGCCGGCCGGACCGGGCCCGGCCAGCACCGGGACGGACGAGCAGCCGGCGTCGGGTCTGCGTGCCGGCTGAGCCACGGCTGCTCGCGGGAGCCCGGCTGGCAGTCACCACGTTCACCACCCTGCCGGTGCGGGCCGGGCGCATCGATCGCCCGGTCGCCGGCACGGCGATGGCCCTCGCCCCGGTGGTCGGCGCGCTGCTCGGCGCCCTGCTGGCCGGTGTGCTGCTGGTGGTCGGCGCGCTCGCTCCCCCGCTGGTGGCGGCCGGCGTGACCGTCGGCGTCGGCGCGCTGCTCACCAGAGGGCTGCACCTGGACGGGCTGGCCGACACCGTGGACGCGCTCGGCTCGTACCGGCGGGGCGCGGCCGCCCTGGAGATCATGAAGAAGCCGGACGTCGGCCCGTTCGGGGTGGTCGCCCTGGTGGTCGTACTGCTGGTGCAGGCGGCGGCGCTCGCCGACCTCGCGGGCCGGTCCTGGCCGGCGGCGCTCGCGGCGGTGGTCGCGGCGACCGCGGCCGGGCGGTTCGGTGTCACGCTGGCCTGCCGACGGGGAGTGCCGGCGGCCCGGCCCGACGGGCTGGGCGCGCTGGTGGCCGGCACGGTCGGCCCGGTGGCCCTCGCCGTCGGCGCGGTCGCCGTCGTGCTGCTGGCGGTGCCCGCGGTGCCGGGCCGTCCGTGGCAGGGGCCACTGGCCGTCGTCGCCGCGATCGCCGTCGCGCTACCGCTGCTCAGCCACGTGGTACGCCGGCTCGGCGGGATCACCGGCGACGTCCTCGGCGCGACCGTCGAGGTGGTCACCACGCTGGTCTACCTGGGTCTGGTGCTGTCCGGCTGAACCTGGCACGGCGGGCCGGGTAGCGTTCGCCTCGACAACACCGGCGCGGCCACCGGGGGATCCCACAATGCTCATCACGGACGACTTCCTGCCCGTACCGGTGCCGGAGTCGCTCAGCGCGACCTACCTGGTGCCGATGGTGGGGCTGCCGAAGGTCAGTGCGAAGACCGCGGTGGCGGCCCTGACCGGCCGGCTGGCCGAGCCGGTGCACGGGCTGGCCCGGCAGATGCTCGACAGCCCGCTGATGAGCGTCGACACCCGGCCGATCGCCGAATTTCCCGAGCTTCCGCCGGACCTGCTCACCGCGTTCGGTGCCACCAAGGAGCAACTGGCCCGGCTGGCGGCGGCGACGCACCTGGTGGTCGTACAGGCCGAGTACCGGCCCGGCTGGCCGCCCGCGCACGAGTGGGCCGCCCGGGCCGTCGCGGCGGCCGTGGCCGAATCCGTCGACAGCGACGTGGTGGACGTCTTCGGTCTGCAGTTCCTCGACCCGGCAACCGCGCTGCGTTCCCTCCCCGACGAGCAGGGCCGCATCCGACTCGTGGACTGGGTGCTGGTGCCGTACTCCTCGGACACCGAGGGCCTGTGGTTCACCACCAAGGGGCTACGCCGCTTCGGCCTGCTGGAGTTGCAGACCCAGGGGGTGCCCGACCACCTCACCCGCGCCTGGGGTGCGGTGATGACCGGGGCGGCCCGCCGGCTGCTGCGGGACTGGACCGACGGGCTCACCGGCGAGGAGGTGCCGGCGTTCGTGCAGCTGCCGGTGCTGGCGACAGTCACCGGGCATGACATCGCGGTGGCGTACGGCAACCCGGAGCAGCACGGCGCCACCGCCCCGGTGCTGCTGCGCCTCGAACTGGACCCGGCGACCGACCCGGAGGCCGACTCGTTCCTCAGCCTGCGCCCGCCAGCCGGGCATCCCGGCCCGGACGGGCGCTACTACGCCGCCGCGTGCGCGACCCTGTTCTCCGGCATCCAGCCGGACGTGCGCTACGCCCGTTCCGGTGACGCGATGAGCCGGGCGGTCGCCACCGCCCGGGCCGCGCTGGGTGACGCGCGGGCCCGGTTCGTCGCCGGCCAACTCCCCACCGAGTCGCAGCTGGTGGTGAAGTACGGCCTGCCCGGCGACGACGGCCCGGAGTACGTCTGGGCGGGCGTCACCTCGTGGGAGGCCCCGGAGCGCATCGTCGGCGTGAGCGCCAGCGACGCCAACACCGACCAGAGCGTCCGCATCGGCGCCCCCGTGGTGGTGGAGGCGTCCGACGTCGTCGACTGGGCCGTCCTGGACGCGACGGGCGTCATCGAAGGCGGCTGGACCCAAGCAGTCCTGGACTCAGGCGAACCCCCCACCCCTTCTCCGCGTTGATCATGAAGTTATTGCCACCGCCGTCGGCGTGTCGTGGCAATAACTTCATGATCAACGCGGAGAAGGGGTGGGGGTCTGGGGGTTACTTCACTGAGGGGGTTACGAAGGGGGGCTTGGTGAGGGTCAGGGGGGCTCGGCGGCCTCGGATGTCGATCTCTACTTCGGCGCCGTCCGCGAGGTTGGCGTCGGTGTTCAGCAGGGCCAGGGCGATGCCCTGCTTCCTCGTCGGGCTGAAGGTGCCGCTGGTCACGATGCCAACCTGGGCGTCGCCGACGTGCAGGGTCATGCCGGGGCGCGGGATGGCCCGGTCGACGGCCACCAGGCCGCGCAGCGTACGCCGAGGGCCGGCGGCCTTCTCGGCGAGCAGCGCGTCGCGGCCCCAGAAGGCCGGCTTGTCCCAACCGACCGCCCAGCCGGAGCGGGCCTGCACCGGGCTGATGTCCAGGGAGAGGTCCTGCCCGTGCAACGGGTACCCCATCTCGGTACGCAGCGTGTCCCGGGCGGCCAGCCCGCAGGCGCGTAGCCCGAACGTCGCGCCGACGGCGAAGAGCGCGTCCCAGACCGCGACCGCGTGCTCCGCCGGCACCACCAGCTCGTAGCCCAACTCGCCCGTGTAGCCGGTACGGCAGACGGTCAGCTCCATCCCGGCCAGGCTCGCTGCGGAGAAGCTCATGTAGCCGTGCTCGGTGGGCAGGTCCAGGGCGGCCAGCAACTCGGCCGAGCGGGGGCCCTGCACGGCCAGCACCGCGTACGCCTCGTGCTCGTCGGTGACGGTGACCTGCGCGGGCGCGGCGGCGCGCAACCGGCGCACCACCTCGGCGGTGTTCGCCGCGTTCGGAATGAGGAAGACGTGGTCGTCGGCGTAGAGGTAGGCGATGATGTCGTCCACGACGCCGCCGGTGGCGTCGTCGCAGCAGAGCGTGTACTGCGCCCGGCCCGGGCCGATCCGGCCCAGGTCGTTGCTGAGGCAGGAGTTGACGAAGTCGGCCGCGCCGGGGCCGCTCACCCGGGCCTTGCCCAGGTGCGACACGTCGAAGACCCCGACCGCGGTACGCACTGCGGTGTGCTCCTTGAGCACGCCACCGCCGGCGTACTCCAGCGGCATCTCCCAGCCCCCGAAGGGGGCGAACTTGGCGCCGGCGGCGGTGTGCCGCTCGTGCAGCGGGGAACGGCGCAGCCGGGTCTCGGCGGCGGCGGAGGTCACGTCGGTCATGGGTGGCAACTTACCGGGGGCGACCTGGCTGGTTAGCATCGGCGGGAGCCCACTGACCCGGTCAGCGGGACAACCATGACGTCCGGCGGGTAGGTTCCGCCGGAGACCTTCACCGCTGGTACGCGACGCCGCGACCGGCCCGGCCCGCCCGGAGTAGCTTCAGTGACTTCACCCCGCACCACCAACCTGAGCCTGGTCGACACCGACCCGGCCGAGCTCGCCGTCGACGCGATCGTGATCGGCGTGCACAGCCAGACCGGAGAGCAGGGCGCCACCAGCGGCCTCGCCGGCACCCTGCTGCTCGCCAGCGGCGCGGAGAGCATCGCGGCCGCGTTCGATGGCAAGCTGACCGAGACCCTCGCGCTGCTCGGCGCGACCGGCGGGCCGGGTGAGGTCATCAAGCTGGCCACCCTGGGCACCGTGACCGCCCCGCTGGTCACCGCGGTCGGGCTCGGCCCGGAGCCGTCGGGTGCCGCACCGGCCCCGGAGACGCTGCGCCGGGCCGCCGGTGCGGCGATCCGGGCGCTGGCGGGCGCACCCAAGGTCGCGCTGGCGCTGCCGCTGCCGGACGACGCGGACGCGTCGGCCGAGCTGCGCGCGGTCGCCGAGGGCGCGCTGCTGGGTGGGTACCGGTTCGCCGGCTACAAGACCCGGCCCCAGCCGACCCGGCGGGAGCCGGTGGCCGAGGTGCTCATCGCGGTGCCGGACGCCGGCGACGCGGACGCCCAGGCGGAGGTCGCCCGGGCGCAGGCGGTGGCGGGCGCGGTCCGGCTCAGCCGGGACTGGGTGAACACCGCGCCGAACGAGCTGCGTCCGCCGTCGTTCGCCGACGCGGTCGCGAGCGCGGCGCGTGAGGCGGGCCTCGGCGTCGAGGTGCTGGACGAGGCGGCGTTGGCCGCTGGCGGGTACGGCGGCATCGTCGCGGTCGGTCAGGGCTCGGAGGCCCCGCCGCGGCTGGTGAAGCTGACCTACACCCCGCAGGGCGGCGGCAACGGTAAGCGGGTCGCGCTGGTCGGCAAGGGCATCACCTTCGACACCGGCGGCATCTCGATCAAGCCGGCGCAGGGCATGTGGGAGATGAAGTCCGACATGGCGGGCGCCGCCGCGGTGGGCGCGACCATGCTGGCGATCGCCGCGCTGAAGCCGTCGGTGGCGGTCAGCGCGTACCTGCCGATGGCGGAGAACATGCCGTCGGGCACCAGCTACCGGCCGGGTGACGTGATCACCATGTTCAACGGCAAGCGGGTCGAGGTGCTCAACACCGACGCCGAGGGCCGGATGATCCTGGGCGACGCCATCGCCCGGGCCTGCGCGGACGGCACCGACTACCTGTTCGAGACCTCCACCCTGACCGGCGGCCAGGTCATCGCGCTGGGCAAGCGGGTGGCCGGCGTGATGGGCACCCCGGATCTGTGCGACCGGGTGAAGGTGGCCGGCGACGCCGTCGGCGAGCCGGCCTGGCCGATGCCGCTGCCCGACGACGTCCGTAAGGGCATGGAGTCGGACGTGGCGGACATCTCGCAGGTCAACGCCGGCATGGACCGGGCCGGTCACATGCTGCAGGGCGGCGTGTTCCTGCGCGAGTTCGTGGCCGACGACGTGGCCTGGGCGCACATCGACATCGCCGGGCCGGGTTACCACTCGGGCGAGCCGACCGGCTACTGGACCAAGGGCGGCACCGGCGTTCCGGTCCGCACCCTGGTGCAGCTCGTCGAGGATGTCGCCGCCAACGGCTGACGGAACGACTGAAAGCGAGGGGCCTCCGGTCGACGCCGGGGGCCCCTCTCAGTACCGCTCGGGGCGGCGTTTGCGGCGCTCGTTGAAGTCGCGCATCCGCTGCGGGTAGCCCATCAGCCGGACGTCGTAAACCGGGATGCCCATCCGGTACGCGAAGCGCCGGGCCCCGTCGGGGCCGTCGATGCGCCGACGGGTCCACTCCCCGTCGTCGGCGATCAGGATCACCGTGGTCTCCGTGACGGTCGTCCGGGGCTCGATGTACGCCTCGACGCCGCGCCGGCTCCGAATGAAGTTCTCCAGATGATCCAGATCGCCACGATCGGCGGCACGGTCACGACTCGGCACAGCCGCCTTTTTGCGGCGCCGGAACAACCCCACCGGTTCTCTCCCCCACCGTGCGTCATCGACAACGGTGCCAAGGGTACGTGTCGATGACGTGTCGTTGGGCACCTCACTACGCACCCTGTGCCCAGTGGTGACAAGATGACCGAGGTGGGGTGTGTCCGTGTTACATCCCGTGACCCCCGATGCAGCGACGCGACCTGGGAGTTGGACGTGAGCGAGCCGAACGAAGCGACCTTCGACATTGTCATTCTCGGAGGTGGCAGCGGCGGCTACGCGACCGCGCTGCGCGCCGCCCAGCTGGGCCTGAAGGTCGCGCTGGTCGAAAAGGGCAAGCTCGGCGGCACCTGCCTGCACAACGGTTGCATCCCGACGAAGGCTCTGCTGCACGCGGCCGAGATCGCCGACCAGGCCCGCGAGTCGGAGCAGTTCGGCGTGAAGGCCGAGCTGATCGGCATCGACATGGCCGGGGTCAACTCGTACAAGGACGGTGTCATCTCCCGCCTGTACAAGGGCTTGCAGGGCCTGGTGAACGGTTCGAAGAACGTCACCTTCGTGGCGGGCGCCGGCAAGCTGATCGGCAAGAACGTGGTCGAGGTGGACGGCAAGCGCTACACGGGCCGCAACATCGTCCTGGCTTCCGGCTCGTACGCGAAGAGCCTGCCCGGCCTGGAGGTCGACGGCGAGCGGATCATCACCAGCGACCACGCCCTCACCATGGACCGGGTGCCGTCGTCGGTGATCGTGCTCGGTGGTGGCGTGATCGGCGTCGAGTTCGCCAGCGTGTGGAAGTCCTTCGGTGTGGACGTGACGATCGTCGAGGCGCTGCCCCGGCTGGTCGCCGCCGAGGACGAGGAGTCGTCGAAGGCGCTGGAGCGGGCGTTCCGCAAGCGGAAGATCAACTTCAAGGTCGGTAAGCCGTTCGAGAAGGTCGAGAAGACCGAGAACGGCGTCAAGCTGACCATCTCCGGTGGCGAGACCGTCGAGGCGGAGCTGCTGCTGGTCGCCGTCGGTCGCGGCCCGAACACCGCCAACCTCGGGTACGAGGAGCAGGGCGTCAAGATGGACCGCGGCTACGTGCTGACCGACGAGCGGCTGCGTACCAGCGTGCCGAACGTCTACGCGGTCGGCGACATCGTGCCCGGCCTCCAGCTCGCCCACCGGGGCTTCCAGCAGGGCATCTTCGTGGCCGAGGAGATCGCCGGGCAGACCCCCGCCGTGATCGACGAGGTCGGCATCCCGCGCGTCACCTACTGTGACCCGGAGTTGGCGTCGGTGGGTCTCACCGAGGCCAAGGCCAAGGAGCAGTACGGCGCGGACAAGGTCAAGACGTACAACTACAACCTGGCCGGCAACGGCAAGAGCCAGATCCTCAAGACCACCGGCTTCGTGAAGCTGGTCCGGGTGGAGGACGGCCCCGTGGTCGGCGTGCACATGATCGGCGCCCGGGTGGGTGAGCTGATCGGTGAGGCACAGCTCATCTACAACTGGGAGGCGTACCCGGCCGAGGTCGCCCAGCTCGTGCACGCCCACCCGACCCAGAACGAGGCCCTGGGCGAGGCGCACCTGGCCCTCGCCGGCAAGCCGCTGCACTCGCACGCCTGATCATCCAAACCGCGGCGTCCGGCGACGGGCGAAGATCCCACCAGGGGAATGAAGGAGTCTCAGAACATGCCGGTATCGGTCACCATGCCCCGGCTCGGCGAGAGCGTCACCGAGGGCACCGTCACTCGCTGGCTCAAGCAGGAGGGCGACACGGTCGAGGTTGACGAGCCCCTGCTCGAGGTCTCGACCGACAAGGTCGACACCGAGATCCCGTCGCCCGCGGCGGGCGTGCTGAGCCGGATCGTGGTCGGCGAGGACGAGACCGCCGAGGTCGGCAGCGAGCTGGCCGTCATCGCCGGTGAGGGCGAGTCGACCGGCGGTGGCGGGGCTGCCCCGCAGGAGCAGGCTCCGGCCGAGGCGGTCGAGCCGGCCGCCGAGCCGACGGCCGCCGCCGAGGGCACCGCCGACGAGGTGGCCCAGGACGAGGCCCCGGCCGAGGCGTCGGCTCCGGCCGCCGCGCCGTCGGGCGAGGGCACCGCGGTGAAGATGCCGGCCCTGGGCGAGAGCGTCACCGAGGGTACGGTCACCCGCTGGCTCAAGCAGGTCGGCGAGACCATCGAGGTCGACGAGCCGCTGCTGGAGGTCTCCACCGACAAGGTGGACACCGAGATCCCGTCGCCGGTCGCCGGCACGGTGCTGGAGATCAAGGTCGCCGAGGACGAGACCGCTGCGGTCGGCGCCGACCTGGCGATCATCGGCGTTGCCGGCGCGGCCCCCGCCCCGGCGCAGCCCGAGCCGAAGCCCGAGCCGAAGGCGGAGGCCAAGCCGGCGCCGAAGGCCGAGCCGAAGCCGGCGCCGAAGGTCGAGGAGCCGACCCCGGGCGCGTCGTACAACGAGCCCGCCGCGGAGACCGAGAGCTCGGCGCAGCCGGCGAAGACCGAGCAGGCCGCGCAGCCGGCCGCGGCGGCCTCGACGCCGCCGCGCCCGTCCGCCCCGGCACCGGGTGCCGGCGAGGAGGCCGCCGGGTACGTGACTCCGCTGGTGCGCAAGCTGGCCAGCGAGCACGGCGTCGACCTGGCCGCGCTCAACGGCACCGGCGTGGGTGGCCGGATCCGCAAGCAGGACGTGCTGGAGGCTGCCGAGAAGGCGAAGGCCGCCAAGGCCGCTCCCGCCGCCGCGCCGGCCGCCGCACCGTCGGCGGCTGCGGCCAAGCCGGCCGCCAAGCCGCAGCCGAGCGGCAAGCGGGGCACCACCGAGAAGCTCCCGCGGATCCGTAAGGCCATCGCCAAGCGGTTGCACGAGTCGCTGCACGAGATGGCGCAGCTGACCACGGTGGTCGAGGTGGACGTCACCCGGGTCGCCAAGCTGCGGGCGCAGGCGAAGGACTCCTTCGTGCAGCGGCACGGGGTGAAGCTGTCCTTCCTGCCGTTCTTCGCGCTCGCCGCCATCGAGGCGCTCCAGACGCACCCGATCGTCCAGGCCAGCATGGACCTGGAGGGTGGCACGATCACCTACCCGGCGGCCGAGCACCTCGGCATCGCGGTGGACACCGAGCGGGGTCTGCTGACGCCGGTCATCCACAACGCCGGTGACCTCAACCTGGGCGGCATCGCCAAGCGCGTCGCCGACCTGGCCGAGCGGACCCGGACCAACAAGATCAGCCCGGACGAGCTGGCCGGGGCGACCTTCACGCTGACCAACACGGGCAGCCGGGGCGCGCTCTTCGACACCCCGATCGTGCCGTCGCCGCAGTCGGCGATGCTCGGCACGGGTGCCGTGGTGAAGCGTCCGGTCGTGGTGAACGACCCGGAGCTGGGCGAGGTCGTCGCGATCCGGTCGATGGTCTACCTGGCCATGTCGTACGACCACCGACTGATCGACGGCGCCGACGCCGCTCGCTTCCTGACCACGGTCAAGGAGCGGCTGGAGGCCGGCAACTTCGAGGCGGAGCTGGGCCTGGCCTGATCGAAACGCAACGCCGATAGGGCGCCCCGGTCATCGACCGGGGCGCCCTTCCCGTTCTGGTGCTCAGCTCTTGAGCAGGGCGGTGGAGACCTGCCAGAGCCGCTCGGCGGCCTCCGGGTCCAGCGCGTAGTCGGCGACGCCCGTCCGGCCACCGGGCTGGGCGGGGGCGGCCTGCTGACAGTCCTCGAAGTAGCGCCCGCCCACACCGTCGAGCAGCGGCGAGGCGGCGACCAGCACCGAGGTGGCGGCGCCCTGCTCGGTGGTCTTCCAGGCCGCCGCGTTACCGGCGCGCATCCGGGTCAACTCCTCCTCGCTGACGTAGCGCTGGAGGTTGGTCTGGATCGCGCCGGGCATCAACGAGTTGGCCAGAATGCCGTCGTCGGCCCATCGCCGGGCCGCCTCGACGGCGAAGAGCACGTTCGCCGTCTTGGACTGCCCGTACGCCTGCCACGGCTCGTACTCCCGTTTGTCGTACTGGATGTCCTCGAAGACCACCGGTGAGCGCAGGTGGGCGGCGGAGCTGACCGAGACGATCCTGGCCCCGTCGGCGGCCGCGAGGGCCCGGTGCAGCCCGGTGGCGAGCGCGAAGTGCCCCAGATGGTTGGTGGCGAACTGCATCTCCCAGCCCTGCGGGGTCCGGGACAGGGGTGCGGCCATGATGCCGGCGTTGCCGACCAGGATGTGCAGCGGGCCGTCCCAGTTGGCCACGAAGTCGGCAATCGAATCCTGGTCGGCGAGGTCGAGCGTGGCGACCAGGACGCGGTCGTTTCCGGTGGTGCCGGTGATGTCGTTGGCGGCCTGCTGGCCCGCGTCGGGGTTGCGGACGGCCAGCGTGACCGCCGCGCCGGCGCTGGCCAGGGCGCGGGCGGTCTCCACGCCGATCCCGGAGGATCCGCCGGTGACGACCGCGCGTCGCCCGACGAGGTCCACGCCCTTGATCACGTCCATCGCCGTGGAGTGATGGGCGAACGGGGTGGTGATCGGGTTGCTCGTCGTCATTGTCCATCCTTGTCCGAGTGTGGCGGACCGGCCGGCCCGCTGCGTGCGGCCGTGGTCCGGGTGTTTCCCCGGCCCGGGACGGAGGTAACGCCGGACCACGTCGCCATCGCCGTTCGGGCCTCCGACCAGCCCGAACGCTGCCAGAGTTGGGGCGTGGGCGGCTACCGGCGGGGTGGACAGCTGGGACCGGCCATCCCGATCGCCCCCGGTGCCCGGGTGGACAAGTTCGAGGTCTTCTTCGACCTGGTCTTCGTCTTCTCGTTCTTCATCATCACCCGGGCCACCGCGGCCAACATCTCCGGCCGGCAGCTGCTGCACGCCGGCCTGGTGCTCGCCGTGCTCTGGTGGATCTGGGTGGTGCACAGCCTGGTCGCCACCCGGGTCCGGCTCGGCGAGGGCTACGTCCCGGTGCTCATGGTGATCGCGATGGTCGCCCTGTTCGCGTTCGCCCTGGCGCTTCCGCAAGCGTTCAGCGACCCGAAGGGGAGCGCCGCCGGCCCGATGCTGGTGGCCATCAGCTACGTCGTGGTCCGGGCCGTACACATGATCCTCTATCAGCATGTGGTGCGGGACAGCCCACAGGAGCGGCGGCAACTGCGGCGGTTCGCCCCGGAGCTGGCGGTGAGCATCGTGCTGCTGTTGGCCGCCGCGCTCATCCCCCCGCAGATCACCGACCCCGACGAGGCCGCCATGGTCCGCGACGGGCTGTGGATCGCCGTGGTGGTGGTGCAGTACGCCACCGGCTTCATCGTCGGGACCTGGGGTTGGGGGGTGACCAGCGCCGAACACTGGACTGAACGCTACGACCTCATCCTGATCATCGCGCTGGGCGAGTCGATCATCTCGACGGGGGTGGGCGGCAATCTGCTCGGCAAGCCGGTCACCTGGCCCGCGGTGGCCGCCGCCGCGCTCGGCATCGTGGTCACCGCCGCCCTCTGGTGGGCGCACTTCGACTTCATCGGGCCGGCCGCCCGGATCGCCCTGCACGCGGCCGAGGGTGGCCCCCGGGTGGCGATGGCCCGCGACGCGTACGCGTATCTCTACCTGCTGATGATCGCCGGGGTGATCCTCTTCTCGATCGGCAACGAGGAGGTACTGCACAAGATCACCGACCCGGCCGGTGGGATCGCGGAGAAGGTCGAGGGGCCGGCGGTGCCGATGCTCTTCGGCGGTTTGATCTGCTATTTCGTCGTCAATCTGTTCTTCCAGCTCCGCACCCTGCACACCGTCACGTGGACCCGCATCGGCGTCATCGTGGTGCTCACCGCCGCCCTCCCGATCGGCCAGCACCTGCCGGCACTGGGCGCGCTCACCCTGGCGGCGGTGATCTGCGTGGCGCTGGTGGCCGTGGAGGTGATGGCCATGTCGCAATCCCGGCACGCTTTGCGGGCCGCCGTCTTCCAGGAACGGACCAGTCACGAGGCCCACGAGGCCGGCTGGCGTGCGCGCTGGCACGACGTCCGGGAGACCGACGAGCCGACCACGCCGTGACGCAGCCGGTATAGGATCCGGCGCAGCGTCGCGGTGCACCCGGCACAAAGGCCGCCGTGGGCATGGAGGCGCGGGGACAGCATGGGACGAACGTGCACCCAACCGATTCACCGGCCGACCGGCTCGCCGCCGTCGGCAATCAAATGATCGAAATCCATCTCTGGCTCAGCGCGGAACTGGCCCGGTTGCAGGCCAGCCTCGACACCCCGTCCCGGGACCTGCGGGCGCACTGCCTGACCTTCTGCGCCGCGCTCGGCCGACACCACACCGGTGAGGACGGGGGCGCGTTCCGGCTGCTGGCCGAGGAGGTCCCCGAACTGCGCCCGGTCATCGACAACCTGATCACCGATCACGAGGTGGTGGCGGGGATCCTGGAACGGGTCGAGGCCCTGCTGGGCCGCGATGCGGCGGTGCCGGTCGCCCAGGTGCGCGCCGAGCTGGGCGGGTTGGCCGCCCTGCTGGAGTCGCACTTCCGCTACGAGGAGAAGCGACTGGTCACCGCCCTGAACGCGCTCACCGGTCGCCCCGGAACGACCGAGCAGCTGCTCGGCCTGAGCGCGCCTGGTTCCCCTCAGTCGGCTTCCGATCCCGGTGCGGTGCCGGGCAGTCGCTCGTAGAAGCGGATCTTCTCCCGGAGGTGGTCGTACTGGTGCTGGAGCAGGCGCATCTGCTCCTCCACCCGGGCCGCGTGGTGGCGCAGCAGTTCATGCCGCTCGTCGGCGGTGTGCTCCCCGGCGCGGGCCAGTTGCGCGTAGCGGCGCATCTGCGCGATCGGCATCCCGGTGTCGCGCAGGCAGCGGAACAACACCAACCAGCCGAGGTCGTCGTCGGTGAAGACCCGCTGCCCGCCCGCTGTCCGCTCCACCTCCGCGAGGAGGCCGATCTTCTCGTAGTACCGCAGAGTGTCCAGGCTGAAGCCGCTGCGGCGGGCGGCCTCCGAGGGGGCGTAACCGCTCATGTCGCGACAGGGTAGTGCTTGACCTGGAGCGCGCTCCAGGTTGGAAGCTGGTGACCATGACGACGACACGGACGCTGGGGCGCAGCGGCATCACGGTGAGCGCGATCGGAATGGGGTGCTGGGCCATCGGCGGCCCGCTCTGGGGTGACGACGGGCAGCCGTTCGGCTGGGGTGAGGTCGACGACGACGAGTCGATCCGCACCATCCACCGGGCGCTCGATCTCGGGGTGACCCTGTTCGACACCGCCAGCAACTACGGCGCCGGGCACAGCGAGCGCATCCTCGGTCAAGCCCTGGCCGGGCGACGGGACAGCGTGGTGATCGCCACGAAGTTCGGCAACGTCAGCGAGGAGAGCACCCGTCGGGCGCTCGGCACCGACGCCAGCCCGGCCTTCGCGGTGCGCAGCCTGGACGACTCGCTGCGCCGGCTCGGCACCGACTACGTCGACCTCTACCAACTGCACATCAACGCACTGCCGGTGCCCGCCGCGCTCGACCTGGTCGACACCCTGGAGGCCCTGGTCGACCAGGGCAAGATCCGGGCGTACGGCTGGAGCACCGACGACCCGGCCTCGGCGGAGGCGTTCGCGGTCGCCGGCCCGCACTGCGTCGCCATCCAGCACGACGAGTCGGTGTTGCGCGACAACGCGGCGGTGTTGGCGGTCTGCGACAAACACGACCTGGCCAGCCTCAACCGTGGGCCGTTGGCGATGGGGCTGCTCACCGGATCGACCCGGGCGGTCGGGCCCGACGATGTGCGCGGACGGGCACCGGAGTGGCTGGAGTGGTTCACCGACGGCCGGCCGACGCCGCACTGGGCGGCCCGGGTCGACCAGGTCCGCGCGGCGCTCACCGCCGACGGGCGCACCCTGACCCAGGGCGCGCTCGGCTGGTTGCTGGCACGCAGCCCACGTACCGTGCCGATCCCCGGCCTGCGCACGGTGGCCCAGGCCAACGAAAACCTGGCCACCCTTGACCAGGGCCCCCTCAGCCCCAAGTCCTACGCCGAAGTCGAGCGCCTCCTAACCAACCTCCGCACCCCCTAACCCTCCCCCACCCCCCACCCCACCCCACCCCACCCCACCCTCGTCGATCTTGCAGTTGCTGCCCCGACGAAACGGATGTGTCGGGGCAGAACGGTGACAGAAAGTGCAAGATCGGCGAGGGGGTGCGCTGGCGGTGCGGGGGTTTGGACGAAGATGGGGGTATGCGGATCCTTCTGGCCGGCGCGTCCGGCTTCCTTGGCGTCCGGCTGGCCAACCGGCTCGCCGCCGACGGGCACCAGATCACCCGGCTCGTCCGCAGGGAGCCGCGCGACTCGCAGGAGCGCCAGTGGGACCCGGCCGCCGGGCAGCTCGACCCGGCCGTTGTCGCCGAGGCCGATGCCGTGGTCAACCTGGCCGGCGCGGGCGTCGGCGACAAACGCTGGAACGACGACTACCGGCGGTTGATCCGCACCAGCCGGGTGGACAGCACCACCACGCTGGCGACCACCGCCGCCGGGCTCCCCGGCGCGGACCGACCCCGGGTGCTGCTCAACTCGTCGGCAGTGGGCTGGTACGGCAACACGGGCGACCGGGCGGTCGAGGAGGACGCGCCGGCCGGCGAGGGCTTCCTGGCCGACGTCTGCCGGGTGTGGGAGGCCGCGACCCGGCCGGCCGAAGATGCCGGGGTACGCGTGGTCCGGCTGCGTACCGGCCTGCCGCTGCACCGCGAGGGCGGGCTGCTCAAGCCCCAACTGCTGCCGTTCAAGCTGGGCATCGCCGGCCGGCTGGGCAGCGGCCGGCAGTGGTTGCCGTGGATCTCGATGGCCGACTGGCTGGACGCGACCCGCTTCCTGCTCGACCGCGACGACATCGCCGGCCCGGTCAACGTGGTGGGGCCGAGCCCGGTCACCAACGCCGAGTTCACCCGCGAGCTGGCCCGGCAACTGCACCGGCCGGCGATCATCCCGATCCCCGGGCTGGCACTCAAGGTCGCCCTCGGTGGCTTCGCCCACGAGGCGCTCACCAGCACCCGGGTCCTCCCCGGAGTCCTGACGAGAGCCGCCTACCCCTACCACCACCCAACTCTCCCAGCCGCCCTAAAAGCAGCCCTAAACCCCACACCCTGAGCCCGCCACCCCCGCCGACCCTCGTCGATCATGAAGTTATTGCCACGACACGCCGAGGTGAGTGGCAATAACTTCATGATCAACAGGGGTCAGGGCGGGGGGTCAGGGGGGTGGGGGGGTGGGGGGTTAGGGGTGGGTTAGCAGCCGATTACCCAGTGGTTGGGGGCGGTTTGCTTGAGGACGCTGGTGTAGAAGGTGTTGTAGAGACCCATCCGCTGGTTGGAGCCGTTCGCGTAGGCGTAGCCGCCGGACTGGTACGCCCGACCGGCCACCACGTGCGCGTAGTTGCTCGCCGTCACGCAGGTCGGCGACACGGTCGGGGTGGGCGTTGCCGTCGGGGTCGGCGTCGGGGTCGGCGTGGGGGTGGGGGTGGCCGTCGGGGTCGGGGTCGGGCCGGTCCCGCCACCGTTCAGGCCGAAGAAGAGCGCGTCACGGTACGTCGAGCAGATGGTGTCCAGGAAGTACGCGCCGGCGGTGCCGCACTGTTCGGCCGCGGAGCCCGGGTCGACCGGGGTGCCGTGGCCCATCCCGGAGATCCGGTACAGCCGCACGTCGTCGTTGCCGTACACCTCGAGGCTGGTGTTGCCGGGCAGCGACACCGTGCTGGTCGGCGTCTGCGACACGCCCCGCACGTTGGTCCACTGGTCGCGGGACTCGGTGCCGTTGAGCGGGGTGACCGTGGTGTCCGAGGTGCCGTGCCAGATCGCCACCCGGGGGCGCGGGCCGGTGTAGCCGGAGTACGCGCCACGGACCAGGTCGCCCCAGGCTGCCGGGGTCTTGTCCGCACCCGGGTTCATGCAGCTGAACGCGTTGACCATGCTGGTCGCGCAGCGGTACGGGATCCCCGCGATGATCGATCCGGCGGCGAAGACGTCCGGGTAGGTGGCGAGCATGACCGCGCTCATCGCCCCGCCAGCGGAGAGCCCGCTGACGTAGACCCGGGAGCCGTTCACCCCGAAGTTCGTCTTGGCGTGGTCGACCATCTGCTTGATCGACAGGGCCTCGCCCTGACCCCGGGTGGTGTCCCCCGCCTCGAAGAAGTTGAAGCAGGAGTTGGCGTTGTTGCTGGCGGGCTGCTGGGCGACGATCAGGGCGAACTTCCACTGGTCGGCGTACTTCTGCCAGCCGGAGTTGGCGAAGTAGCCGGAGGCGTTCTGGACGCAGCCGTGCAGCAGCACCACCGCCGGGGAGTTGGCCGGTAGGCCGTCCGGTCGGTAGGCGTACATGGCGAGGTTGCCGGGGTTGGAGCCGAACCCGGTGACCTGGGTGAGGGTGGCGGCCTGGGCGGGTGTGGCGATGGCGACCGCGCCGGCGGCGGCGAGGGCGACCCCGGCGACCGCACCGAGCAGCCGGGTGAGGATGGACGAGGAGCGGCGCACGGCGGCCTCCTGAGGGGCGGACTGTGAACTGGGTCACGGTCGAGTTGCCGAGACGTTACGACGGTGTGTCGCCGCTATGACATGGGGCACACTCACACATTCACGACGGACGCTGTGTACGCCAGACCGTCGACGTGGCGGACCGAATCTGTCCCCAACGGTCCCGTCCTTGCAGGTCTGACCGGCCCGTCCAGGTCCGGTTGGTAACGTCCGCTGCGTGCCGTCCTCCCCGTCGCTGGCCACCGGGCCCGCACCCGCGTCACCGCCGCGTACCGTCCGGGACCGCCGGGCCGACCTGATCGTCGCGCTGGTGGCGCTCGCGCTCGCCGTGTGGGTGACCAGCGGGCTGTGGCAGGACCCGAACGTCCGCACCATCACCGTCAACTCCAGCGACCAGGCGCTGTTCGAGTGGCTGCTGGCGTTCGGCGGGCACGCGGTCACCCACGGGGAGAACCCGCTCTTCACCTACCTGATCAACGTCCCGGACGGCGTGAACCTCGCGGTCAACACGACGATCACCGTGTACGCGGTGGTCTTCGCCCCGCTCACGTACCTGATCGGCCCACCGGCGACGTTCCTGGTGATCCTCACCCTGAACCTGCTCGCCACCGCGCTGGCCTGGTACTGGCTGCTCTCCCGACACCTGGTCCGCAGCCGGCTGGCCGCCGGCGTCGGCGCCCTGTTCATCGCCTACTCCCCCGGCATGGTGTCGCACGCCAACGCGCACCTGAACTGGACCGCCGGTTGGCTGGTGCCGCTGCTGATCTGGCGGCTGTTCGCGCTGCGCCGCCCGGGGCGTTGGCTCCGTGACGGGGTGATCCTCGGCGTGCTGGTCGCGGTGGCCTTCTCGATCGCCGCCGAGGGGCTCTTCTTCACCGCGCTGGCACTGGGAGTGTTCGTCGCCATCTGGGCGCTGCACCCGGCGAACCGCGTGGAGGCTCGTGCCGCGCTGCCCACCTTCCTGCACGGGCTCGGGGTGACAGCCGTGGTCGCCGGGGTGCTGTTGTCGTACCCGTTGTGGTTGCACTTCGCCGGGCCGCAACGGTTCCACGGCACCGGCTTCGACCCGGTCATCCATTCCGAGGACATCGCGGCGTTCGCCGCCTTCCCCCGCCGCTCGCTGGCCGGCGAGGTCGGGTTGGGCACCTCGCTGGCGCCCAACCCGACCGAGGAGAACTCGTTCTTCGGCATCCCGCTGCTGGTGCTCACCGTTGTCTGTTTCATCGCACTCTGGCGGCGGGCCGACGCGCACCGCCGCGCCACCCTCTGGGCGCTGGGTGCCGTGGCGCTGATCTTCACGGTGCTCTCCTTCGGGCCGGTGGCCAAGGTCGACGGCCGGCGCACCGACCTCCCCATGCCGTTCGACCTGCTCGGACAACTGCCGGTGGTGAACGCCGCGCTACCGGCTCGCCTGGCGCTGGTGGTCGCGCCGGTGGTGGGGCTGTTGCTGGCGTACACGATCGACCAGTTGCGCGCCGCACCCGTGCGGCACCGCTCCACGGAGCTGGCCTGGCTGCTCGGTTTCGTGGTGGCCCTGCTGCCACTGCTACCCACCCCGTTGCTGACCGACGAGCGGGAGCCGATCCCGCGGTTCATCACCTCCGGCACGTGGCGGGAGTACGTCTCACCCGACGGGGTGCTGACCCCACTGCCGCTGACCGTGGACATCTACCCGGACGGCCAGCGGTGGCAGGCGTACGCGTTGTCGCACCGGCAGGGCGAGTTCGCCATCCCCGGCGGCTTCTTCCTCGGCCCCGGCGGGCCGGACGGGCGGGGTCGGATCGGCCCGGTGCCACGCACGCTGAGCGCGTTGATGGACCAGGCCGGCCGCACCGGGCTGGTCCCCATCATCACCGACGGAACGATCCGGGAGGTCCAGTCGGACCTGCGGCACTGGCGCATCGAGACGGTGGTGCTCGCCGACCAGGTGCACGGCGCGAAGTTCGAGGTCGACGAGGAGGCGCTGCGGCGCACCGGCACCGCCCTGTTCGGCGAGCCGCAACGGGTCGACGACGTCTGGCTCTGGCGGATCCCGCCGAGCAATGGTGATCTTCCCCGGTGAGGCGGCTCACCAGGGAAGATCGCCTTCAACGGGACTACGCTGGGGCCGTGACAACGACGACCCCCGGCCTGACGGCCGTTCGTGCCGGCCTGCTCGACTACCAGGCCGCCTGGGACGAGCAGCGACGCCTTCACGAGTCGGTGGTGGCTGGCGCGCGCGGCGACACCGTGCTGCTGCTGGAGCACCCGAGCGTCTACACCGCGGGCAAGCGCACCGAACCGTGGGACCGCCCGATGGACGGCACCCCCGTCGTCGACGTGGACCGCGGCGGCAAGATCACCTGGCATGGGCCGGGGCAGCTCGTCGGTTACCCGATCCTGCGCCTGCCCGACCCGGTGGACGTGGTCGCCTACGTGCGCCGGACCGAAGAGCTGCTCATCGACGTGTGCGCCGAGTTCGGGCTGAGCGCCGGCCGGGTCGAGGGGCGCAGCGGGGTGTGGGTGCCCGAGGACGACCGGGGGCCGGCCCGCAAGGTGGCCGCCATCGGCATCCGGGTCGCCCGGGGCGTCACCCTGCACGGCTTCTCGATCAACTGTGACTGCGACCTGACGTACTTCGACCAGATCGTGCCCTGCGGCATCCGGGATGCCGGCGTCACCTCGCTCACCGCCGAGCTGGGCCGCCCGATCAGCGTGGCCGATGTGCTGCCGGTGGTCGAGCGCCGGCTCTCCACCCTCGTCACGGTCTGAGACCCGACCGCGCGTCGGGGTGACCGACGGTCGGCCTACCCTCGGTCGGTGCAGATTGATCTGGTCACCGTCGTCGTCACCGAGTACGACCCCGCCATCGCCTTCTTCACCGGCGTGCTCGGCTTCGAGTTGGCCGAGGACACCCCGTCGCTGACCAACGACGGACGGCCGAAGCGCTGGGTGGTGGTCCGTCCGCCGGGCGGCGGCACCGGCCTGCTGCTGGCCCGCGCCGACGGCGAGCGGCAGGAGGCCGCGGTGGGCGACCAGACCCACGGCCGCGTCGGGTTCTTCCTCCAGGTCGACGACTTCGACGCCACCTACCGCCGGATGGTCGAGAACAACGTCGAGTTCGTCAAGCCGCCGCGCACCGAGCCGTACGGCCGGGTCGCCGTCTTCCGCGATGTCGCGGGCAACCTCTGGGACCTGCTCGGCCCCGCCTGAGCCCCCGCCGGCCCACTCCACCGATCGAGTGGGCCGGCAGGGCGCCCACCTACGGCGTCAGGCGGTGCAGGTCGCGCGGGAACGCGGTGACCTCCCGGACGTTGCCCGCGCCGACCAGCCGCGCCACGAACCGTTCCAGGCCAATGGCGAAGCCACCGTGCGGCGGCATGCCGTGCCGAAACGCGTCCAGATAGCCGGCGTACGGCTCGACCGGCTCGCCCCGGGCCGCCAACGCCGCCAGGTAGTCGGCGTGCCGGTGCAGCCGCTGCCCGCCGGTGACCAGCTCCACACCACGAAAGAGCAGGTCAAACCCGTTCGAGTACGCGGGCCGCGCCGGGTCCGGGTGGGTGTAGAAGGGCCGCTTCGCCATCGGGTAGCCGGTGACGAAGAGAAAGTCCGACAGGTGCTCACGCAGTGCCCACTCACCGAGGGCCCGTTCGTGGGCGGGCGCGAGGTCCGGCTCGTCGGCGGGCGCGCCGGCGATCGTCAGCGCCTCGGTGAAGTGCACCGCCGGGATCTGCGCCGGCACCTGCGGCGGCGTGACGCCGAGCGTCGCCAGAGCGGCGCCGGCCCGCTCGCCCACCGTGCCCAGCATTCCGGCCAGGGTGTCGCGCAGCACCCGCATCACGTCGGAGTGGTCGGCGATGAAACCGAGCTCCGCGTCGAGCGACGTGTACTGGGCGAGATGCCGGACGGTGTCGTGCGGCTCGGCCCGGAAGACCGGCCCCACCTCGTAGACACGTTCGAAGACGCCGACCATCAGCTGCTTGTAGAACTGCGGCGACTGGGCCAGGTACGCGGGCCGCCCGAACCAGTCCAGCGCGAACACGTTCGCCCCGCTCTCGGTGCTGGAGCTGACCACCTTCGGCGTGTGGACCTCCACAAAGTCGCGGGCGTCGAGTGCGGCCCGGAACCCGGCCACCGCCGCCGCCGAGATCCGCAGCGCCGCCGACCGGGTGGGGTGCCGCAGCGCGGTGGGCGCGTTGTCCAACTGGGTGGGCAGGCTGGCGGTGAGCGCCGGCCGGTACAGGTCGAACGGTGGCGGTGTGGCGGGCGGCCCGAGTGGACGTACCGTCGGGTCGGTCAGCTCGACCCCGGCGGGTGCCGTGCCGTTCGCGGTGGCCGTCGCGGTGACCTCGACGACCGTCTCCTCGGTGAGTTTCTCCAGCTGGGCGCGGACGGCCGGGTCGGTGACGACCACCTGGGCCAGGCCGGTGGCGTCCCGCACGATCAGGAAGGCCACCGACTTGAGCAGTCGGCGGCGGTGCACCCAGCCGGCGATCCGCACGGTCGTGCCGATCGTGGCGGGCAGTTGATGGGACAGGGTTCGTTGCATGGCGGACTGCTCCTCGGTCGATCGCCACGCCGTCGCCGCCCCGGGGCGGCGAAGCGTCGCATCAGCCCCAGGCAGGTGTGGGCGAGCGGGAACCTCGCGGTGCCACCACACCTTCACCCCCGCCGAAGCGGGGGCCTCGTTCGTCGCCTGATGACCGGGGCCAGCCGGGCGGGCTCTACTGGGCGTTTCGCCGTTCTGCCCGCAGCTCGGGAGGGTCTTCGCGCGCCGGCACCAGACCGCCTCTCAGCACCGGCGGCTCTCTGCACTGGCGGGTCGGGCGCTACTTGGCTCCGTCATCGCTGTTGGCGGTGACCGTAGCACCCGAAACCCGCTCGTGTGACGCCCATTTTCGACAGGCCGGTGTCCGGCGTCACAAGGTCTGAGGCGTGACGCCGGTCGCCCGACGCACATAGACACCTGCCGTCCGGCGTAGGCTCGTTTTCGTGACGATCGAGCACTCCGCGCCGACGACCGGCCAGGCAGCGCGCACCGCAACGGCGGCCCCCGAGGGGCGGCGTCTGCTGCGGATCGAGGCGCGTAACGCCGAGACGCCGATCGAGCGCAAACCGCCGTGGATCAAGGTCAAGGCCAAGATGGGTCCGGAGTACACCCAGCTGCGCGGGCTCGTCTCGCGCGAAGGGCTGCACACCGTCTGCCAGGAGGCCGGCTGCCCCAACATCTACGAGTGTTGGGAGGACCGGGAGGCCACCTTCCTCATCGGCGGTGACCAGTGCACCCGGCGCTGCGACTTCTGCCAGATCGACACCGGCAAGCCGGCCGAGTTCGACGCCGACGAGCCGCGTCGGGTCGCCGAGTCGGTGGTCTCGATGGGCCTGCGCTACGCCACCATCACCGGTGTCGCCCGTGACGACCTGCCCGACGGCGGCGCCTGGCTGTACGCCGAGACCGTCCGACAGATCCACGCCCTGCAGCCCGGCTGCGGCGTCGAGCTGCTGATTCCGGACTTCAACGCCGTCCCCGAGCAGTTGGCCGAGGTCTTCGGCTCCCGGCCGGAGGTGCTGGCGCACAACGTGGAGACCGTGCCGCGCATCTTCAAGCGCATCCGCCCGGCGTTCCGCTACGACCGCTCGCTGGACGTGATCCGGCAGGCCCGCGCCGACGGCCTGGTCACCAAGAGCAACCTCATCCTGGGCATGGGCGAGGAGCGGGCCGAGGTCTCGCAGGCGCTGCGCGACCTGCACGACGCCGGCTGCGAGCTGATCACCATCACCCAGTACCTGCGCCCCACGCCCCGGCACCACCCGGTGACCCGCTGGGTCAAGCCGGAGGAGTTCGTGGAGCTGCGCGAGGAGGCCGAGGAGATCGGCTTCGCCGGGGTGATGAGCGGGCCGCTGGTGCGTTCGTCGTACCGGGCCGGTCGGCTCTACAAGCAGGCCATCGACGCCCGCGCCGCCGCCTCGGTCGTCACCGCCAGCTGACCCGCCGACAGCGCCGCGCGGGCCGCGCGGCGCCCGGGTGCCATGATCGTGCGATGACCGCCGGGGTACGCCAGCAGCCGCGCGACGCGGACCAACCGCGTCCGCGGCCCGGTGTGCGCCTCGGGCTGGTCGGCTGGCTCACCGGGTTGGCCGTGCTCGCCGGGGTCGGCTACCGGCTCTGGCTGCTGGCCCGGGCCGCGCCGCCGACGAACAGCGACGAGGCCACCATGGGGCTGGCGGCGCTGCACATCGCCCGGGGGCAGGGCTTTCCGATCTGGTTCTACGGCCAGCAGTACATGGGCACGCTGGAGGCGTACCTGGCCGCGCCGGTGTTCGCCCTGGCCGGTGGGCCCTCGCTGCTCGGGCTGCGGTTGCCCACGCTGGCCCTGTACGCGCTGTTCCTCCTGCTGGCCTGGCGGTTGACGCTGCGGCTGACCGGGGACCGCTGGTTCGGGCTGCTGGTGGTCGCGCTGCTGGCCCTCGGCTCCGACCGGGTCGTCAAGAACCAGCTGATCGCCGGCGGCGGCTACCCCGAGATGAACGCGGCCGCTGCGGCGCTGGCCCTGCTCGCCGTGGACCTGGCCAGCGACCGACCGGGGCCGGACACATCGGTCACCGGTCGACGCGGCTGGCGGCTGGCCCGCTGGGCGACGTGGGGGTTGCTGGCCGGGCTGATGCTCTGGGTCGACCCGCTCGTGCTGCCGTACGTCGCGGCGACCGGGGTGGTCCTCGTCGCGTTCTGCCGCCGGGAGCTGTGGGGTGCCGCCGGGGCGCTGCTCGGGGTGGCGGCCGTGCTGGGGGCGGCCCCGCTGCTGCTGCACAGCGTGCTGACCGGGCGGAACCCGCTGCACGCCGTGCTCGTGGCCGGCGGCGCCAACGTCAGTGCGGGCTGGGCGGACCGGCTGCACGGCGGCCTGGTGCTCGGCCCGTCGCTGGGCATGGGCTTCTGTGCTCCCGGCAGGTGCGCCACCTGGCAGCTGTGGTGGGCACTCGTCCTGCCGCTGCTGCTGGTCATCGCCGCCGCCACCGCCTGGCGGGCCCTACGCCGACCGACCGCCAGCCCCGCCGCTGCCAGCCCCGCTTCTGCCGGCCCTGCCCCTGCCAGCCCCGCCCCTGCCAGCCCCGCCCCTGCCGGCCCTGCCGCTGCCGGCCTCGGGGCGGTGTCGCCCCGGGTGGCGGCGGCGGTCCGGCTGGCGCTCGTGCTGGCCGCGGTGGCCACCCTCGGCGCGTACACAGTGAGCAGTGCCGCCGGGCTCACCCCGGTGGAGAGTTCCCGCTACCTGTCCTGCCTGCTCATCTCCCTGCCGGCGCTGCTCTGGCCGGTGTGGACGGCGGCCCGGCACGGGCTGCGACCGGCGGCGACCGGCCGGCACGGCGTCGGGTCGACGCTGGCCCGGTCGGTCGCGGTGGTGTTGCTCGCCGCCACGCTGGGCACCGCCGCCCACGCCACCTGGCGGGCGGCGGCCACCGTCCCGGCGACCCGGGCCGCCGAGGCCCGGCACACCGAGTTGGTGAGCACCCTGCGTCAGCTCGGCGTACGGCACGTGCGCGCCGGCTACTGGACCTGCAACCGGCTCACCTTCGCCAGTGCGGAGCACGTGGTCTGCGCGGTCGTCGACGACACCCTGCGCCCCGGCTTCGACCGCTACCCCGCGTACCGCCGGGAGGTGGACAGCTCGGCGGCACCGGCCTGGGTCGCACCGGCCGGCTCGGCGCTGGCGGCGGTGCTCGACGAGCGGCAGCGGAGCACGCCGGGCAGCCTCGACCTGATCACGATCGAGGGCTGGCGCATCTACCTGCCGCGCTGATCCCGCAGGCGGCTGTCAGCGCGGCGCGGTGGCCTCGACATGCGTCAACGCGGCGCGGCGGCCTCGGTGAGCAGGCCGAGGCGGTGGGCCAGTGCGGCGGCCTCCACGCGGTTAGTCACGCCCAGCTTCGCGATGATCCGGGAGACGTGCACGCTGGCCGTCTTCGGCGAGATGAACAACTCTTCGGCGATCCGGCTGTTGCTGTGCCCCTCGGCGACCAGCCGCAGCACCTCCCGCTCCCGGGCGGTCAGCAGGTCCGCGCCGGGCCCACCTCCGGCCGCGCCGCGCAGGCCGACCCGCCGCGCCAGGGTGGCGGCCGCGTCGACCAGTGGCGCCGCACCGAGCCGCCGGCCGATCTCGGTGGCCTCGGTGACCGCCGTCGCCGTCTCGTCGCGTTCCCCGGCGGCGGCGGTCGCCTCGGCCAGCGACAGCAGCGCCCGGCCCAGCGGGTACGGCTGCCCGTCGGCCCGCCACGCGTCGACCGCCGCACGCCATGCCGGCAGCGCCTGGTCGCCGACCGCGAGCAGCGCGGTGACCTGGGCGGCGTGCGCCCGGGCCGCCGGGTGCCGCGCCGGCAGGTCGGTGGCGAGCGCCGCCACGGCGGTTGCCAGCTCCCGGTCACCCACCCGGGCTGCGGTACGCGCAGCGGCGCTGAGCACCGGCCAACCCTCCCGGGGCAGCTGCGGCAGGCTCTCGTCGGCCACCGCGACGTGGGCCGCCCGCACCGCCTCGACCTTGTCGTCCCGGGCCAGCGCCGCCTCGATCGCCAGCTCGTGCAGGGGCAGTCGGTGGTTCGGCCACAGGTACGGCCGACCGAGGAAGGTGAGCGCCCGGTCGACCAGTTCGTCGGCGCCCGGGTGGGCGCGGGCGAGCCGCAGCCCGGCGCCCAACTGGAGCCAGTGCAGCCCGGTGACACCGGACAGGTCGATCCGGGCGGCCTCCGCGCAGACCGCCTCGGCCTCGTCCCACCGGCCCAGCGCGATGAGCGCCTCGGCGCGGTTGGAGAGCAGGTACGCCCCGGTGGAGCGGCTGATCCCGACGCGGCGTGCCTCGGCCACCCCGGCCTCGGCGGCCTGCGCGGACTCGGCATAGCGGCCCAGCTCGCAGAGCATGTCCGACTCGAACACCATGGCGAGCACCAGGGTCGGCGCGTCTCCCGCGGCACGGGCGGCGGCTGCCGCCTGGCCCAGCTCGGCCAGCCCTCCGGTCAGGTCCCGCTCACCGTGGCAGAGCAGCGCGATCCGCGTCGACAGCAGCGCCACGTGTTCGCCGAGCGCCTCGGCGTCGGTGGCGGCCTCGGCTGCCACCCGGGCCGCCTTCTGCGGATCGATCTTGACCAGGTGGGTGGCGATGTCGGCGAGCAGCCGGACCCGCTCCACGCCGGGCGGGCCACCGGCCGCCAACCGGTACGCCTCATCCAGCTCGCGACTGCCGTCGCTCTTGCCGAGCAGCGCCATCAGTCGACCCCGCTGATCCAGCAGGCGGGCGGCGCGCAGCGGTGCGGCGTCGGCGTCCACCTCGGCCAGACCGGCCCGGGTCAGGGTGATGGCCCGGCTGAAGTCGCCGGCGGTGACCGCGGCGTCCAGGGTCTGCTCCAGCAACGCCAGATGGTCCATGCCGAGCAGGTCGGCGGCGTCCGGCACCAGCTCCCACAACTCCAGCGCCCGCTCCAGCAGTCGGCGCTGCTCGGCGTACGCGTACCGGTCGGCGGCGGCAGCCGCCGCGGCTCGGGCGGCGACGAGAGCACGGGGGTGGTCGTGTGCGGCGTACCAGTGGTGGGCGATCTCGGCGGGGGCCCGGCCGGCGGCGACCAGGTGCGGCTGGGCCTCGATGGCGGCGGCGAAGCGGGCGTGCAGCCGGGCGTGCTCACCGGGCAGCAACTCGTCGTGCACGGCCTCGCGGACCAGCGCGTGTCGAAACTCGTAGTCACCGTCCCGGTCGGCCACCACCAACTGGGCGGCGACGGCGGCGCGCAACGCGTCCTCCAACTCGGCCTCGGGCAACCCGGCGGCCTCGGCGATCAGGTCATGGGCGAACCGGGTGCCGCCGGCGGCCGCGATCCGCAACACCCGCTGGGCCGGCTCGGGGAGTCGGTCCACCCGGGCCAGCAGCAGGTCACGCAGCGTCTCGGGGAGCGCCACGCAGCCGATCGGGTCACCGGCGACGGCCAACTCCTCGATGAAGAAGGGGTTGCCCTGGGTGCGTTCATGGACGTCGTCGACCGCGCGGGCGAGCGGCTCGGCGCCGAGCAGGTCGGAGAGGATCGCAGCAGTGCCGTCGCGGTCCAGGCGGCCCAGCTCGACCCGCTCCACACCACGGGCCCGATCCAGCTCGGCGAGGAACGGACGCAACGGATGCCCGCGCTGCAACTCGTCGGTGCGGTAGGTGCAGACCAGCAGCAGCCGGCCCGGCCGAGCCGCCCGGACGAGGAACCCGATGAGGTCACGGGTGGAGCGGTCGGCCCAGTGCAGGTCCTCGATGATCAGGACCAGCGGACGAGCGTCGGCCAGCCGCTGGAACAACTCAGCGACCAGGTCGAACAGGTAGCCACGCGGGGCGTCGCTGAGTGCGGCGGCACGCGGTGCGGCCAGCGCCACGGAGGTGCGGCCCAGCTCGGGCAGGAGCGGGACGAACTCCGCCTCGTAGCCGGCGAAGACCTCGGGACCGTCGGCGCGGAGCACCGCGCGCAGCGCGGCGGCGAACGGGGCGAACGGCAGACCCGCCTCGCCCAGCTCCAGGCACTGGCCGACGAGCACCCGCGCCGCGCCGTCGGTGGCCCAGCCGGCGAACTCCTCCAGCAGCCGGGTCTTACCTACGCCCGCCTCGCCACCGACCAGTACGGTTGTCGGCTCCCCGGCACGCGCCCGGCCCAGCGCGTCCCGTAGCGCCGCGGTCTCACGGTGGCGCCCGACGAGGACGGAGCTGGCGGCGCGTACGGTCACGTGTTCGAGCATGCCATGGCGGCCCACTCCGCCGGCCCCGCCGATCGGCTGGCGGCCGGGCGGCGGGGTCGGATCGGGTCGGGCGGACCGCCCGGCGGGCGTCGTGGACGTGCCGGCCGCGCTGGGTGCGGTGGCCGTGCCGGCCGCGCTGGGCGCCGTGGACGTGCCGGCCGCGCTGGGTGCAGTGGCCGTGCCCGCCGCGTTGGGTGCGGTCACCGGCGGGCGTCGCTGGTGCGACCGGCCTGCCTGCGCCGGCCCAACCACCCACGGCTGACCGGACGCGACAGCGACCGGGCGAGCCGGTCCGCGGCCGCGTCGGCGCGCAGCTCGGCGGCGTGGGTACGGTGCAGGCTGAGCAGGAAATCTACGTCGTTGCCGAACATGTCGGGCTCCTTCGTGGCGTCGTCATCTTCTGCTGATGACTCTGCGCGCGAAGGCCCCACCCGGGCATGGGCATGCCGCCTCATCTTCCCGGCTCAGCGCCTCCTTACCCGGCGGGTAAGGAGGCGTACGGAGACGTAAGGTACTCAGCTGCCCCGGCACCCGGACGCGGATCAACCGGGCCGGCGGCGACCACTAGACTCTGCGGCATGGCAAAGCCCCAGGAGAAGGTCTCGTTCGGCCAGCGGCTGAAGCAGATCGGGATGGTGTTCCAGTTCACCGCCAAGCAGGACCGGTGGTTCGCGCCGTTGGTCGCGGCGGCGGTGCTGATCCCGCTCGCGCTCACCGTGGTCGCGGTGATCTTCTGGGGCTGGATCTGGCTGCCGCTGGGCATCCTGTTCATCCTGCTCGCGGTGCTGATCGTGCTCAACCTGCGATCCAACAAGGCGATGATGAACGCCGCCGAGGGGCAACCCGGCGCGGCGGCCCAGATCATGGAGAACATGCGCGGCGACTGGCGGGTGACCCCGGCGGTCAGCTCGACCACCCAGATGGACATGGTCCACCTGGTGATCGGCCGTCCGGGCGTGATCCTGCTGGCCGAGGGCAACCCGCAGCGGGTGCGCGGCCTGCTCGGCCAGGAGAAGCGGCGGCTGTCCAAGGTGATCGGCTCCGCTCCCCTGCACGACTACGTGATCGGGCAGGAGGAGGGCGAGCTGCCGATCCGCAAGCTGCGCACGACGCTGCTGCGTCTGCCCCGCGCCCTCTCCGGCAAGGACGTCAACTCGCTGGACAAGCGACTCAAGGCGCTCACCGCCCGACCGCAGATGCCCAAGGGCGCGATCCCGAAGAACATGCGCCCGCCGGGTGCCTTCCGCCAGTCGCGGGGCCGCTGACCCCTTTCGGCGTACGCCGACAAGAGCCGGACCCATGCGGGTCCGGCTCTTTCGCGTCGGGGCGTCGAATGCGGGTCGCCCCGTCGGTCCCGTCGCCTCGCGCCTCGCGCCTCGCGCCTCGCGCCTCGCGCTTCGTCGCCAAGATCGTGCTCGAACCTGGGTGTAGTGGTCTCAGTGGCGCGTGGATGCCACTACATCAATGATCGAGCACGATCTTGGGCTGCCGAGCTCGGCTCAGCCGCCTTCGGGGGCGCAGAGGGTCGGGTCAGGCGCGGGGGGCGTCGACGATGACCGAGTCGGCGAGTCGGTCGTGCAGGCCGCGCCGGTGCTCGTCCATGATCAGTGCGGGGACGACCAGGGCCAGCAGCAGGCCACGGATCAGCGCCCGGAGCACGCCGATCCGGCCACCGTCGTGCCAGTTCACGCAGCGGATCTTGGTGATGTACATGCCGGGTGTCTGGGCGAACAGGCCGAGGAAGATGCCGTACTCCAGGACCAGCACCAGCACCGGCGCCCAGCCGTCGCGTACCGGGTCGGCAAAGAAGTTGGACACCAGCAGGCAGAGCACCCAGTCGATGATCAGCGCCCCGAACCGCCGACCAAGGCTCGGCGCGGTGAAGGTGGGGTCGGTGGCCGGCGCTGCCGGAGGGTGCGGATTGGTCACAGCGGTCAAGGGTATCCGCGCCGGTATGAGGGTCTGTCGAGTGCCGCCGCCACTGTGTGCCGATTCAGGCCAAAGGCATCAGATGTCATTACACTGGCACAGTCGGTACGGCGTTCCTGGCGGGCCGGAGGCGCGGGCAGGGACGTTCCTGACCCTCCGCGAGGGACGTAACACGGCAGAAACAACGGAGACACGGCCGGGCAACCCCCCGGCCCTAGCGTCGCCAGAAGCCTAGCCACCCCGTGGACGTGCCAGGAGGATGTGTGTTCGCCAATCCCGAGGAACTGCTGCGATACCTCAAGAACGAGGACGTGAAGTTCGTCGACGTTCGTTTCTGTGACCTGCCCGGCGTGATGCAGCACTTCAACCTGCCGGTCGAGTCCGTCAACGACGACCTCTTCACCGACGGCCTCGCGTTCGACGGTTCGTCGATCCGCGGTTTCCAGGCGATCCACGAGTCGGACATGCTCCTGCTCCCGGATGTCGCCACCGCTTTCATCGACCCGTTCCGCGCGCAGAAGACTCTCGCGCTCAACTTCTTCATCCACGACCCGTTCACTCGCGAGGCGTACACCCGCGACCCGCGGAACGTGGCGAAGAAGGCCGAGGCGTACCTGGCGGCGAGCGGCATCGCCGACACCGCCTACTTCGGCGCCGAGGCGGAGTTCTACATCTTCGACTCGATCCGCCACGAGACCTCGGCGCACCAGTCGTTCTACTACATCGACTCGATCGAGGGCGCGTGGAACACCGGCCGCGAGGAGCCGGGCGGCAACCGCGGTTACAAGACCGCGTACAAGGGTGGCTACTTCCCGGTGCCGCCGGTCGACCACTACGCCGACCTGCGTGACTCGATCGTGCGCCGGCTGGTCGACACCGGTTTCACCGTGGAGCGTTCGCACCACGAGGTGGGCACCGCCGGCCAGTCCGAGATCAACTACAAGTTCTCGACGCTGCTGCACGCCGCCGACCAGCTCCAGCTCTTCAAGTACATCGTGAAGAACGAGGCCTGGGCCAACGGCAAGACCGCGACGTTCATGCCCAAGCCGCTGTTCGGTGACAACGGTTCCGGCATGCACACCCACCAGAGCCTCTGGCTCAACGGTGAGCCGCTGTTCTACGACGAGACCGGTTACGCCGGCCTGTCCGACATGGCCCGCTGGTACATCGGTGGTCTGCTGCACCACGCGCCGTCGCTGCTGGCCTTCACCAACCCGACGGTCAACTCGTACCGCCGCCTGGTGCCGGGCTTCGAGGCGCCGGTCAACCTGGTCTACTCGCAGCGCAACCGGTCCGCCTGCACCCGCATCCCGGTGACCGGCAGCAACCCGAAGGCCAAGCGCGTCGAGTTCCGCGTCCCGGACCCGTCGGCCAACGTCTACCTGGCCTTCTCGGCCATGATGATGGCCGGCCTGGACGGCATCAAGAGCAAGATCGAGCCGCCGACGCCGATCGACAAGGACCTCTACGACCTCCCGCCGGAGGAGTGGGGCGACGTCAAGCAGGTGCCGGGCTCGCTGCCGGCCGTGCTCGACTCGCTGGAGGCCGACCACGACTACCTGCTCGACGGTGGCGTCTTCACCCCCGACCTGATCTCCACCTGGGTCGACTGGAAGCGCGCCAACGAGGTCGACCCGGTGCGCCTGCGCCCGACCCCGCACGAGTTCGCCATGTACTACGACTGCTGAGCAGTCAACTGCACGACGACTGCTGAGCAGTCGCTCGAACACCGGCCGGGCCGGCTCCGCTCATCGCGGGGCCGGCCCGGTCCGTGTTGCGCCACCCCCCGACATACCTTCGCGTCCGATATATTGTTCGCGTGGACACACCGCTGCGCGAACCAACCTTCCTGATCCTCACCGCGCTGGCCGCCCAGCCGATGCACGGCTATGGGCTGATCGGTGAGGTCGCCGCTCTCTCCGACAATCGGGTGTCGCTACGCCCCGGAACGCTCTACGGGGCGCTGGACCGACTGGTCGACGCCGGCCTCGTCGAGGTCGAGCGGGAAGAGGTGGTGGACGGCCGACTGCGTCGCTACTACCGCCTCTCCGCCAGCGGCGAAACCACGTTGAGCGCCGAGACCGAGCGCCTGCGCCGCAACGTCGAAGCCGCCACCACTCGGCTGTCCAAGCGGACTCGGGCCGCCCTCCCGATCACCCCACGCACGGTCGGAGGGCTGGCATGAACGACCTGGAACGCCGCTACCTCCGGCTGTTGCGCGCGTACCCCACCGACTACCGGCGTGCCCGCGGTGCCGAAATCGTCGGTACCTACCTCGACCTGGCCGTCCCTGACCAACGCTGGCCGACGCCGGCGGACGCCGCGGACCTGGTGCGCGGCGGCCTCCGCCAGCGGCTGCGGGCCGCGGGCGTCACCGACCTGATCCCCGGGGTACGCCTCGCGGCGCTGCTCGCCCTGGTCACCGCGAGCGCCCTCGCCGGTGTCTGGGGTACGGCGGAGCTGCATCCACCGCCCGTGGAGTGGGGTGTCCCCCACGTCGGCCCGTTCGTGTCGCTCGGTGTCGTCGCGTGGGCGGCATGGCTGCTGGCGGCGGTGGTGATCGCCGTCGCGCCGAGCCGGGTCGCGCGGTGGGCCATCACCGTCGCGCTGCTGCTCACGCTGGCGCTGCCACCGGTGGCCGCGGCGCTCGACGCACCCCGACCGCCGCTGATGGTGCTGCTGCCGCAGGTCGTCCTGGGCCTGCTGGGGCTGGCCCTGCCCGACCGACTTCCGACGGCGTTCCGCCTCGCACCGCTGCTGTCCGCGCTGTTGGCGGCGGCGGCGGCGGAATTCCTGGTGGGGTTGGGCCCGATTTTCATGTACTACGGCGCCGCCATGGAGGTCTTCCTGCCCACCGTCGGCGGACTGTTGCTGGTCGTCGGGGCTCTGCTGGCCATGGGTCTGGCACTGGGCGGGGACACCCGCGGCGGCTGGGCGCTCGTCACACTGCTCACCCCCGCCGGCTTCCTGGCGGTGCCCGGCCTGGCCGGCGGCGTCAGCCCGGCACACGGCGCCGTCACCTTCGCGGAACTGGCCGTGACCGCTGGCGCCGTCGCGCTCACCGGCCCCGCCGTCCTGCTCCTGACCGTCCTGATCCGCTCCCGCCGGACCGTCACCCCCCAACTCTCAGGCCAACCCTGCCCCACCTGTGGCGCGCGCGCCTGACCACCACCTTCTGGTTGATCGTGAGGTTGACGGACGGACCGAGCGAAGATCGTGCTCCATCATTGATGTAGTGGTGTCCGCGCCGGATGCCACTACATCCACGTTCGAGCACGATCTTGACCGCACAAGCTTGACGATCATGAGATTGCCCAGACATTCCGTCCGGTTTGTCGCCCGTCAACCTCATGATCGGCGGGTTGGCCCCGGGGACGGGCGGCGGCGGAGCGCGAACAGGAGCACGAGCAGGGCGGTCATTGCCAGGGCGCCGGGTGCCTTCGTGAAGCGGGCCAGGTTGGTGCCGTCGGGCAGGGCGAGGAAGGCCGCCGCCGCTGCCGGCAGCACGAACCACGTCGTCCTCGAAGCGGCCAGCGCGAGCAGCGCCAGCGGCCAGGTCGCGTACCAGGGGTGGAAGACCGGGGACAGGACGACCGTGGCGACCAGAGCCAACGCCGCACCGCGCAGCGCCACCCAGGGCCGCGCCAAGCCGGCCGCCCGGGGCCGCCCCGCCCAAGCCCCCGCCACCCAGGGCCACACCGCCCAATGCACCTGAGGACGTGCCGCCTCGACCCGTGCCACCCGCAGCCGGTCGTCATTCAACCCGCGCAATGTCCGCCAGGCCCGCCACCAGAGCACCACCAGCACCCCGACGAGCAGCACCAGTGCGACCGCCCGGACCACGGGCACCGCCTGCGGGTCCCGGCCGACCAGCGCGCCGGCGTAGTCCACCACGAAGCCGACGGCGGTGGGTGGTGACGTCCACTGCTCCGAGTCACCACTGTGGGTCAGCCCGCCCACCCAGCCGAACCCGAGCCCGGACACCGCCGAGGTGACCATCAGCGCGACGAGCGACCCGCCAACCAACCAGCCGCCAGCACGCAGCAACGCCCGCACGGTGTACCGGCCATGCACCCCGGCCAACACGGCGAACGGCACCACCACCACGGCCGTGGCCTTCACCGTGACCGCCAGTCCGAGCAGCACCCCGGCCAGCAGCAACGCCGCCAGCCGGCCCGGTCGACGGACCACGACCAGCAACCCACACAGCAGCAGGCCCAGCATCACGGCGTCGTTGTGCGCGCCGGCCACCAGGTGCACGCCGACCAGCGGGCCGGCCAGCGCCAACCAGGCCGCCCGCCGGGGCGGTATCCCGGCCGCCCGCGCCAGCGGGGGCAGGCAGAACGCGGCCAGCAGCAGCCCCGCCACGGCGATCACCCGCAGCGCCACGATCGTCCCGGTGAGCCCACCACCGAGACCGACCGCCAACGCCGCGAGCAGGACGAACACCGGCCCGTACGGCGTCGGGGTGTCCCGCCAGATCGGGGCCACCGTGTCCACCCAGGGGCAGCCCGCCGCCGCCACCCCCACCGTGTACGGGTCGACGCCGTGCGCGTACGTCCAGCCCTGGCAGGCGTACGAGTAGACGTCCCGGCTGCCCAGCGGCGGCGCGACCAGCAGCGGCAGCGCCCACAGCCCGGCGGTGACGTACGCCCAACGGGTCGACGGCGCACCCCCGCGCAGCGACCACCACGCACCGACCAGCAGCACGGTGCCGACCAGCCAGCAGGTCAGCGTGGCCGGGCCGTCCGGGGCTCGCCAGATCGACGCGGGTGTCGCGCCGAACGGGGCGTCGGGCAGCGCCCCGCCGAGGTACCCGGCCACGGCGAGCAGCACCGCGCCGAGCAGGCCGGCGTACCGGGAGAGAGAGGCACCGGGAGCGGTCACCGGCGCACCTTCCCTCAGTCGGCGGCGACCGGTCGACGGGCCGCCCGAGCCGACCGTACCAACCCGATGACCACCACGATCACCAACAGCGTCATCAGCGGCGCCCCGACCGTCTTGGTGTAGCGGGGCAGCCCGGTGCCGTCGGGCAGCACCAGGAACGACGCGACCAGGGCGACCACTGTGAACCACCTGGTCCGCTGTGCGGTGGCCGCCAGCACGAACAGCGGCCAGGTCCAGTACCAGGGGTGCACGACGGGGGCGAGCGCGACGGTGAGGGCGAGCGCGAGGCCGGCGTAGTAGAGCGGGTCGCGGGTGCGGGCCCGCCACCAGAGCCAGACGAGCAGTACGGCCAGGAGAACCACGGCAATCCCGCGAGTGACCGGCAACGCGTCGATGTGTCCGCCGAACAGCGCCGCGACGTACCCGACGGTCTGCCCGACAGCGGTCGGTGGGGACGTCCAGGCGATCGCGGCGCCTCCCTGGGACAGCCCGCCGACCCAACCAAGGTCCAGCCCACCGGCGACGGTCACGCCGAACACCGTGGCGACCGCGCCGCCGACCACCCAGCCCCCGTCGCGGATCAGCGTTCGGATCCGGTACGGCCCGGCCGTGGCGGCCAGCGCGGCGAACGGCACCACCACCACGGCGGTCACCTTGATCGCCACCGCGACTCCGAGGAGCAACCCGCCGACCAGCAGCATCGCGCGGCGGCCCGGGTGCGACGCCACCACGGCCAACCCACCGACCAGCGCGGCGAGCATCAGCACGTCGTTGTGGGGCCCACCGATCAGGTGCGCGGCGACCAGCGGGGAACCCAACGCCAGCCACACCGCCCGCTTCGCCGGCACCCCGGCCCGACGTGCCAGCGCTGGTACGGCCCACGCGGCGAGGACCACGCCGACCAGCGACAGCGCCCGGAACACCACGATGCTGGCGGTCAGCGAACCAGTGGCCTTCACCACGGCGCCCGCGATGAGCACGAACAGCGGACCGTACGGTGCCGGGCTGTCGCGCCAGATGACCGAGACCGTGTCCAGCCAGGGGCACGGCAGCGCGGACACGCCCTGCTCGTACGGGCTGATGCCACCGGCGAAGCTGGCGCCCTGGCAGGCGTACGCGTAGACGTCCCGGCTGCCGAAGGGCGGCGCGATCAGCATCGGCAGCAGCCAGAGCCCGACGGTGACCAGGGCCCACCGGGTCGAGGGTCCCCCGTCGCGCAGTGCCCACCACGCGTACGCCATCAGACCGGTGCCGACCGCCCAGGCGGCGAGGATCAGCGGACCGTTGGACCCCTGCCAGATGCTGACCGGGGTGCTGCGCAGGGGGCCGCCGGGGAATGCGCCGCCGAGGAAGGCTGCGAACGCGAGCAGCATCGAGCCGGCCAGGCCGGTCCAGCGCGCGAGGTGGGTAGGCACGCCGGACATGCTGCCAGCACCCCGGTCGGAGGGCGACGGCAGCACCGTCAGCAGTGGTTCGCCGGAGTGAGTCCGCTGGAGATCGTGTAGTCGCCGGCCGTGCGGACCCGCACCTCGGTGAACCCGTCCGCGCCGGGGCGCACGCAGCCGTCCGGGCCGGTGAGCGAGAGCCAGCGCGACCACCGGACCCGCACCGGCACGTCGCCGGGCGCGGCGGTCAGTCGGACCGAGGCGCGGTCGGCCGTGACGAGCTGCCCGGGGGCACCGACCAGCGGGGTCGGATCGGCCACGGCGTACATCCGCCAGGTCGGGTCACGCCAGACCTCCCGCAGGTACGGCAGGCCGGCGCGGATCAGCGCGGCCTCGTCGCGGCCCCACCGGTCGACTGGTGCGTCCGGGGCGAGCACCACATAGCTCACCGCCTCGTGGCGTAACCACCGCTCGTACGTCTGCGCACTCAGGCTGCCGTCGTAGAACAGCGCGTTGCGATCACTGTCGACCTGGCGCTCCCAGCCCCGGGCCAGTGGCACTGTCGGTGGCAGGTACGCGGACTCCCAGTGGTCGCGCAGCGGCACCACCTCGACCCGCCCGGCCGGCTGCCGCCGGTCGAGTTCGGCGACGAGCGGTCGGTAGAAGCCCGCGGCGCTCTCCGGGGCGCCAGCCCGGGTCACGTCGCTCACCATCACCGGCGACTGCCACCAGACGGTCGCGGCCAGCAGCCCGGCCAGCCACGGCTTCGGCAACGCGGCGTACCCGGCCAGCACGGGTAGGGCGAACAGCATCGGCAGTCGCAGCGCGTTGGAGCCGATGGGGCTGGGCAGGTAGTACGCGCCGACCAGGAGCAGCACCGTGAGCACCGCGCCGACACGCAGCACCCGGCGGCGACGCGGCAGCACCACCGCCACCAGCACCGCGAGCGCGACGTTGATGCGCATCGACTCGGCCGAGTACGGCTGGGTTCCGCCGTTGCCGAAGACGAACGCCATCGGGGCGAGGGTGACGGCGGGCGCCACCGCCAGGACGAACCCCTCGGCCAGTGGTCGCTCGGCCCGCCATCCGCCGGGCAGCGGGCGGCCCGGCCCGTCACCGGTGCGCAGGGCGGCCAGCAGCAGCGCCGCGCCGGCCAGCCCGGTGAACAGCCCGGCGACCGGGCTGGCCGCCGTGGCCAGGGCGGCGCAGGCGGCGGCGAGCGTCAACCGGAGCCAGCGCGGTGGACGTTCCGCGCTGACCGCGCAGAGCGCCAGCAGCCCGAACGCCAACCCGACGGCGAAGGTGATCCGACCGCTGGCCAGGTTGCCGACCAGCACCACCGCGCCGAGTACGCCGGCCAGCAGCGGCCGGCGGGCCCGGTTGCGGGTGAACAGCCACCCCAGCGCGGCAGCGCCGACCACGGCGGCCACCGCCCCCAGCGGACGCACCCCGATCAGCGCGCCCAACCGGGCCGTGAAGAGGCTGTAGCCGTACTGGTTGACGCCGCCATACCAGCCGAAGTCGACCGGCGCGGCCCCGTACCGCTCGGTGAAGCCGGCCCGGGCCACCTGGGCGGCGAGGTCGGTGCCCATCGGCGAAGCGAGGAGGAACGCGACGGCGAGCAGCACCGCGGCCCCGGTCGCCGCCGCCCAGCCGGTGCCCACGACGCGTTGCCCGGTGGGGCGCGGCGACGCGTCAGGCATCGAGGACCCGTTCGGCCGCGGCGCGGGAGCGGCGGCCGGTGCGCAGGTACTCGTCGAGGAACTCCCCCGGGTCGTCGCGGCCGAGCAGCCGGGCCACCCCGGCCAACTCCACCCCGTGCCGGGGCAGTTGGTCGCCGGCCCGACCCCGGACCAGCATCAACGCGTTGCGGACCTGCGCGGCCAGGGACCAGCCGGCAGCCATCTCCGCGGCGTCCGCCGGGTCGATCAGGCCGGCCCGCTCGGCCGCCGCGAGGGCATCGAGGGTACGCGTGCCGCGCAGCTCCGGGATCGCCCCGGCGTGCCGCAGCTGGACGAGTTGCACCGCCCACTCCACGTCGGCGAGCCCACCGCGACCCAGTTTGGTGTGGGTGGCCGGGTCGGCGCCCCGGGGCAGCCGCTCGGTCTCCACCCGGGCCTTGATCCGCCGGATCTCGACGACCTGCTCGCGGGTCAACCCGTCGGCCGGGTAGCGCACCGGCTCGATCATCGCCTCGAACTCGGCGCCCAGGTCGGCGTCACCGCAGACGAAACGGGCGCGCAGCAGGGCCTGCGCCTCCCACACCCGCGACCAGCGGGCGTAGTACGCGGCGTACGCGGCGAGGCTGCGGACCAGCGGACCCTGGCGGCCCTCCGGCCGCAGGTCGGCGTCGACGCCCAGCGGCGGGTCGGGGGCGGGCACGCCGAGCAGTCGACGCAGCTCCTCGGCGACGGCGTGCGCGGCGGCGCTGGCCGCGCTCTCGCTGACGCCGGCCGGTGGGTCGTAGACGAAGAGCACGTCGGCGTCGGAGAGGTAGTTCGACTCGTACCCGCCGAGCCGGCCCATGCCGATCACCGCGAACCGCAGCCCTTCCGGCGCGGGTTGACTGGCCTGGGCGGCCCGCAGCGCGGCGGCCAGTGTGGCGTCGGTGACGTCGGCGAGTGCCGTACCGACCTGGGTGATGTCGGACAGCCCGGGGGCGGGCCGGATCGCGCCGTCCGGCCGGGTGGGGCTGGGTGCCAGCGCGCCCGCGCGGCAGAGCACGTCGGCGCAGGCCACCCGGACCAGCTCCCGACGTCGCAGCGCGCGTACCGCGCTGGTGGCCTCGACCGGGTCGGAATACCGGGCCGCCGCCGCCAGGAACCCCTCCCGGAGCACGTCACGGGAACGCGGGGCCAGTTCGTTCTCCTCGGCCAGCAGCCGCAGCGCCTCCGGGTCGCGGGCGAGCAGGTCGGCGACGTACCGGGACAGGGCGAGGACCCGGGCCAGCCGACGGGCGACCGGGCCGCCGTCGCGCAGCAACCGCAGATACCAGGGGGTGCTGCCCAGCTTGTCGGAGACCTTCCGGTAGTTGAGCAGCCCTCGGTCCGGCTCCGGCGCGTCGGCGAACTCGCTGAGCAGCACCGGCAGCAACGTGCGCTGGATGGCCGCCGTACGGCTCACCCCGCCGGTGAGCGCCTGGAGGTGGCGCAACGCCCCGGCCGGGTCGGCGAAGCCGAGGATCTCCAGGCGGTTCTTGGCCGCCTCCGGGGTGAGCCGCAACCCGTCGGCCGGCACCCGGGCCACCGACTCCAGCAGCGGCCGGTAGAGCAGTTTGGCGTGCAGTCGGCGTACCTCGGTGGCGTGGGTGACCCACTCGGCCCGGAAGCTCTCCACCGCGCTGCGCCCCGGCGCGGCAGTGAAACCCAGCGCGGCGGCGAGCCAGCGCAGCGCGCCCGGCTCGGCGGGCACTGTGTGCGTACGACGCAGGCCCTGTAGTTGCAGCCGGTGCTCGACGCTGCGCAGGAAGCGGTAGCCGCGCAACAGGGCCTCGCCGTCGGCCCGACCGACGTAGCCGCCGGCGACGAGCGCGCGCAGCGCCGGGATGGTGCCGGGCTCGCGCAGCGTCTCGTCACCGCGACCGTGCACGAGTTGCAGCAACTGGACGGCGAACTCGATGTCGCGCAACCCGCCGGGACCGCGCTTGATCTCGCGCTCCAGCTCCTTCGGCGGGATGTGGTCGATGATCCGGCGGCGCATGGCGCGGACGTCCTCGACCGCCTCGGGTCGTTCGGCCGCCCGCCAGACCAGCGGCGCGAGCTGGTCGATCCACTCCTGGGCCAGCGGCAGGTCCCCGGCGGCCGGGCGGGCCTTGAGCAGCGCCTGGAACTCCCAGGTGCGCGCCCACCGCCGGTAGTAGGCCAGGTGGCTGGCGAGGGTCCGCACCAGGGGGCCTCGGCTGCCCTCGGGGCGCAGCGCCGCGTCCACCGGCCAGGCGACCAGCCCGCAGATGTAGATCAACCGGGTCGCCACCAGGGTCGCGGCGGACAGGTCGGCGTCCTCGGCGGCCACGAAGATGACGTCCACGTCGGAGACGTAGTTCAGCTCGTCGCCGCCGCACTTGCCCATCGCGACGACCGCCAGCCGCGGCCGCTCGGTGCCGTCGGCCAACTCGGCGACCGCGATCTCGTACGCTGCGGAGAGCGTCGCGTCGGCCAACGCGGAGAGCGCGGCCATGGTCTGCTCCAGGCCGCGCCCGCCGGTCAGGTCGGCCGCCGCGATCCGCAGCAACGCCAGGCGGTACGCGGTCCGCAGCGCCGCCACCGGGTTGCCGCCGTCGAACGGCTCCAGCAGCCCCTCGGCGGCCGGCGCGAGCCCGTCCGGGGCGGTCCGCAGCGCCTGGTAGTGCTCGGGGTGGGCCACCAGGTGGTCGCCGAGCGCCGCCGACGCACCGAGCACCGCGATCAGCCGCCGCCGCAGCCCGGGGTCGTCGTGCAGGTCCGCGAGCAGCGGCGATCCGAGGCTGCCGTCGGTGCTGCGGCTTCCGGCGCTGCCGTCGGCGCTGCGGCTCTCGGCTTCCACGATGCGGTGCAGCTGGCGCAGCGCCAGGTCCGGGTCGGCGGCCCGGGACAGCGCGGCGAGCAGCTCCCCGGCCACCTCGTCGACCGGCTCCTGCTCGACCGGCCGCCACAGCCGCAACCCTTCCGGGCCGAGCAGGTCCGCGGCGCGCGCGCCGCCGTCGCCTTCGGCGATGCCGAAGCCGTACCGGGCGAGCCGGCCCGGTGCCCTGGTCGGCCGGCTCATCAGTGCCCGAGCAGCGGCAGGCCGCGCCGCGTCGTGCTGTCGTCCAGCTCGCCGAGGGCCAGCGCGGCGAACCGGGCGGCGAACGGTTGCCAGACCTCCTCGACGTCGGCCAGCACCGAGGCGCAGGCCGCGACCACCAGCTCCGGGTCGTAGCCCAGCTCGGCGAGTTGGGTCGAGTCGGTGGCCCAGTCCGCGATCATCGCGGCGTCGCACTCGATGTGGAACTGCAACCCCCACGCCCGATCACCGAGGCGGAACGCCTGATGCGGGTAGCGGGTGGACGCGGCCAGCAGGGTCGCACCGCGAGGCAGCTCGGTGACCTCGTCGGAGTGCCACTGGAGCACGTCCGGGATCAACGGCACGTACCGGAACAACGGGTCGCTCTCGGCGGCGTCGCGCCGACCGACCACGCCGGGGCCGATCTCCGGCCCGGACGGGCTGCGCTCCACCAACCCGGCGTGCGCGGTGGCGAGCAGCTGCGCGCCCAGGCAGACCGCCAGGGTCGGCACCCGGTACCGGACCGCCTTGCGCAGCAGGCCCTCCACCGCCGGGAACCAGGGCGCGCCGGGCGAGCCGTCCGGCAACGGGTACGCCTGTTGTTCGCCGCCGAGCACCACCAGCGCCGCGTACCCCTCCAGGTCGGCGGGGAGCTCGTCGCCGGCGTGCGGGCGAACCACCCACAGCTCCAGCCCAGCCTCGGTCAGCCACTCGCCCAGCCGGCGCGCGTCGTCCGTCGGGTCGTTCTCGATCACCAGCGCGGTTGCCACCCGTCGAGGCTAGCCGGTACACCGCGCGGCACCACGCCCCGGCACGGGCCGCGCGGCCTCCCACCCGCCCGTGCCGCAGGCTCTCGCTGCCGTGCGGAGGGCCCGCGCTGCCCGTGCGGCGGCCGTCCGCCGCCCGTGCGAGGGTCCTGCGCTGCCCATGCCGCGGCCTCCCGCCGCCCGTGCGAGGGTCCCGCGCTGCCCGTGCCGCGCCCTCCCGCCGCCCGCCTCCCGCCTCCCGCCTCCCGTGCGAGGGTCCCGCGCTGCCCGTGCGAGGGCCCCGGCCACGGCGGGGTGGTTAGGCTCTGCGGTTGTGATCAGCGAGGACAGCACTGTCGTACGCCCGCCCGTGCTGCGCCCGTGTGACACGGTGCTGCTGGTGTCGCCGTCCGGGCCGACCTCGCCGGAGCGGGTGGCCCGGGGTGTGGAGCTGCTCACCGGATGGGGCCTGCGGCCGGTGCCGGCGCCGAACGCGTACGCCCGCCACGGCTACCTCGCCGGCACCGACGACCTGCGCGCCGCCGACCTGAACGCGGCCTTCGCCGATCCGGAGATTCGAGGGGTGATCTGCACCCGGGGCGGGTACGGCGCCCAACGGATCGTGGATGCCATCGACATGGCCGCCGTCCGCCGTGACCCGAAGGTGGTGGCCGGCTTCTCGGACATCACCGCGTTGCAGTTCGCACTGTGGCGGGGCGCCCGCCTGGCCGGGGTGCACGGCCCGGGGGCGGCCTGGCGCGACGAGCGGACCCCGCTGCGCTCCGCCGAATCCCTGCACGCGGCGCTGATGACCACCGAACCGGTGTCGATCACCGCGGTCCCCACCGAGGAGACCTTCGACGTACGCGTCCCTGGTCGCGCCACCGGCACCCTGCTCGGCGGCAACCTGTGCATGATCGCCGCGTCGATCGGCACCCCGGACCTGCCCGACCTGACCGGTGCGGTGTTGTTGATCGAGGACGTGCAGGAGCCCCCGTACAAGGTCGACCGGATGCTCACCCACCTACGTCGAGCCGGCGCGCTGGACGGGCTGGCCGGGGTGGCCGTCGGGCAGTTCACCGACTGCGGCGACGGCTGGGACACCACGATCGTCGACGTGCTCACCGAACGCCTCGGCGACCTGGGCGTACCGGTCCTCGGCGGCCTTCCCATCGGTCACGGCCCCAATCAACTATCCGTCCCGGTGGGCACGAAGGCCACCCTCGACACCACCACCGCCACCCTCACCACAACCCCCGCCGTCCAATAAAGCCCAACCCACCGCCCGCGCCCCCTCCGCGCCCGCCCCCGCGCCCCGCGCCCCCTCCGCCTTCCTGCCCCCCTCCGCCTTCCTGCCCCCTCCGCCTCCGCCCTGCCACCTCCGTTGATCATGAAGTTGTTGTCACTGAGGCCGGCGTGTCGTGGCAATAACTTCATGATCGTCGCGGGGTGGCGGTGGGTTGGTGGTGGGTTGGTGGTGGGTTGGCGGTGGGGTGGCGGTGGGGTGGGTGGGTTAGGGGGGTGGGGTTAGGTGGGCTATTGCGCCGATTTCCAGGGCGGCCCAGACGCCGGCGGGGGTGCGGGTGATGCCGTGCGGTTCGGCGTTGGGGGTGGGTAGGGCGTAGCCCTCGATCCGTCCGGCGGGATCGAGATGGCCGATCCGGTTGGCACCCCACTCGGTGAACCACGCGCCGCCGTCCGGGTCGGCGACGATCGCGTGCGGACGGGCCGCCCGGTCCGGCAGCGGGAACTCGACGATCTCGCCGTCCGGGTCGATCCGGCCGAGTTGACCGGCAGCGATCTCCACGAACCAGATGGTGCCGTCGTCGCCGAGGGTGATGCCGACCGGGCCCGCCTTCTCGGTGGGTAGCGGGTACAACGTCATCCTGCCGTCGAGGTCGATCCGGCCGATCGCGTTGGCCTGGTTGAGCGTGAACCAGAGAGCCTGGTCCGCGCCAGCAGTGATCATCGAGGCGAACCCGCCGATCACCGGCAGCGGGAATGCGCTGTGGGTGCCATCGGTCTCCACCCGGCCGATCGTGTCGGAGGTCATCCCGGCGTACCAGAGCGCGCCATCGGGCCCGGCCGCGATGCCACACGGCCCGGTGCCTGCCGGCAGGGCGATGGTGCGCTGCTCACCGTCGACGGTGATCCGACCGATCCGGTCGTCCCCCGAGCGGGTGAACCAGAGCGCGCCATCCGGCCCGGTCGTGATGATCAGCGGGCGACCACCCGCCGGCTCCAGCGGGTAGGTCCGGACTGCGCCGTCGGGCGACAACCGGGCGATCCCGCCGGCCTGGGCCAGCGTCAGCCACAGCGCGCCGTCCGGGCCAGGCGTGATGCCGTACGGCCCAGACGCCGGCTCCGCGAGTGGAATCTCCCGAATTTCGACGGGCATTTCGCGTGTCCTTCCGTCGGTGGATCGTCCACCCTGACCGCTCAGCCAGCGACGACACAACCGATTTCGGCTACCGCCGGCCAGGATTGTCAGCTCGCTGACAGGGTCGCCACGGCTTCCGCCCAGACTGCCCGGTCACTGTCGGTCACGACAGCGCACGATGACCGAACCTCTGGAGGACAGCATGTCCCGCACCATCCGCAGGAAGCACCTGCTGGCCGGCCTGGCCACCGCCGGCGTCCTCGGCGTCGGGATCGCGGCCCCGACGATCGCGTTCGCCGCCGACAGTTCCACGCCGACATCGAGCGCCAGCACCGCCCCGGCTCCGGGCGCGCGGGCCGACCGGCAGGGCGAGTTCGCCGAGGCGCTCGCCAAGGAGTTGGGCGTGCCCACCGACAAGGTGACAGCCGCACTGGAGAAGATCCGCGAGCAGCACCGGCCGACCGACCGTCCGCAGCGCCCGTCCGCCGAGGACCGGCAGGCGGCGCTCAAGCAGCGCCTGGAGCAGGCGGTCAAGGACGGCAAGCTCACCCAGGAGCAGGCCGACGCCATCACCAAGGCCGTCGAGGCCGGCGTCTTCCCCGGCCCCGGCGGCCACCGCGGCGCCCACCACGGCCCAGGCGCACAGCACGGCGAAGGTACGCCCGGCAAGTAGTCAGGCGGGCCGGCCCCGGCAGGCACAGACAGGCCGGGGGCCGGCAGGCACAGACAGGCCGGGGCGGCAGGCACCGACAGGCCGGGGCCGGCCTCAGCGCACCCCGGCCTGCCCCGGTCCGCCCTGTCGTGCGGGTGCCGGCCTAGATACACCTCGACCGGCCCCGGTCTGCCGTCTCAGGCCAGGGCCGGTCGGGCCCGTCGCGGCTTGATCCACTCGGTTTCCGTGAAGTCGCGGTGTCCGAGTGCGCGGGACACCACGACATCATGAAAACGGAGTCGATCACGGGTGCCCTGAGGCCCCTCGTGCCAGGCCAACTTCCCAATGACACGCCCTGCCCGCCGGAATCACGATGACCTGACCGGGCTCCTCGGATCACTCCCCCACCCGCGCCCCACGCCCGCGCCGATCTTGCAGTTTCGGTCGCCGAGATGCGTGGAATGCCCTCTATGCCGTGACAGCAAGTGCAAGATCCGCGGAAAGGGTGCGGCTGAACGTCGCGGCTCGGGGTGTCAGCCCAGAAACCCCGGGACCAGCTCAGGAACCCCGGGACCAGCTCAGAAACCCCGGGACCAGCTCAGGAACCCCGGGACCAGCCCAGCCCCGGACGGGACCAGAGCAAGGCCAGGCCAACCCGGTGCCAAGCCCAGCCGGGGCCAGGGCCGATCAGTTCGGGAGCGCGGGCCGGGACCGGGAATCGCCCAGCCCCGGTGGGCGTCAGCTCTGCTGGGGCGGGGGCGTGAACACGCCCAGGTGATTGCCGGCCGGGTCGAGCAGGTGGGCCGACGTGAGACCGCTCGGTGTCGTACGCGCGGGCACCAGCACCCGGCCGCCGGCCGCTTCGGCCCGCCGGCAGGTCTCCGCGACGTCGGCGACTTCGGCGTAGAACACCGTGTAGTTCGGCGACGTCCCGTCGGTCGCCCGGATCGCCCCGCCGATCCCGGTATCACCACCGGCCCCGGTCACCCGGTAGGACCCGCCGTTGGGCGGGCCCTGCTCCTCGAAGGCCCAGCCGAACAGCTCGCCGTAGAACCCCTCCGCGTCCTCGGGCCGGTCGGTGCCGATCTCGAACCAGGTGACGGGCGTGGTGGATCTCGACATGTAATGCCTCCAGAGGTTTCGTGCCGGCCGTTCGGCCGTCGTCTGGAGCAGTCTTTAGGCCGTCCGCGACAGCGTCCTGTCGGTGTTTCCGGATCACCTGACGGGATTTTTCACCGACGAGGTCCGGCCGGGCCCGGCGCACCGAGCCCCGTTTCAGACCAGGCTCAGCGGGCGCACCCGTTCGTGCGGGATGTCGAGATCCGTCAGGCGTAGCTCCCGGGCCACCACGTCGGGCAGCTCTTGGACCGCCAGGATCCGGTCGGTGCGGAAGCACCGCAGCTCGTCACGGAGCCGGCACCAGGCCACCAGGTACCAGTGGCGGGCGTTGCCGAGGTAGCCGAGTGGCTCGACGTCACGGGTCGAGTCGGCGCCGGCGCGGTCGGCGTACCGGATGCGCAGCACCCGCCGCGCGGTGACCGCGTCGGCGACGGTGGCCGGGACGGGCGTGGCCGGGCCGTCGCCGATCAGGTGCACCCGGCCGGCGAGGCGGTGCGCCTCGGCGGCGTCGGCGGCCGGCAGCACCGCCACCAGCTTGCGCAGGGCGGTGACGGCCGGCCCGGCGAACGGCGAGCCGGCGAGCCGGTGCAGCGCCACGGCCATCGCCACCGCCTCGGCGGCGGTCAGGTTGACCGGCGGGAGGGTGCGGGCGCGGTCCAGGACGTAGCCGCCGGTGCGCCCGGGCTCGGCCCAGATCGGCACCCCGGCCTCCTGCAACGCGCCGAGGTCCCGTTCGATGGTCCGGCTGCTCACCTCGAAGCGCGCGGCCAGCCAGCGGGCGCTGCGCGGGCGCGGTGACACCGCCCGCAACTCCTCGACCAGCGCGTAGAGGCGATCCGTGCGATTCATACCCGGCACGCTACGGCCGGGGTACGACGCCCTCCGGCGACCGCCCGGTGACGTTCGCGCCCGTGGGCGCGAGCGCCTCGACCATCGGAGATCTTGGACAGTTTCCGTCAGCGGCTGACGGAAACTGTCCAAGATCTCCATGCGCGAAGACGCGCGCCCGAAGACGCACGGCCGCAGACGCGCGGCCTTAGGCGATGCAGGCGCAGACGATCAGCGCGGCCCCGAAGTGGGTGGCAGCGCTGACCCGGGCCGCCGGGTGCGGCTCGGGCGAGCAGATGACCTCGCCGAGCTTGCCCGGGGTGAGCAGGTCCAGCACGAAGAAGGCGAGCGCCATGATGCCCAGCCCGAGCAGACCGAACACCACGGTGGACGCGAGCCCCTTGCCGAAGTCGCTGTAGCTGGTCAGGATCGCGGTGAAGACGATCCCGGCGATGCCGAGCTGGTTGGCGGCGAGCAGCAACCCCGCGTTGGCGTTGCGCTCGACCCAGATCAGGTCCCGTAGCCGGCCCGGGGTGAGCAGGTCGACGAGCCCGAAGCCGGCGGCCATCAGCCCGACGCCGACGATCCCGAACACGACGCTCTGCCAGGCACCGCTGAGCAGATCCTCCAGCACCGACTTGCCTCCCGACTCTCCGCCCGGAGGGGTACCGGCGCGGTGATCGAGACGATAGCGGCACCGCGCAATCGCGTCAGCCCCCGTGCCTACAGCGCCAGGTAGCGCTGCCGCTCGTACGGGGTGACCTCGCGGCGGTACTGCTCCCACTCGGCCCGCTTGTTGCGCAGGAAGAAGTCGAAGACGTGCTCGCCGAGCACCTCCGCGACCAGCTCGGAGCCGGCCATCACGTCGATCGCCTCGGCGAGGTTCTCCGGCAGCGCCTCGTAGCCCATGGCACGCCGCTCCGCGCTGGTCAGCGACCAGACGTCGTCCTCGGCGCCCGGCGGCAGCTCGTACCCCTCCTCGATGCCCTTGAGGCCGGCGCCGAGCAGCACCGCGAAGGCGAGGTACGGGTTGGTGGCCGAGTCCAGTGAGCGGACCTCGACCCGGGCCGAGTTGGGCTTGCCGTACGCGGGCACCCGGACCAGCGCGGACCGGTTGAGGTGACCCCAGCAGACGTACGCCGGGCTCTCGGTGATCCGGTCCGGCAGGTGCTGCGGGAAGAGCCGCTTGTACGAGTTGACCCACTGGTTGGTGACCGCCGTGTACTCCCGGGCGTGCACCAGCAGGCCGGCGATGAACGACTTTGCCACCTTGGACAGCTTCATCGGGTCGCCGCTGTCGTGGAAGGCGTTGCGCTCCCCCTCGAACAGCGACAGGTGGGTGTGCATGCCGCTGCCCGGCTGGTCGGTGAACGGCTTCGGCATGAAGCTGGCCTGCACACCGGTGGAGAGCGCGACCTCCTTGACCACGTGCCGGAAGGTCATGATGTTGTCGGCGGTGGTCAGCGCGTCGGCGTAACGCAGGTCGATCTCCTGCTGGCCGGGAGCGACCTCGTGGTGGCTGAACTCCACCGAGATGCCGATCCGTTCCAGCGCCAGCACGCCCTGGCGGCGGAAGTCCCGCGCCACGGCGTGGGTGGTGTGCTCGAAGTAGCCGCCGGTGTCGACCGGGGTGGGCACCGAGCCGTCCTGCGGGCCGTTCTCCAGCAGGAAGAACTCGATCTCCGGGTGGGTGTAGAAGGTGAAGCCCTTCTCGGCCGCCTTGGACAGCGCGCGGCGCAGCACGTGCCGGGGGTCGGCCCAGGACGGACTGCCGTCGGGCAGCAGGATGTCGCAGAACATCCGGGCGCTCTCGCCGCTGACCCCGCCCTCGAAGGGGAAGACCTGGAAGGTGGTCGGGTCGGGCATGGCCACCATGTCCGATTCGAAGACCCGGGCGAAGCCCTCGATCGCCGAGCCGTCGAAGCCGATGCCTTCCTCGAAGGCCGCCTCCAGCTCGGCGGGCGCCACCGAAACGCTCTTGAGCGTGCCCAGAACGTCGGTGAACCACAGCCGGACGAACCGGATGTCCCGCTCTTCCAGCGTGCGGAGGACGAACTCCTGCTGACGGTCCACTTCCCCAACCCCTCGCGACACTCTTCTGTCCGCCTTGGCCGGGCTGCGCCCGACCTGATCGCCCAGTGTTCCCGGGCCTGGTTACGCAGACGTTACGCGAACTGCCGCCGGCCGTCCCCTCGTGTCCCGCCCGGCGAGCGGGTGCCCCGGCTGTCGGGCGCCGCGCCGCCCCCTGTCCGCCGCCGGGACGGCCAGGCTCCGGCCGCCGTACGCGCGTCGCGGCAGGTGGCGGCAATCTCGTCCGAGGCTACGGATCGTCGCGACGGGCCTGGGGCAAGATGAAGACATGCCCACCCTGCGTCTCGCCTTGTCCCAGGTCAACCCGAGCGTCGGCGACCTCGCCGGAAACGCCGACCTGGTCCGCAGCTGGACCCGCCAGGCCGCCGATGCCGGTGCCCAGCTGGTGCTCTTCCCGGAGATGATGCTGACCGGCTACCCGGTCGAGGATCTGGTCTTCCGGCGGTCCTTCGTCGCCGCGTCCCAGGCCGCCGTGCAGCGGCTGGCCGCCGACCTGGCAGCTGACGGTCTCGGTGAGTTGCCGGTCGTGGTCGGTTACCTGGACGCTGACGGGCCTCCGCAGGTCAGCGGGGACGCCGAGCCGGGCCGGGGTGCCCGCAACGCCGCCGCGCTGCTGCACCGGGGCGTCGTGGCCGCCCGCTACTTCAAGCACCACCTGCCCAACTACGGGGTCTTCGACGAGGACCGGTACTTCGTCTCCGGTGACGCGCTGACCGTCGTGCGGATCGGCGGGGTGGATGTCGCGTTGACCATCTGCGAGGACCTGTGGCAGGCCGGCGGTCCGTTCGCCGCCGCCCGTCGGGCCGGCGTCGGCCTGGTCGTCAACATCAACGGCTCGCCGTACGAGCTGAACAAGGACGACATCCGGCTACCGCTGGTCCGCCGCCGGGCCGCCGAGGCGGGCGCCACCATCGCGTACGTCAACATGACCGGCGGCCAGGACGAGCTGGTCTTCGAGGGCGACTCGATGATCGTGAGCGCTGACGGTGAGCTGCTCACCCGGGCCCCGCAGTTCGTCGAGCACCTGCTCGTGCACGATGTCGAGCTGCCGGCCGCGGCCACCCCGCCGGCCACCCCGCCGGCCACCGGGACGGTGGCGGACGACATGCGGATCGTGCACAGCACGCTGGACGGCATTCCACCCTCGCCGTCCGGCCCGGCCGCCACCGGCGGGCTGATCGAGCCGGTGGCCGACGAGGCCGAGGTGTGGCAGGCGTTGGTGCTGGGCCTGCGCGACTACGTCAACAAGAACCGGTTCCCCTCGGTGGTGCTCGGTCTCTCCGGCGGCATCGACTCGGCGGTGGTGGCCGCCCTCGCCGTCGACGCGCTCGGGCCGGACCGGGTGGTCGGGGTGTCGCTGCCCAGCCAGCACTCCTCGGAGCACTCCCGGGAGGACGCCGCCGACCTGGCCAAGCGCACCGGCCTGGACTACCGCGTCGAGCCGATCCAGCCGATGGTCGACGGTTTCCTGGCCAACCTGTCGTTGTCCGGCGTGGCCGTGGAGAATCTGCAGGCCCGGGTCCGGGGCGTGATCCTGATGGCGTTGTCGAACCAGGAGGGCCACCTGGTGCTGACCACCGGCAACAAGAGTGAGCTGGCGGTCGGCTACTCCACCCTGTACGGCGACTCGGTGGGCGGCTTCAACCCGGTCAAGGACGTCTGGAAGACGCTGATCTGGCGGCTGGCGAAGTGGCGCAACAGGGACGCCGCTCGGCGCGGTGAGACCGCCCCGATTCCGGAGAACTCGATCGGGAAGCCGCCGAGCGCCGAGCTGAGCCCGGGCCAGCTCGACAGCGACAGCCTGCCGGACTACGACGTCCTGGACCCGATCCTGATCGGTTACGTCGACGGCGACCTCGGCCGCGACGGGCTGGTCGAGTCCGGTCACGACCCGGCGATCGTGGACAAGGTGCTGCGGCTGGTGGATACCGCCGAGTACAAGCGCCGGCAGTCGGCGCCGGGCACGAAGATCTCCATGAAGGCGTTCGGTCGGGACCGCCGTCTGCCGATCACCAACCGGTGGCGCGAGCACGGTTGAGCCGTACCCCTGGGGGTGCCGGGTCGGTGGCGCGGCCCGGCGCCGCCGCCCGGTGACCTGGTGGCTGTGACGCCGCGGCCTCGCCCGCTGCGGAGTGACATCTTGCACTGGGCCCTGCCGTCACCCCGTCCCACGGTGCGACGATCGCGACGGAACCCGGGGACCGCGCAGGCGGCCTCGAGGAAGGGAGACAGAGATGGTGGAGTCCACTGGGCCCGAGGTGACCGCGTTGTACGGCGGCCCGGCCACCCGACGGGTCCGTACCCGCGACCTGATGGCCGCCAAGGAGCGCGGCGAGCGGTGGCCGATGCTCACGTCGTACGACCAGTACACGGCGTCGATCTTCGACCAGGCAGGTGTCCCGGTGCTGCTGGTCGGCGACTCGGCCGCGAACAACGTGTTCGGCTACGAGACGACCCTGCCGATCACCGCGGACGAGTTGCTTCCGCTGGTGCGGGCGGTGGTGCGGGCGACCCGGCAGGCGCTGATCGTCGGTGACCTGCCGTTCGGCTCGTACGAGGAGGGTCCGGCCCAGGCGCTGCGGACCGCCGTGCGGTTCATGAAGGAGGGCGGCTGCCACGCCGTGAAGCTGGAGGGTGGCCGTCGCAACGCCGCACAGATCGCCGCGATCGTCGGTGCCGGCATTCCGGTGATGGCGCACATCGGTTTCACGCCGCAGAGCGAGCACACCCTGGGCGGCTACCGGGTGCAGGGGCGCGGGGACGCCGCCGACGAGGTGCTGGCCGACGCACGGGCGGTGGCGGAGGCGGGCGCGTTCGCGGTGGTGCTGGAGATGGTGCCCGGCGAGGTGGCCAAGCGGATCACCCACGAGCTGCCGATTCCCACGGTGGGCATCGGCGCGGGCCCGAACACCGACGCGCAGGTGCTGGTCTGGCAGGACATGGCCGGGCTGCGGACCGGCAAGGCCCCCCGGTTCGTCAAGCGGTACGCGGACCTGGCCGGCGCGCTCACCGACGCCACCCGCCGGTTCGCCGACGAGGTGCGCGGCGGGGAGTTCCCCGCCGCTGAACACACCTTCTAGCCGGCGGCTCCGCCCTGCCGATGTCGGGGTGTCCCTGGCGGCCCTGGGACGCCCCGACATCAAGGGTCAGAGGTCGGTGACGCGGATCCCGGCGTGTGCCTTGTAGCGCTTGTTGATGGCGATCAGGTTGGCGGTGAACGCCTCGATCTGGTGAGCGTTGCGCAACCGGCCGGCGTAGATGCCCCGCATGCCGGGGATCCGGGCGGCGAGCGCGCCGACGATGTCGACCAGCTCGCGGTCCTCGGTGCAGATCAGCACGTCCAGGTCGATCCGGTCGACCTCGGGGTCGGCGAGCAGCGGTGCGCTGACGTGGTTGAACGCGGCGCAGACCCGGGAGTCGGGCAGCAACGCGGCGGCCTGCTGCACGGCACTGCCTTCGGCGACGGTCAGCGCGTACGGGCCCTGCTTGTCGAAGCCGAGCGGGTTGACGCAGTCGACGACGATCCGGCCGGCGAGCGGCTCGGCGAGGGCGGCGACGGTGGCGGCGTGCCCGTCCCACGGCACCGCGATGATCACCACGTCGCTGCGTCGGGCCACCTCGTCGTTGGCCGCACCGGTGACGCTGCCGCTGGCCGGCACCCCGGGCAGGGCGGCGATCTCGGCGGCGGACTCGGCGGCCCGCTCAGCGTTGCGGGAGCCGATCAGCACCGTCTGCCCGGCCCGCGCGAACCGGTAGGCGAGGCCTCGCCCTTGGTCACCGGTGCCACCGATGATGCCGATCGTCAGCCCGGACACGTCGGGCAGCGTGCTCGCGTCGTATGCCATGGCCTCATCCTCGCAAACCGCCCGGTCGGTCAGCAGCGTCGAGCGCTGTGAGAATCCCCGCTGCCGCCGGCGCCCGCGCCGCCGAGGACCGGCGAGCGTCGGCGCGGACCGGGCCCGGCGGGCGTCGGCGTGGACCGGGCCCGGCGAGCGTCGGCGTGGACCGGGCCCGGCGAGCGTCGGCGCGGACCGGGCCCGGCGAGCGTCGGCGCGGACCGGGCCCGGCGGGCCGGGATCGCGGTCAGGCCAGCTCGAACAGGACGGTGCGGGCCGCCGGGTCGGCGGTGACCAGGCGGACCCGGACCCGTTCGCCGAGCGGCAGCTGGCCGAGGCAGCGGGCGCGTACCGGCGGGGCGTCCAACGCGACGGTGCCACCGGGTGGTCGGGGCCGGGACTTGCCGTTGGGCGGGGCGTCGACGTCGAGGACGGCAGCGTCGAAGGTCTCGCCCACCCGGTGCTCCAGCACCGCCGCCTCGGCCAACTCGACGGCCCCACGGGCGGCCCCCGAGGCGACCCGGTCGGTGCTCGCCATCACCTCGGGCAGCCGGGGCAGCGCGGCGCGGGCCCAGTCGGGCACCGGCTGGCCGCCGTGCAGGGCCAGGCAGACCTCGGTGGCGTACCGGTCGGCCAGCCGCCGCAACGGCGCCGTCACGTGGGCGTACGCGGCCGCCACGCCACCATGTTCCGGCTTCTCCGGCAGCTCCCCGTCGAAGGCGGTGTACGCGGCACCGCGCATCAGCTCGGCCGCCTGGTCGATGAACGCGGCGGCGCGCGGCTGGGCGGCGTCCAGACCGGCGATGACCTGACCCGGGCCCACGTCGTCCGGCCAGTGCACGCCCAGCGGCGCGGCGGCGGCCCGGAGCCGCTGCACCGCCTCCGGTTTAGGCGCCGGCATGGTCCGCAGCAGGCCCACCCGGCCGGCCAGCATGATGTCGGCGGCGGCCATCCCGGTCAGCAGGGAGATCTGCGCGTTGTGCTCCTCCATCGGCACCGGCGCGCGCAGCACCAGCCGCCAGCCCTCCCCGTCGGGCTCCAGATCCTGCTCGGGCAGCGGCAGGTTGATGGCTCCGCGCCGCAACCCACGCGCGGTCAGTCGGTCGCCGATCTCCGGCAGGAACGCGATCGGGTCGGGTAGCCGGCCGGCTTCGGCCGCCGCCTGCACGCTGGTGTAGTCGAGCTTGGCGCGACTGCGGACGAGGGCGCGTTCCAGCTCGACGGCCACTGTGGCACCGTCGGCGTCCAGGTCGATGGTCCAGAGCACCGCGGCCCGGTCGTCGTCGGGCAGCAGGCTGGCGGCACCCTCGCTGAGGGTGCGCGGGTGCAGCGGCACGTTCCCGTCGGGCAGGTAGATGGTCTGCCCCCGCCGCCAGGTTTCCGCCTCCAACGCGCCACCGGGGGTGACGTGCGCGGCGACGTCGGCGATCGCGTACCGCACCCGGTAGCCGCCACCTGGGCGGCGGGCGAGGTGCATCGCCTGGTCCAGGTCCCGGGACGTGGCAGGGTCGACCGTGACGAACGGGATGTCGGTGCGGTCGACGGGCGGCTGCGGCGGTGCCGCAGCCGCCTCGTCTGCTTCACGCTGGGCGTCGGCCGGGAACTCCTCGGCCAGGCCGAGCTCGCGGCGCAGCGCGCCGAAGTCGATGCGGGGCGCGAGTACGCGTCGGATGACCACGGCTCAATCCTGACAGCGCCGCCGGTGATCCGCTTCCGGTGACCGGCCGAGAAATCCACCTGCCGAGAGGTGGCCCGCTCTCAGTCGGTCGCCTTCCGGGCGGCGCTGCGCGTACCCCGGGGGGCGGTGGCTCGGGCGGCGACCGGGCTGGCCGGCGACTTACGGGCGGTCACCTTGCGGGCCGGTGCCTTGGCCGCGACGGTCCTCTTCGCCGGTGCCTTCTTCGCCGCCGCCTTACGCGCGGTGGTCGACGAGGTGCTGGTCACCTTCGCGGCGGGAGCCTTCTTGGCCGGGGCCTTGCGGGCGCCGCCGCTGGGGCGGGTGGACGCGGCCTTCTTCGCCGGGGCCTTCTTGACGGCTGCCTTCGTCGCGGCCGTCTTCTTCGCCGCCGTCTTCTTGACGGCGGAGGCCTTCGTCGCGGTCTTGCGCGCCGGTGCCTTCGCCGCGGTGGCGGTCTTGCGGGCCGGTGCCTTCGCCGCGGTGGCGGTCTTCCTCGCCGCCGAGGTGGTGGTCTTCTTCGCGGCGCCCACTGTCTTCTTCGCGGCGGCGGTGGTCTTCTTCGCCGTACCCGTGGTCTTCTTCGCGGCGGCGGTGGTCTTCTTCGCGGTCGCCGTGCTCTTACGCGTCGCGGGCCGCGTCGCGGCGGCGGTGGAGGTGCGAGAAGCCGGCGCCCGCTTCGCGGCGACTGTCGTCGTGCGGGTGGTGGTCTTCTTCGCCGGAGCCTTCTTCGCCGTCGTGGCCCTGCTGGTCGTGGTGGTCCGGCTCGTCGTGGTGGCCTTCTTCGCGGGGGCCTTCCTGGCCGCCGTGGTGGTCTTCTTGGCCGGGGCACGCCCCGCGCCGCCGGCCACCTTGCGTGCCGGGGCCTTCGCCGCCGTCGCACCGGCGGTGGACTTGCGTACGGGGGTGGTCCGGCTCGCCGCCGTGTTCCGCTCCGCCGCGGCGGTCTTCTTCGCGGTGGTGCGTCGGGCGGCCGGGCGCTTGGTGGCCTGCTGTGCTTCGGCCATCGTGGTTCCCTCCTCGGGGGCGTGCTCTCGCGTGCGTCGCGGAGCACGAAATACCTCGGCGCGAGCCGTCCCGCGCCGCCTATCTGTCGTCCCCGGCCCAACGAGCGTCCTCGGCATCCCACGCCTCGTTCCGCTCCTGCACTCGTTGCAGGGCGTTCTCCGCGTCGGCCGCCGAGTCGTACGGGCCGAGAACGTGCTTCGCCGGACACACGTTGGCGTCCGTCTCGACCCGGTGATGCCGGGTGCACCAGTAGAACTGCCCACCACGTCCGCTGTCGCTCATGGGAATCACTGTGCACCGCGAACCGGCCGGCCGCCACCGGATCGCACAAGTCGCCGACGATCTCCACAGTAGATATGCATTCCCCGCTTCGGGCCGGAACAGCAAAAGAAGGCGAGTTCGAGAGTTTTCAGAACACGAGTTCTGCTGCGCCCGGTGCGACCGGTGAACCCTCCGACAATTGACCGGGCCAGTGACGGGGTTCGATGATGAGAGGCGGTCATCCTCCGTCCACCCTGGGCGGGCCACCGGAGACGGAGCCCTGCGATGCCACGCACACGCCGCTTGCCCGCCATGATCATGGCCCTCGTTCTGCCGCTGCTCGTGCTCGTCGGAGCGGCTCCAGCTGCCGCCGCCGCCCCCACGCTCAAGGTCAAGTCGGTGACCCTGGTCGCCAAGGGCGCCGGTGTGCGCCTGGACGTCGTGGTGACCTGTGACGAGGGCTCCTCCGGGGAACTGCGCGGCACGATCACCCAGGCCGCGGGGAACCGCATCGCCAACGGCTCCGTGCCGCAGTACCGGGTCTGGACCTGCACCGGCCAGTCGCAACAATTGTCCACGCTGATTCCGGCCGATGTCGCCGGTGCGCCGTTCCACACCGGCGAGGCACTGCTGCTGATGGTGGCCTACGCCTGCCCCGGCGCAAACTGCGAAGAAGCCCGCGCCGAACAGGTGGTGCGGATCGTCCGCTGACCCGCGCGACCGCCGTTCGGCGGGGTCGCACGGTTTATGATCATCGGATGGGAATACCGGACTACATCGTGCAGATGCGCAAGCACGTCGGCCACGACCTGCTCTGGCTGCCGAGCGTCAGCGCGGTGGTCCGCAACGACGCCGGTGAGCTGCTGCTCGGCCAGCGCGCGGACGACGGGCGCTGGTCGGTGATCAGTGGTTTCGTCGAGCCGGGTGAGCAGCCGGCCACCGCGCTGGTCCGCGAGGTGCGCGAGGAGACGGGCCTGGAGGTCGCGCCGGTGCGGATGTCCAGCGCCGTCTCGCACCCGCACACCTACCCGAACGGGGACCGCTGCGACTACCTGAACCTGGGCTTTCTGTGCCGCCTGGTGTCCGGCACCGCCCAGGTCAACGACGACGAGTCGCTGGCCGTCGGATGGTTCCCGTTGGACCGGCTGCCCGAGCTGGACAAGCACGCCCTGCTCGTCATCGCGTACGCGTTGCGCGAGAAGCAGCTGACCGGTTACCTGGAGCCGGGTACGACCTGGGACGACGTACCCGACTGAGGTTCACACCGGGGTCGGCACGAGGGCGACCGGCGCGGCGGGCGCGGACCGGGCCGCCCGGATGGTGTAGGCGAGCGCGTACGGCATACAGGCCAGGTAGAGCATGGGCTCCACCCGCAGTTGGTAGCTGATCAGCTGGAAGACCTCCCACGGGATGTGCTGCGGCACGCCGACGCTCCAGCCTGTCCAGGCGGCGACGAGCCACAGCGGCGCGGCGAGCCAACCGACGTCGTCCGGTCGCAGGGGACCGCTGAGCGGGCCGGCGCCGCTGCCCATCGGAAGGGTGTCGACGACGGTGCGGATCACCGCGAGGTCGGTCGCCGCGAGCGCACCGAGCACGCCCACCCACCAGGCGGCGCGGGGGCGGTGCCGGGCGGCGAGGCTCGCCGCGGCCCAGAGCGCGAGTGTCAGGCCGGCCAGCCACAGCAACATCCCGGGTACGGCACGGGCCAGGTCGTCCGGGTAGGTGACGTACAGGAGCGGGACCGCCGCCGCACCGACGGGGAGCACCACGCCGAGCGCGATCCGCAACGGGCCGTCGAGGGCGTTGTGCCGGGCCCATCGTCCGGCGAACACCGCCAGCAGTGTCGCCATCCCGACGGTGAGCGCCGTCCAGATCGGCTTCTCCACCCAGCTCGCCCCGTTCGAGATCTGGATCCGGAACGAGATGTAGGCGCTGCCGAGCATGATGCCGATGCAGGCGAGCGGGGACAGCAACAGCGCGGCGGCCGTGCGGCGGGCCCGCCGGTGCAGCACGCTGCGGTCGACCACCGGAGCGCCGGCCCTGCTCACCGCGAGGCTCGCGGCGAAGCCGAGCATCTTCGTCCAGCGGCCGCTCTCGGCGAGCACGTGCAGTTCGGCGGCCCATTCGCGGCGCAGCTCGTCGCGGACCTCGGCCGGCCAGCGGCGGGCGGCCACCTCCAGCAGCAGCTCGGCGGCCCGACGGGTCACCACGCCGGCGCCCCGGTGGGCTCGGTGCCGCCCCACGATGGACGACCGTCGGGGATCGCGGCACGCAGGTCGGCGAGCGCCTGCCGGGCCCGCGTCACCCCTTCGGCGGTCAGCCGGTAGTAGCGGCGGGCCGGCCGGCCGGCCGCGACGGGGTCGATCGCCTCCCAGTCGGCGGCCAACCAGCCGGCCCCACTCAGTCGGTGCAACACCGGGTAGAGGGTGCCGCTGGGCAGCCCGGTCATCCGCATCAGGTCCAGCCCATAGTGCTGCTCGTCGGGCTCGGCGAGCAGCGCCGCGAGCACCTTCGCGACCGGAATGGTGATCCGCATTCGACCACTATATTGGAACTCTACATAGGGTGGGGTCCCTTTCGATCGAAATCCGCAACTTTCGCTCCGGTGCCGTCCTCGGTCGGATGGGTCCGCCGCCCCGGCGCGCACCGCCGATGCCATAGCCTGGCGGACTTTGCTTCTTGAGGAGGTTGACGTGGCCGAGTATCCGCAGGACGTCGTGCAACGCTTCCACGGCACCCCCGAACAGGTCGACGCCGGCTTGGTGGGCGAGCCGCCGCGGTCGTGGGCGTCCGTCGTGATCGAGGAGTACGACCCGGCCTGGGCACGGCGGTTCATCGGCGTACGGTCGTCGCTCACCGAGGCGCTGGATGGCCTGATCATCGGTGTGGAACACGTCGGGTCGACGGCGGTGCCAGGGCTGGCTGCCAAGCCCGTCCTCGATGTCGACCTCGTCATCGAGGACACCGACGACGAAGCCGCCTATCTCCCCGCCCTGGAACGGCTCGGGTACCGACTCGTCCTGCGCGAGCCCTGGTGGCACGGGCACCGGATGCTCGTCGGCCCGGCCGAGGACATCAACCTGCACGTGTGGCCGCAGGGCGCGCCCGAACCGGTCCGGCACCGGCTGTTCCGGGACTGGCTGCGCTCGCATCCGCACGACCGGGAGGTGTACGCCGTGGCCAAGCGACGCCTCGCACGGGACACCGCGCGCCGCCCCCGCGACTACAGCCTCGCGAAGAACGACGTCATCGACGAGATCTACGCGCGCATCTTCGCCGCCTGACGACGCGCCGGCTCAGCCCCGGTAGTAACGCCGAGATCTTGGACAGTTTCCGTTACGAGCTAACGGAAACTGTCCAAGATCTGGCGGTAGGCGACGACCCGGACGCGGCGATGAGGTTGTGGGCGCTGTCGCTGGGTTGATCCGCCGACCGTGACGTCCTAACGGGGTGGCTGCTGCATGATCCAGGTGGGTACGGGCTCCGACAGGGAGCCCACCACGTCCCAGCCGGCCCGGCGGTACAGCTCGACGTTGCCCGGCTTGCTGGTCTCCAGGATCGCCGGCAGACCGTCGGCGGCGGCACGGTCCAGCCCGGCCCGCATGACGGCCCGGCCCCAGCCCCGTCCGGCGCTCTCCGGGTGGGTGCCCAGGACGCCGAGGTACCAGAACGGGAACGTCGGCAGGGCGGCGTGCACGGCCTCGTCGTAGCCCTGCACGCGGGCCAACACGTCGGCGGGGTAGGAAGCTCCCTCCGGCGACCCGTGCGCGGCGGCCGGCGGGTCGGCTGGCAGGTCGGCTGGCGGGTCCGCCGGCGGGGCGGCTGGCAGGGCGGCTGGCAGGTCGGCTGGCGGGGCGGCTGGCGGGGCGGCTGGCAGGGCGGCTGGCGGGTCCCAGAGGGCGACCGACGCGCCGCCGCCGATCGTCCAGATGGACGACCGGTGCACCCGCTTGTCGAAGAGGTGCCCGAAGAAGGCTGCGGCGTAGCGCGGGTAGGTGTCCTCGTCGGGGAACAGGTGTCGCAGGACGGGATCCTTCACGAACGCGGCAACCAGGCAACCGACCACCGCCTCGCGGTCCGCTGGGGTGGCGATGGTGATCTCGGGCGTCGTCATGAGATTGACGATATTGCAGGCCGACCGGCCCCACCGACCCCGGCGCGGGCAGGCAGACTCGTCGCATGAACATCGATGACTACCGTCAGCACTCCCCGTACAGCGATCCCGGCCGGCACGCCGCGCTGCTCGACGCCGTCCCGGCTGACATCGCGTCGGTGGCGGCGACCGTCCGCAACGTGATCGTCCACTACCGTGCCGGCGGGGTCGAGTTGCCCCCCGACCGGCTCGAGGAGGTGAACTGCCGCTGGGTGGACCGCATCCTCGACACCGACCAGTCCCGATTTCCGCTGCCCCTCGCGGCGGAGCGTCCGGCTGTCGACCGGGTGGCCGGCTGTTGTCGGGACCACACGCTGCTCTCGGTCGCGGCGCTGCGTCAGCACGGCATTCCCAGCCGCAGCCGGGTCGGTTTCGCCTCGTACTTCGTGCCCGGCTGGCACCTCGACCATGTCCTGGTGGAGTACTGGGACGGCCGCCGGTGGGTCTGGGCCGACCCGGAGGTCGACCCGGCCGGTGACTGGGGGTTCGACGGCTACGACATCGACCCGAAGGCCGGGCTCTTCGACTCGGCGGCGCGGGTGTGGTCGGCGTACCGGGCCGGGACGATCGACCCCGAGCGGTACGGCGTGAGCCCGGAGCTGCCGTTGCGAGGCGACTGGTTCATCCACGACTACGTCCTGATCGAACTGGCCCACCGCCAGAAGGACGAGCTGCTGCTCTGGGACGGCTTCGGCGCGATGACCGACGACCTCGCCACGGCCGATCTCACGCTCGTGGACGAGATCGCCGCGTTGCTGCTCGCCGCCGACGACGGTGACGAGGCCGCGGAAAAGGCCCTCGCCGAGCGGTACGCCAGCGACGCCCGACTCCGCCCCGGCACGCAGGTGCACAGCATCTCGCCGGTCTCCGGCAGCGTCAGCGTGGTCGACCTGCGCCGTTGATCGGCCCGGCGCTCTGACCACGGGCTCCTTAGCCGAAGGTGAAGGCGTACGCGGCCGCGCCGGGCTCGCCGAACGTGATTTCCAGGGTCCGCTCGCGGACCGCGTCGTCCTGGCGTACGAGCTGGTAGAGGCGACCGTCCTGGAGCACCCCGTTGCCGTCGGCGTCCACGTCGACGCCGTGTGACGGGCCGGGAGCATCCCCGTCGAGCAGCACGCGGAACGGGATCGACCGTCCCGGCGCGGGGGCCAGCACGAGGTGGGCGTCACGGGCGTGGAACCGGAAGGCGATGCCGCCGCCCGCCTGGTCGACCACGACGCTCTCCGCCCCGATCGTCCACTCCCCCGCCAGCGCCCACTGGTTGAGGCCCAGGCGCTCGGGCACCTGGTAGGCGCGGCGTTCGTCGAGCGCCGGGCCGTTCGGCGAGGCGAAGTGTTCGCCGCGACTGAAACCGAGGTACGTCTCGGGCGTGCGCAGGTTGTCCCAGTCGGCATCCGCCTCCGGGCCGAGCCCTGCGACGGGTACGGGGTCCCGCTCGATGCCGAGCAGTTGCTGGAGCACCCGTTCGGACTGCTCGTACTGGCCCTCGCCGAAGTGGTCGTCGCGGATTGCGCCGTCGCGGTCGACGAAGTACAGCGCCGGCCAGTAGTGGTTGTCGAAGGCCTGCCAGATCGCGTAGTCGTTGTCGACGGCGACCGGGTAGTCGATCGACCGCGCGGCGACCGCCCGGCGCACCTGGTCGACGTCGTGCTCGAACGAGAACTCCGGGGTGTGCACCCCGACGACGACCAACCTGTCGTCGCGGTACGCCTGCGACCAGGCCCGCACGTACGGCTCCTGGCGTAGCCAGTTGATGCAGGTCAGCGTCCAGAAGTTGACCAGGACGACGCGTCCGCGCAGGTCGTCCGGGCCGAGTGGCTCGGAGTTGAGCCACTCGGCCGCCCCGTTGAGCGGGGGCATGTGCACGGCCATCTAGCGCAGCGACCGGAAGGCGGTGCGAAGCTCTTCGGAGAAGATCTTCGGCTGTTCCCAGGCCGCGAAGTGCCCGCCCACGTCGAGCTTGTTGTAGTAGATGAGGTTGGAGTACGCCTGCTCGGCCCAGCTCTGCGGCGCCTCGTAGAGCTCGTCGGGGAAGACGCTCACCGCGACCGGGATGTCGACGCCCTTCGCGGCGAAGAACGACAGCTTGTTCTCCGCGTACAGACGGGACGCGGAGACTGCGGTGTTCGTCACCCAGTAGAGCGAGATGTTGTCCAGGATGTCGTCGCGGGTGAGGCCCGCTTTGGCCCCGTCGAAGACCTGCGCGATCAGGGCCAGACTCTTCGCGTCATGGTCGAGCAGGAAGGACGCCAGGCCGACCGGGGAATCCGCCAGCCCGGTCAGCGTCTGCGGGCGCGTTGCCATCATGAGGGCGTACGCGACGTGTTTCCAGACGTAGTTGGCTTCCTCGGCGGCACGCATCTCGTCGGCGGAGAGACCGGACGGCAGTGAGCCCATGGCGTTGTTCGCGCCGGTGGTGTCGCCCTGGAACAACAGGTCGATCTCGGGTGGGATCGCGCCGGGCATGTTGGTGTGGATGCCGAGCAGTTCCGGGGGCGCCTGGAGGCCCATCTGGTCCACGATGACCGCGCCCCAGTCGCCGCCCTGCGCGACGAACCGGTCGTAGCCCAGACGCTTCATCAGCTCGGTCCAGGCGGTCGCGATCTTCTGCGGGTTCCAGCCCGACGCGGTCGGCTTGCCGGAGAAGCCGTGGCCGGGCAGCGACGGGATCACCAGGTGGAAGGCGTCCGACGCGCTCCCGCCGTGGGCGGTGGGATCGGTGAGCGGCTCGATGATCTTCAGCTGTTCGATCACCGATCCGGGCCAGCCGTGGGTGACGATGAGCGGCAGCGCGTTCTCGTGCTTCGAGCGCACGTGGATGAAGTGGATGTCCACCCCGTCGATGGTGGTCAGGAACTGCGGTACGGAGTTCAGCCGCGCCTCGACCTTGCGCCAGTCGTACTCCTTCTCCCAATAGCGGGCGACGGCCTGGATCGTCGCGAGTGGCACGCCCTGCGACTGGTCGTCCACCGTTTCCTTGTCCGGCCAGCGGGTGGCCTTGATGCGCCTCTTCAGGTCGTCGAGGTCGGCCTGGGGAATGTCGACCGAGAACGGCCGAATCTCCGTGGTGCCCGGACGGGTCTTGGTTTTGACAGCCATGCGTGGTTCCTCTCCGTCTAGGTTTGCGCCTCGCGAAAGGAAATGGGGTGCAGGCTCTGCCCGGACTTGTGTGCACCAACGATTGGGCACGCCGCCGCCACATCTCGGAGCCTAGAACGCCACACCCCGGGCCCGTGGCGATACGGCTCTGGCTGCACCGCAGCGGGCCGCTCACCACCGAGTACGCGGACCTCGTCGTCAGCACCGCCCTCAACGGATTGCGCCCCCGCCGATCCGGCGAGTGACGATCGGTGGGACGGCTTTGCGCTGCCGCAGCGCGGTGCGGCAACATCAGGCGCCGTGACGGCACCAGGCGCGGCACCCGACAACGACACCCCGGCCAGCAGCACGCCCCGGTTGAGTCGGCGGGCCCGGCACTGGTTGGCCGGCGCCGGGGTCACCGCCCTGGCCGCCGTACTCGGCATCACCCTCGCCGTGCGCGGGGGCGCCACCCCGGCCTGCGCCGCGCCGCCGTCGGGAAACGCCGTCCACAAGGGCAAGGCCAGCTTCTACGACGCGGGCCGCTCGGGCGGCAACTGTTCCTTCCCCGGACCTCCGGCGGACCGGCTCTACGTGGCTCTCGGCTCCTCCCAGTACTCGAAAGGAGCGGCCTGTGGCAGTTACCTGGACGCGACCGGGCCGAAGGGCACCGTCCGGGTCATGGTCATGGACCAGTGCGGCGGCTGCGAACCGACGAAGATCGACCTCTCCACCGAGGCGTTCACCAGGATCGCCGACCGGTCGCAGGGCATCGCCTCGGTCACGTACCGGGCAGTGGTGAACCCCCCGCTCGACGGCGGGCTCACCTTCCGGGTCAAGGGCGGCGCCTCGCAGTACTGGTTCGCCGTGCAGGTCGGCAACCACGGCAACCCGCTCCGCTCGATCGAGGCGAAGGGGACCAGCGGCGGCTTCCGCAAGGCCGCCCGCCAGAGCGACAACTACTGGACCGTCGAGGGCGGGCTGGGCCCCGGGCCGTACAGCATCAGGGTCACCGACGTGTACGGACGCCAGGCGACCGCCGCCGGCATCCGGATGGTCACCAAGCAGGTGCAGCGCAGCACCGCCACCCTCGCCAGCACCTCCCCCACACCCAGCAACTCCCCCGCGGACCCGCCGACCCCCGGCGCTGCGCCTTCGCCGACCTCGACGGAATCGGTCGCGCCGACGGCGACAGTCGAAGCGCTCGCCGGCGCCGCCGGGCTGGACGCTCCTCGCTGCTGACCGAACCGCATCAGTCGGCCTGCCACCTGCGGGTTTCGCGGCTGCGGCAGCCACCGCCTCGTCTTGGGCCCACAAGCTTCGAGACTCGACGGTGGCTGCTGAGCCGTCACACCTCCCTGGTCGGCTGGGTTTCAGCTGAAGAGTGCGCCCGGGATGTCGGCGTAGAAGAGGGCCGGGTCGCGGGAGAGCGAGGCCTTGACGTTGGCGGTGGGGCTGTCGGCGATCACTTCGAGCTTGCCCGCTTCCAGGCCGTCCAGGGCCACGGCGACCACCTCGTGGGGTGGGAGTTTGGGGATGTCAATGCCGGCCATCATGTCGGTGTCGGCGATGGCCAGGGCCAAGGCCGTGACCTGGGTCTTCTGGTCGGCCAGTTCGAGTCTGATGCCGTTGGTGAGAGACCATTCCGCGGCTTTGGAGGCGGCGTAGCCGTTGCTGGAAGGGGCGAAGGTGTACCAGCTCAGCGCTGAGATGACGTTGAGAATGGCGCCCTCGGCGAGTCTGGGGGCGAAGGCACGGGTGACGTTGAGGGTGCCCCAGAAGTTGGTGTCGAACTCGCGGCGGATGTTTTCCGTGGAGGGCCCGAGCAGGGGCGCGTCCGTGGAGATGCCAGCGTTGTTGATGAGGACATCAAGGTCGCCCACTTCGGCGGCCGCCGCCTCGATGGACGCCGGGTCGGTGATGTCCAGTTGGAGGGGGACCACGCCGGGGATGTCGATGCTCTCGAGCCGGCGGGCGGTGGCGTAGACGGTGGTGGCACCGCGGGCGAGGAGCGCCTCGGCGAAGGCCTTGCCGAGTCCGCGGTTGGCACCTGTTACGAGGGCTTTCGTACCGTTGATCTGCATGCCCCCACGCTAAAACCTCACGTTAACGTGAGAGGCAAATATGTGCGAGGTGGGTCACTGCGCCGAGGCAAGGGGACGTGGCGAGCTGGTGGGTCGTGCGGAAAGAGAGAAGGGACACCGTCCGAGGCCCGTTGACATGCGTTTCCGGCGAGTGACAGCGTTGTCATCGACTCATTTCCTCCATATGAGACGAGGAGCGCATCTTGCTCTATCGGAACTCACCGCGTCGGCGCGCGACAGCAGCCGCCGCGGCCGGCATTCTCATCACGGGGCTGGCGCTCGCGCCGTCCGGGCCGGCTCAGGCCAGCCGCGACAAGGCGAAAGACGGCGCCGTTAGGTCGGGCAACGCACGTTTCGAGGTGCTGTCGCCAACCCTGATCCGCACCGAGTACCAGAAGGACGGCAGGTTCACCGACGCCGCCACCTTCAACGCCATCGGGCGCGACGACTTCCCCCGTACGCGATTCACCAAGCACGTCGAGCACGGCTGGCTCACCATCGACACCGGTGCGATGACGCTGCGCTACCAGGTCGGCTCGGGGGCGTTCACCGCCGACAACCTCACCGTGCAGCTCAAGACCGGCAAGCAACTCGTGCAGGGCCAGCCCTGGGCCGGCCACACCGCCCCGGCCTGCGCGTTCGGCGTGCTCTGCGAGGCCGAAGCACTACAGCTGAACGGCCCCGGCGTGGCCACCGACCACCAGGGACACACCGGGCGCGGCTTCGCCGCCGGTTTCGCCTCGTCCGGCGACTCGGCCACGTTCGCGCTCGACGCGCCGCAAGGCGGCACGAAGCAGCTCACCGTCCGCTACGCCAACAGCACCGGCGGCGACGGTCAGAACGTGGCCCGCACCCTGACGGTGCAGGTCGACGGCGACGCCGGCCGCACCCTGACCCTGCCGCCCACCACGAACTGGGACACCTGGGCCCTGGCCAGCGTGCCGGTCGACCTCACCGCGGGCCGCCACGAGATCAGCGTCGTGCGGGGTCCCAACGACTCCGGCAATGTGAACATCGACAGCCTCGCGGTGGTCAACCCGGGTGAGACGTACCCGGCACCGGCCACTCCCCAACCACAGTCGCTGCGCTTCGGCACGTTGGGAGAGGCCGAGACCGGCGCGCTGATCGGCGGCGCACGGCCCGCGAACGACCACAACGGCGCTTCCGGTACGGGATTCCTGGCCGGCCTGGAGAGCACCACGTCCGCCGTCGCGCTCACCGTGACGGATGTGCCGTCCGCCGGTGACTACCGGGTGCAGATCCGCTACGCCAACGGCCAGGCCGGCTCCCAGCCGAGCCAGGCGCGCACCATGTCGGTCACCGCCGCGACGACTACGCCGGTCACGGCGACCCTCCCGCCGACGAGCGGGTGGGACTACTGGAACACCGTCTCCGTTCCGGTCCATCTCGACCGTGGCACCAACACCGTGACGCTGGGCTGCCCGACGGACGCCAGCTGCAACGTCAACGTCGACACCGTCGCCGTCACGAGCAAGGACTCCCCGCTGCTCGCCCCGCACGCGCCGCTCGGTGGCTACCGCCGCGGCCTGGACGGCGTGACCGGTCCCGCGCTCACCGCCCCGGGCCTGCTCTACCAGGACGGTTGGTACCTGCTCGACGACTCGGCCTCGGCCCTGAGCAACACCAAGCCCCGGCCGGCCGCCGAACAGGACGGCTACGTCTTCGCGTACGGGCAGGACTTCACCCGTGCTCTGCAGGACCTGTCGACCCTGACCGGGCCCACGAAGCTGCTGCCGAAGTGGGCGTACGGGGTGTGGTACTCCGAGTACTACGACCGCACCGCGACCGAGTTCCAGAACCTGGTCGCCCGGGCCAAGGCCGAGGGTATGCCGCTGGACGTGCTCGTCCTCGACACCGACGTCAAGGCCCCGGACAAGTGGAACGGCTGGAGCATCGACCCCACCCGGATCCCCGACCCGAAGGCGTTCTTCGACTGGGCCAGGAAGCAGGGCCTGCACACCGGGATCAACATCCACCCGAGCATCCTCGGCTCGGACCCGAAGTTCGCCAAGGCGCAGGCCACCGCGAAGGGCAAGCTGCAGCGCGTCGGCTGCAACGGCGGCCCCGACTGCTACACGTTCGACTTCGGCGACCCGGACCAGCTCAAGGCGTACATGCAGCTGCACGACGGGATGCTGCCGAAGGGCAGCAAGGGCCCGGACCTGTGGTGGCTGGACTGGTGCTGCGACAACACGAAGTCCTCGCTCGCCGGGGTGACCGCCGACGCCTGGATCAACCAGCAGTACGCCGACAAGACCGGCTTCGCCTTCTCCCGCGCGTACGGCTCGTTGCAGGCCGGCGGCTACAGCAGCCCGACCCCGGTGTCGACCGGGCCGTGGGCCGACAAGCGCACCACGCTGCACTTCACCGGCGACACCACCTCCGACTGGTCGACCCTGCAGATGGAGGTCGGCTACACGCCGGGCGAGTCGGCCGCGACCGGGCTGGCCGCGGTCAGCCACGACATCGGCGGGCACACGGGCGGCCTGCAGGAGCCGGGCAGCGAACCGGGCAGCACGAAGCTGCCCGACGACCTCTACGCCCGGTGGGTCCAGTTCGGCACGTTCCAGCCGATCGACCGGCTGCACTCCAACCACAGCGACCGGCTGCCCTGGCAGTACGGCCCGGAGGCGAACAAGTCGGCCAAGAAGTTCCTGAACCTGCGGGAGGAACTGCTGCCGTACACCTACGCCGCCGCCAAGGAGGCCACCCGCACGGGTACGCCCATCGTCCGGTCGATGTACCTGGCGTACCCGAATGAGCAGGCCGCGTACGCCACCGCCGGTTCCCAGTACCTCTACGGCCCGGACTACCTGGTGGCACCGGTGACGACGCCCGGCACCACCGCCACCACGTCGGTGTGGTTCCCGCCGGGCAACAGCTGGACCGACATCTTCACCGGGAAGACGTACCGGGGTGGCACCACGCAGAACATCACCACCACGCTGGACACCATGCCGGTGTTCAAGAAGCACTGAGACGGCGTTTCTGAGACCGGCCGGGTGGGGCAACCTACCCGGCCGGTTCGTTTGGTTAGCTCAGCTCAGTGTCGGCGAGGCCGGCGGACCAGCGACAACCAGCCGAGGAACCGGGCGTGCATCGTGGGCAGGTCCGGACGCAGCCCCAGGCCGTACCCGTCGTCGATCGCCTCCTGCATCGACGCGGCCAGGTAGAACGCCAGCGCGATCGAGTGACCGTAGAACTCCGTCACGAGCGCGAGCTGAGCCGGGCCACACGGCCAGGGCGCCGCGCAGTTGCGGCACAACCACGCCGGCCGCATCGGCAGGTGCGGGCGAGGACGCGCGGTCATCCGACCCGCACCGGGCGTCGCCGACGTTTGGCGGGTTTGGCCGGTCCGACGGGCAGAGGTTGCAACCGCACGCCCGCACGCATCACGTACAACTCGCGCCGCGCCACCGCGTCGCCCGCCGCGTTCAGCTGGTAACCCTCGATCCAGACCCACCCGTGGTACGTGTGCAGCTCGGGCAACTCGCGGATGACGCGTACGAAGATCGGGCACAGGAACTGCACGCTCGCCGCGGTGGTCAGGTGGACCACGTCGCCGGCCGTCATCTTCCCGATCACCGCAACCCCCATGGGTACGCGACAGCGCAGTTCGCGTACGGCAGCCGTTTTGGGTTGGGCTTCTCGGGTTTGTCGTCGGGCACGGTCTCCCCCTTTGGTGCCGTTGGAAAGGGGCCGCTCCCGTGAGTGCTCGCCCGTCGGGAGCGGCCCCGCTACGAACGCGACCGTCAGATCTCGTGGGCCTGCCAGCCGCGCCGCCTGGTGACACTCTGCTGTGGAGACCACTACGCTCGGAAGGTGCTTTCGGCATCCGGGGTGACCTGGCCTAACAGGGCCCTGACGTGTGGCCCCTCGGGTAGTCGATCTCCGATTTGAGGAGCGTTGAATGGCTGACGTGCCGAGTCCTCTCGCGGACTTCATCGTGAGCGAGATCCGCCGCGCTCGCGGAGCGTCCGGGATGACCCAGGAGTCGTTCGGCCGAGCAGCAGGCTTCAGCGCCTCGCACGTCAGCGCCGTGGAGAGCGGCACCCGGGCACTGACGATGGACTTCATCCGGGGAGCGGATCGCGCCTTCAACAACGACGGGTTGTTCGGACGCCTAGTGGTGAAACTCGGCGCACCGTCGTGGTTTCTGCCGTGGCTGGACGCCGAGCGCGGCGCGCGACAGCTTCGTCTCTTCGAGCCACTACTGATCCCGGGCCTACTCCAGACCGAGAACTACGCCCGCGTCGTGATGCGCTTGAACGACCTCATGTCAGCCACGGAGGTCGACCAACAGGTCAGCGCCCGGATGAGCCGACACAAGATCCTGACCGGTGACACGCCACCGCAGGTGGTGGCCGTGCTGGATGAGTCCACGCTTCGCCGGGCCGGTGACGAGCACGCCGGCATCATGGCCGAGCAGGTCGCCCACCTCGTCACCGTCGCCGAGTTGCCGCACGTTCACATCCACGTGATCCCGGCGGGGGCCGGCCTCCACATCGGGCTGTCCGGACCGTTCGCGCTGGCCCGGGCCGGCGACGGAGCCTGGGTCGGGCACCTCGAAAATCAGCTGGGCGGGATCGTGGTCGATACCGATGATGGACTACATACTCTTCAGACGAGGTGGGAGAACGTGAGGAACGAAGCACTCCCGCGCCGACAGTCCAACGAGCTGATGAAGGAAGTGCACAGCCATCATGGATCTCACTGACGCCATCTGGCGCAAGTCCCGGCGCAGCGGCTCGTCCGGGGGCAACTGCGTCGAGGTGGCAAGGAACCTGCCCGGTGTTGTGGCCGTCCGCGACTCGAAGGACGTGGCCGGTCCAGCGTTGACCTTCGCCCCGGCAGCCTGGGCCGCATTCGTTACCCAGGTCTCCGAGCGGCGATAACCGACGCCAGACGTGTGGAAGCGCCCGCCCCGACGCCAGGCGGGCGCGACGCCTTAGGCCCGTAGTGCCGTGGCTGTGGCCGCGACGAAGCCGTCGGGGTTGTCCAACATGATGTTGTGGCCGGCGTCCGGTACGGCGACCACCCGCACGCCGGCGTCAGTCAGTGCCCGCGCACCGACCGGCTCGTTGTCGGCCGGGTGGAGGTATGTACGCGGCATGGGCAGTTCGAGGAGCAGCTCACGCATGGTGGGGGTGGTGCCCCGGCCGAGATGCGCCGCAGTGCGATACAGCGCCTCCGCACCGGTAAGGCGCATCGTTGCCGCCCAGGCCGCGCCGACTCGGGTGAGCGTCTCGGCTCGGCCGTCGCCGTTCACGAACTGCTCCTCGGTGTAGCGGGCGCGGATGCCGACACCCGGAGGCTGCGGGTCGAGGGTGGCGTCGACGAGGACCAGCGCGGAAACAAGGTGCGGATGGCGGGCGGCCAGGACGATGGCGACTGCGCCACCCATGCTGTGAGCGATCACCTCCGCACCACTGACCTCGGCTGCTGTCAGCGCGACAGCCAGGAGATCGGCGTGCTCCTCCAGGGTGTACGAGGCGTCGGCCGGTCGGTCGCTGATGCCGTGCCCGAGCAGATCCAAGAGCAGGCTGCGCCTTCCGGCAAGGGCGGGGTTGGTCGCCACCGTCGCGTAGTACGCGGGCGAGGTGGCACCGAGCCCGTGCAGGTAGACCCGAGTGGGTTCGATGCCGGGGAGTTCCACCCAGCGGATCGTCGTGCCATCTGGTCGCACCTGGGCGCCGCGCATCACGTACCTCCTGACCAATACCTCGCCGTCGAGGTATCACGTTGCCGAGGTAAGTTAACACGGTGTTGGAGTTCGCGATACTGGGCTTCCTGGCCGACGCCCCGCTGCACGGGTACGAGCTGCGCAGACGCGTGGCGGCACTCACCGGCCACGTCCGGCCGATCGCCGACGGGACGCTGTACCCGACGATCAAACGCATGGAGCGCGCGGACCTGCTGCGTCGCGACGTACAGGCTGGCCAGACGGCGGCACCACGGCACGTGCTGACCCTGAGCGCCGCCGGGCACGCGGAGTTGCGGCGTCAGCTCCGCACACCCGACGAGCTGTTCATCACCGACGAGAACCGCTGGTTCACACTGCTGGCGTTCCTGCACCATCTCGACGACCCCGCAGCCCAGGGGGCCGTGCTGCACCGCCGGCTCGACTTCCTCACCCAGCCGGCAAGCTTCTTCTGGGACGGCGACCGACCGCTGCGCGCGGACGACTTTCCCGACAACCCCTTCCGCCGGGGGCTGTTCCGCATCGCCACCGCCACCAGCCGCACCGAGATCGCCTGGCTGCGGGAAATGCTGACAGCACTCACACGATGAGGTGTTGCCCACGACCGGGCGACGGAGCCACGCAGCAGCACCCGAGTAGAGCCGAGCCCACTCCCTGATCACGGTCTCTGAGCTGGTGGGCGACGGACGAGTCGACCTGTACGCCGGATTCTGTGCGCGGCGCGTACCCACAAGGGGTTTGCGCCGGCGGCGGCCATCCATCTCGGCCTGCCGTTGCCGACAGGCTCTAGCGGCCTACCCGCAGACATCGGGCGGGCAGCCCTCAAGCGTCTGCGCCGGGTCGTCATCTTGCGATGACGGCCCTTGCTTGGCCTTGCTCCGGGTGGGGTTTACCGAGCCACCCCGGTCACCCGGGGTGCTGGTGGGCTCTTACCCCACCGTTTCACCCTTACCGTCCCCGTTGGGGTCGGCGGTCTGTTTTCTGTGGCACTGTCCCGCGGGTCGCCCCGGGTTGCCGTTAACAACCACCCTGCCCTGTGGAGTCCGGACGTTCCTCGGCGGCGGGCCGAAGCCCGCCGACGCGGCCGCCCGGTCGACTCGTCCGTCGCGCTCTCATCCTAACGACGAGCGTGCTGCCGGTATTGCCGCCCCGCCTGGGCAAGATCGCCCAGCTCATGGACGGTCCGGCGAATCCCTCTCGCGAGGCGACGGCTAGCCTCGTGGGCCTATGGATCTCTCCCACGCCGCGCTGCTGCTCGCCGCCGGTCTCGCCGCTGGCACGGTAAACGCGGTGGCCGGTGGCGGTTCGCTGATCACCTTTCCGGCGATGATCGCGATCGGGTTGCCCCCGGTGCCGGCGAACGTCAGCAACTCCGTCGCCGTGTTTCCCGGGTATCTGGCCAGCGTGGCGGGCAGCCGGCAGGACCTGCCGCGCCCCCGTGCGCTGGCCACGTTGGTGCCCACCACCATCGTGGGCACGATTCTCGGGGCGTTGCTGCTGTTGGCCACTCCGGCCCGCGCGTTCGAGCTGGTCGTACCATTTCTGGTCCTCGGCGCGACAGCGGTCCTGGCCTTCCAGGACCCGCTGCGCCGGCTGGTCGGTCACCCCCGGGACCTGTCGCCACGCCAGCGGACGGTCACGGTCCAGACGATGGTCGCGCTTGGTGCGGTGTACGGCGGGTACTTCGGTGCGGCTCTCGGGGTGATGCTGGTGGCCGGGCTGGCCCTGGTGCTGGACGCGACCCTGGCGCGGGTGAGCGCGATCAAGAATCTGCTGTCCGCGGTGGTGGGGTTGACGACGCTCGTGGTGTTCGCCCTGTTCGGCCCGTTGAACTGGGCGGCCGTCGCGGTGGTCGCGCCGGCCACCCTTATTGGGGGGTACGCGGGCGCCCGGCTGGTCCGTCGGCTGCCGCCGGTGGTGCTCAAGACGGTGATCGTGGTGTTCGGCACGACGATCGGCCTCTACCTGCTGTGGCGCGCCCTGAACTGAGCCGCCCACCCGCTCCCCCACCGCCCGGTACAGCCCGGCAGCGCCCGGCACCGCCCGGCACCGCCCGGCACCGCCCGGCACCGCCCAGCGCCAAGATCCTCACGGCTTACCGGGAAACCGCTGCGTCGACGCGGGTTGAAGCAACGGTTTCCCGGCAAAGCGTGTGGATCTTGGAAACGAACCGGGGTCAGTACGCTTCGCCGACCGGCTCCTCGGCGGTCTTTTCGGCATTCGCCGCGCTGCGGTTCCAGCGGGACCAGAGCACCCGCTCGCCGTAGCCGGCGGCCATCACGTGCGCGAAGGCCAGGTAGACGAGCACACCGACGGCGAGCACCCCGAAGCCCACCCAGAACGGCAGTGACAGCGACTGCTCGGCGAGCTTGCCGGAGATGATCGGTGCCGGTGCGGCGGCGCCCCAGCGGACCAGGTTGAACGCGCCGGTGGCGACGCGCCGGTCGCTGGAGCCGAGGCCGAGCGCCAGGTCGGTGAGGTTGGCGTTGGCCATTCCCATGCAGAGCCCGGCGATCACCAGCACCACGAGCGCCTCGGCGGTGCTGGTGGAGGTGGCGAAGAGGACCATGCAGACCAGCAGCCCGGCGATGGCCACGCCGACTGTCTGCACCGCGCCGATGCGGTGGGCCAGCCGGTGGCCGATCACCAGGATGCCGGTGGCCAGGCCGAGACCCCAGCCGGTGAACGCGAGCCCCAGCGGGATGATGTCCAGGCCGAGGAAGAGCGGCGTGTAGCCGAGCACCACGAAGAACACGAAGTTGTACGCGCCGGTGACCGCGCAGAGGGCGATGAACGCCGGTCGGCGGTAGGTGGCGAAGATCTGGCCGACGCGTACCGGGGCCTGCCGGTTGGTGGGCTCGCGGAGTTTGCGGGAGGCCACGCCGAGGGCGAGGACCATGAAGACGCCGCAGACGAAGAACGGTAGCCGCCAGCTGATCTCGCCGAGCAGGCCGCCGATCAGCGGTCCGACGGCGAAGCCGAGGCCCAGGGCGGTTTCGAAGAGGCCGACCACCCATTCCCGGTCGACGGCCAGGTTGACCAGCACCACCATGGCGGTGGCGAAGAACATCGCGTTGCCCAGCCCCCACACGCCGCGCAGCACGGAGAGCTGCACGATGTTGTCGCTGAACGACGCGAGGATCGCGGCGACGCCGACCACGGAGACGCCGGTGATGAGCACCGGCTTGAAGCCGAACCGGCCGCTGGCCAGCGTCGCCGGGATCATGCCGACGGCCATGACCGCGATGTACGCGGTGAAGAGCAGCTCGACCTGCCAGGCGGTGACGCCGATCGCGTCGCCGATGGCGGGCAGGATCGGGTCGACGACGGCGATGCCGGCGATGGCGAGGAAGGCCACCAGTGTGGTGGCGTAGATGGCACTGCGGTTCGGTTCGGAACGCCGATCCACTCCGACTCCTCAGATAGCTGTATCGTACAGGTATTTATTCTGTATCATACAGCTATGAGCGACGACCGTGACGAGAGCACCCTCGGCCAGATCGAGACCGAGGTGGCCCTGCTGATGCGCTTCGGGGAGGCGACCCGGCGAGCCACCGGCACCGCCGAGCACCGGGTGCTCGACCGGGCCGCGTACGTGATCCTGCGGCACCTGGACAACGCCGGCCCGCAGAACGTCTCCGCGCTCGCCGCCCAACTCAACCTGGACGGCTCGACCGTGACCCGGCAGGTGTCAGCGCTCCAGCGCGACGGGCTGATCACCCGTACCCCGGACCCGTCCGACGGCCGAGGCACGGTCATCTCCGCCACCACCGCCGGCCTGCAACGGATGGCGGCGGTGCGGTCCGCACGGACCCGGCTCTACGGCGACATGCTGGCCGACTGGACCACCGATGACCGGGAAACCCTGGCGCGGTTGCTGACCCGCCTCAACCACGCCCTGGTGAACCGCAACCGCCGCCGCTGACCGCGCGCGGCGGTGTCGTGGAACGACTCACCGCGCCATCTACGCCAAGATCGCGCAAGATCCTGGCTGTAGTGGCCTGCTGCGCGGCCCAACACCACTACAACAACGATCGAGCACGATCTTGCGGTGAACCCGCCGAGCCCGCCCGGCCGCCCGCCCGGCCGGCCGGGCGGGCGGGGCGAGCGGGCGGGCGGGCGGGGCGGGCGGGCGGGCGGGGCGAGCGGGGCAGGCTTCAGGAGAACGTCCGCCGCGCCCACGTGCGGAAGTCGGTGGTGGGCAGGCCGAGAGCGCGGGCCATCTCCGGACGGGCCGGGCTTCCGTTCTCGTTGATCTGCTCGACCGCCTTGACCATGGCGGGCAGCAGGCCGCGCTCGACGGCCTCCTGCGGGGTGAGCACGGGAGCGGTGACCGCCCGGCCGGTGACCTCACTCAGGATGGCCGCGATCTCGGTCATGGTGAGCAGGTCGCCGGCGAGTTCGACGTCCAGGCCGTCGAGCTTCCCCGGATTGGTGAGCGCGACCGCCGCGGCTTCGCCGATGTCGTTGACGGCGATCCACGGCATCCGCGTGTCCGCGGCGAAGCCGGTGATGATCGTGCCGCTGGACCAGTCGCCGAAGAGGTAGGACCAGCCGAGGAGATTCTCCATGAAGGTCGAGGGCTTCAGGATGGTCCAGTGCGCGAAGCCACCGGAGCGCACCATCTCGTCGATGGCGGCCTTGCTCTCCCAGTAGTGCGTGTCCCACCGACCCTCGGCCCACCCGGGCTGGTTGCGGTGGAAGTCGCCGGCACCCGAGACGCTGCTGTGCACGACGTGCGACACACCGGCCCGGCGCGCTGCCTCGATGACGTTGCGGCCGCGGGTCACCTCGGCGTCGCCCTGCATGTCCGTCACGTCCGGATACGGGATGGAGAAGAGGCCGTCCATCCCGTCCGCCGCGGCCAGCAGCGACTCCATGTCGTCCAGGTCGCCCTTGACCAGTTCGGCGCCCCGATCCCGCAGCGCCTGGGCGCTCTCGGCGCCGGGATCACGAACCAGGGCGCGAACCGGGACGCCACGGTCGAGCAGGGCTCGGGCCGTGGCCCCGCCCTGCTTGCCCGTCGCGCCGATGACGAGAACAGCCATGATGCCTCCCACGAAACAAGTGGGGTAGTCCCCCACTTTCCGTCGGCTACGATACGGGGGGCCACCCCACTTCTGCAAGGCGGGTCATGAGAGCGGACGCACAGCGCAACTACGACCTCATCGTCACGGCGGCGTCCGAGGCGATCGCCCGCGACGGCGCGTACGCCTCGCTGGAGGAGATCGCCCGATCCGCCGGGGTGGGATCGGCGACCCTGCACCGGCGCTTCCCCACCCGGTGGTCGCTGCTCCAGGCGGTCTTTCGCGGCTGCATCCGCAACCTGGCGGCGCGCGCCGGAGATCTGCTCGCCGAGCCGGACGCCCTCGACGCGCTGACGACCTGGCTGCACGAGGTCACCGCGTACGCCACGACGACCCGCGGCCTCGCGGAATCGCTCCTGAACGAGCCCCCCGAGGAGACCGAGGCCTGCGGCGCGATACTCGTCGCCGCCGGTGAACAACTGCTCCGCCGAGCCATCGACGAGGGTGCGGTACGGCCCGACATCACCATGGCCGACCTGATCATCCTCGCCAACGGCATCTCACTCGCGGCGCAACCGATGGGCGCGGCCAAGGCGGAACAACTGCTGACCCTCGCACTCAAGGGAATCGGCCGATCACAACCGTAGGCCGCAGAAGCACCGCCGGCCTTGGTGGACCGACGCGAGAGTTCCTTCCACCACCAAGATCGCGCATGGTCCTGGTTGTAGTGGCCTCCCGCGCGGCCCTACGCCACTACAACAACGATCGAGCACGATCTTGGTAGCCAAAGCGCGTCAGGTCGCCGGCCCGGCCCGGCAGCCCTCGCTGACCCGCCAGCCCTCGCTGACCCCGGCAGCCCTCGCTGACCCCCCCCAGCCCTCGCTGCCTACGTCGGGGGGCGCATGATTCGTTTGCGACATCAGCTCGATAGCGCCTGAAGCCACCTCACCGCCGCGACAACGACCCCCACCACGACGACCCCCACCACGACGACGATCACCCCGCCGACGACGGGCCCCAGACGACGGCCTGAACACAGACGACGGGCCCCAGACGACGGCCCCAGACGACGGCCTGAACACAGACGACGGGCCCCAGACGACGGCCCCAGACGACGGCCTGAACACAGACGACGGGCCCCAGACGACGGCCCCAGACGACGGCCTGAACACAGACGACGGGCCCCAGACGACGGCCCCAGACGACGGCCTGAACACAGACGACGGCCTGGACACAGATACGCCCGGGCACCGACCGGCGTCGGCACCCGGGCGTACCAGCGGTCAGGCGACCGGCTCGCGGGCCGAGTCGGCGTCGCGCTCGGTGCCCGGGGTGACCCGAGGGTCGCCCTCGTCGGCGAAGTAGTCGTCCGGCTCGGTGCCGTCGACCCCTTCCTCGACCTTCGCGGCCCGCAGCGCCAGCGTCACCAGCGCCGCCACGGCCAGGTTGACAGCCACCGCCACGATGCCGACGTAGATCGTCTTGGTCGTGTCGAACCCGAACTCCGACAGCGGGAACGCCGAGCCGCCGAAGTGCTTCCGGGTCGGGCTGGCCACCTGGTAGAGCATCCACATGCCCAGCCCCATACCGACCACCCAGCCGACGATCAGGCCGGTGCGGTGGAACCAGCGGGTGTAGAGGCCCAACGCCACCGCCGGCAGCGTCTGCAGGATGATCACACCACCGATCAGCTGGAGGTCGATGGAGAACTGCGGGTCGAGGAACACGATGCAGGCCACCGCGCCGACCTTCACCACCAGTGAGGTGATCTTCGAAACGTTCGCCTCCTGGGCCGGGGAGGCGTCCCGCTTCAGGTACTCCTTGTAGATGTTGCGGGTGAACAGGTTCGCCGCCGCGATCGACATGATCGCCGCCGGCACCAGCGCACCGATGCCGATCGCCGCGTACGCGACACCGGCGAACCAGTCCGGGAACTGCTGGTCGAACAGCAACGGGACGATGGTGTTGTTGTCCACCGAGCCGGCCGAGTTGCCAGGCAGCGGCTTCACGCCGGCCGCGATGGCCATGTAGCCGAGCAGCGCGATCAACCCGAGCAGCAGGCTGTACGCGGGCAGCGCCGACATGTTCCGCTTGATCACGTCGCGGTTCTTACTGGCCAGCACACCGGTGATGCTGTGCGGGTAGAGGAAGAGCGCCAACGCCGAGCCGAACGCCAGCGTCACGTACTGAAGCTGGTTGTTGCCGTTGAGCAGGATGCCGTCGTTCGGGCTGGGCGAGGCGTCGAACTTCGCGTCCGCGGCGGCGAAGATGTCACCCCAACCGCCCAGCTTGTACGGCAGGTAGACGACCGCCACCAGGATCACGATGTAGATCAGGCTGTCCTTGACGAACGCGATCAGCGCCGGCGCACGCAACCCCGACTGGTACGTGTAGGCGGCCAGGATGGCGAACGCGATGATGATCGGCAGGTGCCGTGCGATCGTGCTCTCGCCGGTCACCCCCATCGTCTTGAGCACCGCCTCGATGCCGACCAGCTGCAACGCGATGTACGGCATGGTGGCGACGATGCCGGTGATCGCGATCAGCAGCGCCAGCACCGGTGAGTCGAACCGGTTGCGGACGAAGTCGGCAGGCGTGACGAACCCGTGCCGGTGCGACACCGACCAGAGCCGCACCAGCACCAGGAAGACCAGCGGGTAGATGACGATGGTGTACGGCACGGCGAAGAACCCGGCCGCGCCGGCACCGAACATCAACGCCGGCACCGCCACGAAGGTGTACGCGGTGTAGAGGTCACCGCCGACCAGGAACCAGGTGATCCAGCCGCCGAAGCTGCGCCCGCCCAACCCCCACTCGTCCAGGTGCGCCATGTCCTTCGGTGCCCGCCACCGGGCGGCCACGAAGCCCATCACGCTCACCAGCAGGAAGAGGAACGTGAAGACGATGATCTCGGTGAGGTGGTCGCGCCACATCAGGAACCACCCCGCTTCTTTGTCATCTGGTAGACCAAGGTGGTGGTGCCGACGCCGAGCAGGATGAAGGCCAGTTGCAGCCAGTAAAAGCGGGGGAAGCCGAAGACCCGGGGCGAGTCGCCATTGAAGAAGACCGGGACCAGCGGCACCACGATGGGAATGAACAGCAACCAGTTCCAGGGGCTGTGGTCCTTCGCCCTGGTCGGCGCCGTGGTGGGCGCCTCCGGTTCGGGTGCAGCCATCTGACACACCTCCGGGTAGTCGTGGCTCTCGATGTAACGGCCGGAGGCTACGACTCTGTGATGGCGGTCACCTGACCCGCTCGGAGGGTGCTGCGCCGAACGGCCGGCCGGCTGCGCCGAACGGCGCGACCGACCAGCCTGACGGACGGGTGCGGGGGCTCAGCCGATGGTGGAGAGGTGGGCGGTGTCGTTGACCGTACGCACGGCCACGCCGCCGTCGGGCCACATGTCGAGCACCGAGATGCCGGCCGCGTCCAGGAAGAGCCGGTGCAGGAAGCCGTCGCCGGCCGCGAGGGCGTCGCGCAGCAACAGCTTGATCGGCGAGACGTGCGAGACGACCACCACGGTCTCACCGGGGTACGCGGTGAGCAGCCCGGCGATGACGCGGTGCGCGCGCTCGGCGACGTGGGTGAACGACTCCCCGCCCGGCGGCGCGACCCGGGGTGAGGCGAGCCAGGCATCCATCTCCCCCGGCCACTGCTCGCGCACCTCCGCGAAGGTGCGCCCCTCCCACTGGCCGAAGTTGCACTCGATCAGGTCGTCCTCGGTGCGGACCGGCACGTCACCGAGCGCCCCGGCGATCGACGCCGCGGTGGCCGTACACCGGGACAACGGTGAGCTGAGCACGGCCGCGACGGACGGAGCCAGCTCGGCCACTCGGGCACCGGTGGCGCGGGCCTGGGCCCGGCCGCGCTCGGAGAGCGGCACGTCGCCGCGCCCGGAGTAGCGCCGCTGCTCCGTGTACGGGGTCTCACCGTGCCGGACCAGGATCAGCCGGGTGGCGGTGAAGGTCGGCCGTGGCTCCCAGGAGGCCGGCGCGGTCGCCGGGTCACTGCCGATTGCGGGCTGGCCGGGGGCCGCAGCCGCCGCAGGACGGCCCGGGGAATCAGCCGCCGCAGGACGGCCGGTGGGCGCAGCCGCCGCAGGACGGCCGGTGGGCGCAGCCGCCGCAGGACGGCCCGCGGCGGCGTCCATGGCGGCGTTGGCGAGGGCGTCGGCGTGCCGGTTCTGCTCGCGCGGGATCCAGCTGAACCGGACCGCGGTGAACCGGCCCACCAGCGCGGCGGCTTGGGCGGCGAGGGGCCGCAGGCCGGGGTGCTTGATCTGCCACCGGCCGCACATCTGCTCGACCACCAGCTTGGAGTCCATCCGGACGTCCACCTCGGCGGCGCCCAGCTCGGCGGCGGCGGTCAACCCGGCGATCAGGCCCTGGTACTCGGCGACGTTGTTGGTGGCCGTGCCGAGCGACTCGGAGCGCTCGGCGAGCACCTCGCCGGTCGCCGGGTCGCGTACCACCGCCCCGTAGCCGGCGGGGCCGGGGTTGCCCCGGGACCCACCGTCGGCCTCGACGGAGACCACCCGCGGCGCCACGACCTACAGGCCCGACTCGTTGGTGCGGACCATGATCCGTCGGCAGTCCTCGCAGCGGACCACGTCGTCGGGGGCGGCCTTGCGGATCCGGGCCAGGTCGGCGCCGGACAGCTCCAGGCGGCACCCGCCGCAGCGGCCCGCGGTGAGCAGCGCGGCACCCAGCCCGGTGTCCTCGCGGATCTTGTCGTAGAGGTTGACCAGCTCGCTCGGGAGGTCGGAGGCGAGCGGTTGACGTGCGCCCCGCTTGAACTCCTCCTCCTTGGCGATCTCGGCCAACGCCTCGTCGCGGCGCTGCTCGGTCGCAGCGCGCTTGTCCCGGGTCTCGGCCAGCCGCTGCTCCACGCCGTCCAGTACGCCCTGCGCGGTCTCCCGCTGCTCCATCAGCTCCAGCTCGGCGTCCTCCAGGTCGCCCTGGCGGCGCTTCAGCGAGACCAGCTCGTGCTGGAGCGCCTCCAGCTCGCGGGCCGGGCCGGTGCCGGCGGCCAGCCGGTTCTCGTCCTTCTCCTTGCGGGCCCGGACCTGCTCGACGTCCTTCTCCAACCGGGCGATGTCGCGGTCCAGGTCGTCCACCGCCACCTGGGCGCGGACCCGCTCGTCCTCCATCGACGACAGCTCGCGGGCCAGCGCCTCCAGCTCGGCGCGCTCGGGCAGCGAACGCCGGCGGTGGGCGAGCTGGGCGAGGTTGGTGTCGATCGCCTGGAGGTCGAGCAGGCGGCGCTGCACCTGAGGGTCAGCCTTCACGGTCGGGCTCCTTGTCGTCCACAGCGGGTGCGGCGGCGTGCACGGTCCACGGGTCGGTGTCCAGGTCGGACACCAGCGTCTCGACGTCCAGCGCCTCCCGGAGGAAGGCGGCCAGGTCGTCCAGCCACGGTCGTTCCGTCGCCCAGTGGGCGGCGTCGATCAGGGCGGGACCATCGGCGGCGAGGTGCTCGCCGGCCGGGTGGTGCCGCAGGTCGGCGGTGAGGAACGCGTCCACCCCGGCGGCGGTCGCGGCGCCAAGGAAACTGTCCCCCGACCCGCCGCTGACGGCGAGGGTACGAACCATACGCCCGGGATCCCCCGCCGCGCGAACTCCCCAAGACGTGACGGGAAGCACCGCGGCGGCGTGCCGGGTCAGTTCGGCGAGAGTCATCGGCTGGGGCAGCTCGCCGATCCGGCCGAACCCCCGGTCGGCGCCGTGGGCGGGCGAGCCGGGCGTGGGCCGCTGGAGTGGGCGTAGACCGGTGAGCCCGAAACGGGCGGCGAGGGCGTCGGAGACGCCCGGGGAGGCGACGTCGGCGTTGGTGTGCGCCGCGTAGAGCGCCACCCCGGCCCGGATCAACCGGTGGATGATCCGCCCCTTGAAGGTCGTCGCAGCGACCGACGACACCCCGCGCAGCAGCAGCGGGTGATGCGAGACGATCATGTCCGCGCCGGCGACGAGCGCCTCGTCGACCGTCTCGGGCACCACATCCACCACACAGAGCACCCGGCGGACCGGGGCGGCCGGCTCACCGAGCACCAGGCCCACCCGGTCCCACTCTTCCGCCCAGACCGGCGGAAAGCGCCGTTCCAGCTCGGCCACCACGTCGCCGACAGTGGGGGCGGATCCGCTTGTGCTCACGGCGGGCCAGCTTACCGGCGTGGCGGCCACCGGGCGGTGACACCCGGCCCGGCCGCGTCGGGCGGATGATCTGCCGGGCTCGCTAGGCGGCGCTCCACGAGACGGTCTGCAGCGCGGCCAGCGGCATCGCCCAGGGGAAGGCGTGCATGTGCTGTTCCCCCATTCCGGGCGGATGCAGAGCGATCACATCGTCGCCGAAGAGCACAGTGACGCCCCACTCGGCCAACCGGGCCACCCCGGCCCGAAACGCCGGGTGGCAGGCCATCGCCGCGTTGGTGTACGGCACCGCCACGATGGGGACGCCCTTGCCCTGGGCCTCGACCAACAGCCCGAGCGCCAGGGTGTCGGTGATCCCGGCCGCCCACTTGTTCACGGTGTTGACGGTGGCCGGGCAGACGATCATGGCGTCGGCGGGCGGCAACACGTCCGGGTCACCGGGATTCTTGTAGTGCACCCGCACCGGATGGCCGGTCTGCCGAATCAGGGCCGACTGGTCGACGAACTTCGCACCGTCCGGCGTGGTGATCACGCAGACGTCCCAACCGTCCTGTTGGGCGAGGTCGACCAGACGACCGACGTGTCGTGCCAGCGGCGAACCGCAGGCGATGACGTAGAGCACCTCGCGGTGCCCGCTGTTGCGCGCTGTACCGGCCATCAGACCGGCTCCGCGCTCATACCCCTACTCCCATGTGCTCAGCCAACTCCGCTACCGGAGAAGGCGGCGCACCACGTGTGCGACGGAGGATGTCGGACATCACCTCGTGCGCGATCGGCCGGCAGCGGATCTCCGACGGGGCGAGCCGATCACCGAGCAGCAGCATCTCGCCGGCGTTCGCCACGTCACCTATCTGGGCGTAGCCGCGGGCGATGTCGAGCAGGTGGTGGGCGCGGCGCTCGGGCAACAGCGCGTTGAAGGCCGGCTCCGCGATGCGCAGCTGGTGCACCTCCACGGCCCGCCCCCCGTCACCCAACTCCACCGCGGCGGCGGCCCGGTGCAGCTCGACGTTCGTCGGGCCGAACGACGTCCAGTAGTGGTTGTGGTCGCCGCCGAGCAGGGTGGCGGCCTCCTGCGCGCAGTTGATCAGATCGTCGACGCTGGCCGAGTCGCCGATCCGGGACGCCGCCATCGCGCCCTGGAGCAGCAGCATCCCGTAGACGGAAAGGCGGGCCGGGGAGACCTCGTTGCTCCCACCCGGTGCCAGCCGGTTGGCGATCTGGACGTTCAGCTCCAGCGCGGGGCGGGCCCTCCCCATCGCGACCAGGGCGTTGCACACCCGGGTGGTGGCGATCCCGGCCAGCAGCGGGTCGTCGGCCCGCTGGGCCACCGCCATCGACCGGTCGGCGGCCAGCCAGGCGAGCTCGCACTCGCCGAGCTTGCGCAGCACCGAGGAGGCGATCTGATAGACCTGACCGAGCAGGTGGGCGGCCTCGGCGGCCCGCTCACCGCCGTAGGCGGCGTCGGCCGCCTGGGCGTCGCGCAGCAGCTTGGGCAGCGCCCGGGTGAGCATCCCGTAGCGGCCGTACTGATAGGTGAGCCAGGCGTGGTTGACGGCCTTGCGCATGTCGTCCATCGGCGGCGGGAACGGCGCCGCGTCGAAGTACGCGCTCATCGAGTCGTAGCGTTCCAACGCCGCCCGGATCTCCTGCACCTCGACCTGGTCGATGCAGTTGAGGGCGTCTGCGCGCCGCTCCGGGTCCTTACCCAGCAGCAGCTGGACGTCCATCTGGAGGATGTCGGCGATCTCATAGAGGACGGAGAACTTGTCCAACCGGCGGACGCCGCGTTCGACCTTGTCCACCCAGCTCTTGGACTTGCCCAGCCGGTCCGCGAAGACCTGCTGGGACATCTTGCGTCGCCCCCGCCAGTAGGCCACTCGCCGTCCTATGGGTAGCTCGTCCATCTCCCCATCCTCCCCTGCCACCGACGATTGATCGAGTCGGGGCGATGTCCGTGGGCCCGGCGGCTGCTGTTCACTTTCAGGTTTGAGCTGGTCGCACAGGATGTGCGTCAGCCGTACAGCTGGTCCTCGTACTTTTCGTGCAAGTTGCACGAGCCGTTCGTCAACCTCAACGATCGTGGGTTACGGCAGTGACGGTGCTCGACATGCGACCTGGCGAACGCCGGGACCGACGAGAGGAGTGGGCACACATGTGGGGGAATGTCGGACCGCGCGTCGCCGAACTGTCGCCGCTGGAACGGGTCCGGCTGCGCCGGGTCGCCATCCGGTACGCCATGCACGGCTGGGAGGTCACACCGGGCGCCTGTCTGGCCCGCAGCCGCTTCGTCTGCGGGCGGGCCGGCTGTCCCACAGTGGGCTGCCATCCCGCCCTGGAGAACTGGGAGCTCGCCGCCAGCGCCGACCCGGCCCGGGTGGCCACCTGGTGGCGGAGCCGCCCGCACGGCGTGCTGCTCCCCACCGGCCGGGCCTTCGACGTGCTGGAGGTGCCCGCCCACCTCGGCCGGCACGTGCTCGACGCGGTCCAGATCCACCCGGCCGGCACCGGCGTACGCGGGCCGGTGCTGGTCACGCCCACCGGGCGGTGGATGTTCCTGGTCCGCCCCGGCGACCCGCTCCGGCCCGAGTTGGAGCACTGCTTCCACGTGGTCCGGCACGGGCCGGGCTCGTGGATCCCCGCGCCGCCCACCCGGCTGCCGGAGGGCACGGTCCGCTGGGCGGTCGCCCCCGAGCAGGCGCGCTGGCAGCTTCCGGATTCGTACCTCGTGCAGAACACGTTGATCGGGGCGCTGCGCGCCGCCGGGGTGACGCTCGCCCCCGACCTGCTCCCCGGTCACCTGCCGCTGCCCCGACGAGGCATGTGAAACCAGCCCGGTCGACGATTCGATTCGAAGCCCGACAGCGTCGCCGGGGCGCCGGTCCTCGTTGAAAGGGAGACGGTGCGAACGCGCGCCACGAACGGGGGAACGATGTCCACCAACGACAGAGCGCCTCACCCCGGCGGGACCGAGCCGCCCCGGCGCAGCCACCCAGGGCGTCGCTGGGCCGGCACCCGACCGTCCGGCTCCCGCCCCGGCCGCCCCCGACCCACCGGCTCCCGCCCAGCCGGCACCCACCGCCCTCTCCGCTAGTCCGTCAGGGGGAGGTCGACGGACTGGTACTGGCGGGCGTTGTCGGTTATCGCCGCGTGGGTGTGATCGTCCAGGCGGGCCAACCAACCGAGGCCGGGGGTGCCCATGGCCAGGGCAGCGGTGGCGTACGCGTCGGCCACCCCGAGGTCGGTCCCGACCACGGTCACCGAGCGCAGCCCACTGGCCGGCGCTCCCCGGCGCGGGTCCAACACGTGCCGGCCCCGCTCGTACACGCCGGACGTGGCCACGGCCAGGTCGGTCCCGGCGAGCACCAGGCAGGCCGCCGTCGCGTCCCACGGGTGCCGGATGCCGATGCGCCACGGCTCACCGGACGGCGACAGGCCCCGCACCCGCACGTCACCACCGGCGTTGACGCAGTGGTTGACGGCACCGGCGGCGACGAGGCGGTCCGAGGCGACCTGAGCCGCCCAGCCCTTGACGAAGCCGGACGGGTCGAGCCGACCGGTGGCGTACGCGTCGAAGAACCCGTCGGTGGCGCCCCACAGGTCGGCGCAGGTCTCCAACACGTACCGCAGGTCCGCTGACGCTTCGGACAGCAGCACCTCACCCCGGTCGAAGCGGCACACCTCGCTGGCCGGCTGGTAGGTGCTGAACCGCGCGTCCACCTCGTGCATCCAGGCGAAGACCTCATCCGCCAGCTCGCGCAGGGTCGCCGGGGGCAGATCGTCGGCGAGGTCCACTGTGATGGCCGTACCCATGATCTGTTCGACCCGGCACAGCCCGGGTCGGGTCAGTGTGGCCCGCACGTCAGAAGGCCTGCTCGATGGCGGACCGCAGTGACTGCTTGTAGGAATTGCTGGTCTCGGTGGCCCCGGAGACGGTGTTGAGGTTCGCGTTCTGCTTCTGCACCACCTCGCCGCCGCTGCCGTCGTAGCGGTCGCGGACGTCGCTGCTGTGGATGTCGGATTCACCGCCGCTGGGCAGCGACAACGCCACGGCCTCGACGATCCGGTTACCCGAGACGACGATCTGCACCTGCACGTACCCGTACTCGTTGTCGAAGCCGTTGCCGGTGACCCGGCGGGTGCTCGACTGGGGTGCCTTGGTGGTGGTCCGGGGTGCGGCCTTCGTGGTGGTGCGCGTGCCGGACGGGCGAGCGGTGTTCTTGGTCGGCTTGGGCGACGTGGGCGCGTCGGCGGTCACCGACGGCGTCGGCGGCGCGCCCGACGGGTCGGCGCTCGGCTCGACCTCCTGCGGGGTGGGATCGACCGGCTGGGCGGTCGGCAGGTTCTGGGCGACCTGGGTGGCGCCCGGCGAGCCCTTGAACACCACCAGCGCGGTGGTGCTGGCGGCCAGGCCGGTGATCGCGAGGAACGCGCGACGCATGGGTATGCCCTTCCTACAGCTCGAACGTGGCCAGGTGGATCTGCCGCCGGGGCACGCCGGCCCGCCGCAGCGCCCGCACCGACTGTTCCACCAGCCCGGGCGGCCCGCACAGGTAGACGTCGCGCCGGGCCACGTCGGGCACCAGTTGGCGCAGCCCGTCCGGGCTCATCAGCTGCCGGGGGCCGGGGTCGTCGCGGGAACCGATGACGTACCAGACCGAGGTGTTCCGCTCCTGGGCCAGCCAGTCCAACTCTCGGCTGAGCAGCACGTCGGCCGGGGTGCGGGCCCGGTAGATCAGCGCGGCGCCCGGCGGCAGCTCCTCCAGCATCGCCCGGATCGGCGTGATGCCGCTGCCGCCGGCGATCAACAGCGCCCGCTCGCGGAGCCGGTGCGCGGCGGTGAAGGTGCCCGAGGGGCCTTCGGCCCAGACCCGGGTGCCCGGGTCCAGGTCGCGCAGGTCGGCGGTGTGGGTGCCGACCACCTTGACGGTGACCCGCAGCCAGCGGCCGTTGGCGGCGGCGGAGACCGAGAACGGGTGCGACTGCCACCAGCAGCCCCGGGTGAGGAACCGCCAGCGGAAGTGTTGGCCGCCGAGCATCGCGAGCCGGCCGAGCCGCTCCCCGGTGAGGTAGATGGAGATGGTGTCGGGGCTCTCGGCGACCACGTCGGCGACCCGCAGCCGGTAGCGCAGGTTGAACGCCAGCGGCGCGATCACCCGACCCCAGAGCAGGGCGGCGACGACCAGGAGGTAGAGCGCGATCCAGCCGGTGCGCACCGGGCCGGGCTTGTACAGCTGCGCGCCGTGGGTGAACTGGTGGCCGAAGCCGAGCAGCAGGATCAGGTAGCTGGACAGGTGCAGCAGGTGCCACAGCTCGTAGGGCAACGCCCGTCGGATCGCCCGGATGCTGCTGAACCCGACCAGCATCATGATGCCGGTGGCGGCGAACGCCGAGACCATGTCCTCGTAGTCGCCGAGCAGCGTGCCGACCTCGGCGAGGATCGACTGGTTACGCAGGTCGGCGTAGCCGACGAGGATCAGCGACATGTGCGCCAGCGCGGTGACCAGCAGGGTGGCACCGATGTCCCGGTGCCAGCGGGCCGTGTGCTCGCCGCCGATCCACCGTTCCAGCACCGGTAGGCGGCTCATCATCAGCACCTGCACCAGCAGCAGGTAGCCGGCGACCAGGCCGGTGATCCGGCCGGCCGCGGTGATGGTGGTCGCGGTGGTCCGCAACGATCCGGCGGGGGTGCCCAACCACCACGGGAGCACGCTGGCGAGCAGGCCGATCAGGAGCAGCACGCCCAGCAGCCGTCGGCCGCCGGGTCCGCGCCGGGCCGGCACCTGCGGGGGTACGGGAGCAGCCGACCGGCCGCCGTGCCGGGACGAGGTCCCGGTGCGGCGGCCGGTGGCGTGGGTGTGCGGGTACGTCACGCGTACAGCTTCATCGGGGCGTACTTCTGGCGAGGGAAGACCTTGTCGACCTCCGCGTTGGTGAGCCCGAACCGGCCCTGGGCCACCGCGCCGTAGACGTTGAACATGTTGTTGTACTCCGGCACGTCACCGGAGTCCAGCTTGTCCAGGCCGTTCCAGGTGCCGAGCAGCGAACCGGCCAGCTTCTTGCCGGAGAGCAGGGTGACCACGCCGCCGTGTCCGTGGTCGGTGCCGCCGGTGTTGGAGCTGACTCGCCGGCCGAACTCGCTGGACACCATGATCGTCACGTCGGCGGCCTGCGGGCCGAGATCGGTGAAGAACGCGGCCATCGCGCTGGCCAGTTCGTTCAACCGGCGGTGCAGCTGGCCGCCCTCGCGGGTGCCCTGGTTCTCGTGGGTGTCGTAGCCGCCCATGCCGACCGTGGCGACCCGCACGTTGGCGCCGCCCTTGATCAGCTGGGCGAGCTGCTGGAACGCGTTGCCGACGCCCTCGTACTTGACACCCTCGGCCGGCTGGTACGGCTTCGCGGCGAGCTTCTGGGCGGTGGCCAGCGCGCCCATGCCCTCCTGCACGGCCTCCTCGACCGGGTGGTTGATGCCGGTGAAGAGCCCCTTGATGGCCTTCTCGGTGGCGGCACGGAACCGCTCGTCACCGTTGAGCCGCAGCGAGCCGACCCTGCTCAGCGAAAGCGCGCCGTTGTTGCCGACCAGCGAGCGGGGCAGCGTGCTGCCGACACCGACGCTGCGGAACGCGGTGCCCTTGCCCAGGTTGTCGACGAGCCCGTCGAGCCAACCCCGGCCGCCGGTCTCGTTGGGCAGCCCGCCCAGGTTGCAGGCGTCCGCGGCCTGGAAGTGGCTGCGGGACAACCGCTCGTCCGAGACCGCCGGGATGAAGCCCAGCTGACCGGCCGTGAGCCACTTCTCCAGCGGCTTGAACGCGCTGGTCAGCTTGAAGCCCCGGCCCAGGGCCAACGAGTCGTTTCCGAGCAGCAGGTCGGGGCGGGCCTTGGCGAGCACCGGGTCGTTGTCCGGAGCGACGAGGCTCAGCCCGTCCAGCCCGCCGTAGAGGAAGACGTGGATCAGGGTGCCGGTCTTGGTCGCCGCGAACGACGCCGAGGTGGTGACGAACTGGGCGGTGGCCAGCGCGGTCGCGGTGGCGGCGGCACCCGCGACGAAGGTCCGTCGGGTCACGCCCCGCCCGTCCTGCTGGGCCTCCTCCAGGTCCTCCAGGGTGCGGTACCTGTCGAACTCGGCGGCGTTCTCGGCGGCGACGATGTCGGCCTCGGCGCGCAGCAACGCCTCGGCCGGGTTGTCGGCCAGCCGTCGCACGTCCGGGCATTCGGGGTGCAGGGGGAAAGAGTTGTACACAGTCTTCTCCATCGGGTGCCTCACCGGAGGTGGTGCTGGGGGGAAGCGAGGATCGCCCGCGCGACGGCGGTGATGGCCCCGTTGAACGTGGCGTCGACCTTGGCGGTCGCCGACACACCGGCCACGCCGAGGATGAGGTTCTTCTCCCGCGTGCTCAACTTCTGGCCCACCAGCCGCAGGGAGAGCGCGTCCACGTACGCCCCGGCCGTCGCCGGAGGCTTGGCGACCAACTTCTCCGGCGCCGTGTACGTGAAGGTGGTGCGGTAGCCGGCGAGGATCTCGCCCGCCTCGTTCCAGCCGTTGACCATGGTGCCGGCCGAGGTCCAGGCGACGTAGACGTCCGGGTAGCCGTCCGGCGTGGGCTGACCCATCGGGTAGTGACCCAACTCGCGCAGCTTGTCGTTGATCTGGCGCAGCCCCCGGGCGTACGGGGTGCGCTTGCTGTCGCCGTTGTTGTGCTTCGGCGACGCCTCGGGCGAGACACCCAGGGTGCGGTACGTGGCGACCAGGTACTCCATCGGCCGGCGCACCTTCTGGCCCACACCGGCCCAGAACTCCGAGGAGCAGAAGAGCGTCATCAGGACCGGCTTGATCATGCCCTTGTTGGTGGTGTACGTCTTGGCCAGCCGGTCCACCAGGGACTTCGGCGGGGTGTCCGAGACGAACCGGGTGGCCAGGCTCTGCGCCACGTACTTCGCGGTCGACGGGTGCGTCGCGATGTAGGTGATGTACGCGTCGATCGCCGCTTCGGCCTTCTTCGGGTCGGCCGAGTTGTTGGCGTGGGTGAAGCCGAGGATCTTCACCTTGCCGACGTAGTGCTGCTCGGGCCGGAAGACGTACTTGCCGTCCTGGACGCCACGGCCGGTCTGGAGCATGGCGGCCTGCCGGACGTCCGGCTCCTTGTAGCCGCCGTCGACGCCGACCGAGTAGAGCTCGAGGTTCTCCCGCGCGAGGTTCTCGTTGATCGCGTCCTTGCGGGAGTCCTTCTGGTTCAGGTAGATCAGCAGCGCCGGGTGCTTGTTCGCGGCGACCAGCATCTCCGGGTAGCTGCCCAGGGCGTGCTTGCGGACGACGTCCTGGTCGAACGAGTTGCGGTACACCTCGCCGCCGTCGAAGTCCGCGGCGACGTGCAGGAAGTCGTTCCAGAAGTCGACCATCACCTCGAACAGTTGGCGCTTGGACCAGATCTGCCGGGCGATGGTGGCGTCGACCATCTCCTGGTCCGGCTGGGCGCCCTGGTCGTTGAGCTTGTCCCGCTGGTCGCGCAGCTGCTGCACGGAGAGCTTCTGGGTCGGCAGCTCGGCGAGCTTCAGCTCGCCCTTGCTCGGCTCCAACTTGTCCGGGTCCAGCTGGGCGCGGATCCAGGCGTCCATGCCCTCGCGCTTGATGTCGGCGACCAGCGCGGGCGTCACGCCGAAGGTGGCCCGCCGGGCCAGGTGCAGGATCGGGTCCTTCGCCAGCACCGTCTTCACGGTCACCTGGGTCGCCGCCGCTGCCGCCGCCGGGCCGGAGAAGGTGCGCCCACCGGCCGGCGCGTTCTTCTTCAGCGCCGCACCGGCGCGGGAGCCCATGTAGCTCTCGTTCTGCTCGGTGTAGGTGCGCACCGTGCTGGGCTGCTGGCCGCTGGGCCGTGCAGCGGTGCCGTCGGTCACCGTGCTGCCGGTCGCGTCGCCAGCCGCCGCCTCGCCGCCGAGGAGGCCACGGATCTGCGGGGTCATGGCGAGCGCCGCGCCACCGGCGACGACGGCGGCGGTGCCGCCGAGGGCCACCATCGCCTTGCGTCGGCCGACCTTGCGACCCGGCTCGTCGTCATCGTCGAGGGTGGGCAGTCCGGTGCCGGCCGGGCGGGCCGGGGCCGGGCGGCCAAGGCCCTCCGGGCCGATCCACTGCGGACCGCGCGGGGCGGGTGCGGGCTGCCCGGCGTACTGCTCACGCGGGTCGGCCGGCGCGGCGTAGCCGCCCTGCTGGGGGTGGGGCGAGTCGTAGCCGTAGGGCGCGGGCGGGTGGGGGTCGCCGTAGCCGTCAGCGCTGTGGTGCTGGTGTCCGTCCCAACCGCGGTCGTCCCGCGGCCGACGTGGTGGCACATTCTGGTCGGCCATGTACCAATCCCGATTTCTGATGAGCGCCGGAAGCTGCTACCAGGCAGGTGCGGCAGGTGCGGCGACTGTTGCCTGAGGGGGTTGCTACGGCAAAGTAACCAAGGCCCCAGGGCCCTTCAAGGCGGCCGGAGCACCCCCGTGAGGGCACTTAAGACACCGTTCAGTGCGGCCTCGTCGGCGGGCGACGGGACGGATCCGCCCGCAGACTCTCCCAGCAGGGCGTACGCGCGCCAGCCGAGCACGGATCGGACCACCCCGCCGTACCCGACACTTTCGGCGTCGTTAACCACCAAAGGCAAACTTAAGGTCGGGGTAAGCCGGACATGAAGCGCGTTCGGATGGAGGAAAAGTAGCAGCAGCAGGCGAGCGTGAGCCGCCACCGCAGCGGGTATGCCGCCGAACCGCTGAACGCGTGAGGGGAAGGCAGCGCCATGCTCAGCAAAGAGGATCAGCGCAGATTCGACCAGATCACCCGTCAGCTCCGGGAAAGCGACCCGGCTTTCTTCAAGAAGCTCGACCACCGGGTCCGGGCCCGCAGGGGCCGCTATCTGATGTTGTTGACCATCGTGCTGTGGGCGTCACTGCCGGCGATAGCCGTGTTCGCCGGTCGGCTCACCGGGGCGATCTGCGCGGTGGTGCTGATGGTCAATGCCGCGATCATGTGGCGGTTCCGCCGCCGCTGGACATGACCGCTCAACCGCTCGACGGGACGGCTCACCGGTCCGCCGGGCCGAACGCCCGGTACGCGCGGCGCAACCGTTCGAGCATTCCCGGCCCACCGATGGCCGGGGCTGGCGCTCCGAGCTGGCGCAGCAGCAGGTCCGTGCCGGTCACCAGTCGGGGCGGGCGGTCCGGCAGCGGCACCGGCGCTGACCAGAACCGGTCCGCCGCCTCCGCCAGCGGCGTCGCCGACAGCCCGACGAGCGCGCGGGCGGCACCGACCGGCGCCACGACGTCCACCGCCGACACCACACCGTCCGGTTCGGACGGTTCGGCGACCGGCGGGGGCGGCGGGATGACACCGGTGGCCTCGGCCCGGCGGGCGCGCAGGGCGTCGAGCAACTCGGCGCGGGACCGACCGCGCCAGTGCAGCAGCTCGAACGGGTCCGCGTCGAACGCCTCGGCCAGCAGGTAGAACGTCGCCGCAAGGTGCTTGCAGGGCACCGCGAAGTCCGGGCAGTTGCAGCGCTGGGTCAGCTCGTCGACGCCTGCCGGAAAGAGCGGCGCGCCGGCGGCGGCGAACAGCTCCTCCAACTCGTCGGGCAGGTCCCCGGCGAGCAGCCGGGCGCTGAAGAACGCCTGCCCGGCCAGCTCGTCCTCGATTCGGGACCAGAGCGCGGCCGGGAACGGCTGCACCGCGATCGACACCTGGTACGGCTTCGGCCGGGAGCCCTGCACCACCGCGCTGACCCGTCCGGGGGTGACGTCGAGCGTGAGCACCTGACCGGCTCGCGCGTACGACCGCCCGCGGGTCAACCGGGTGCCGAGCGCGAACGACTCCAGCACCTCCAGGAAACGCCGCGACCACCAGGACCGGCCGATCGCACCCCGGGCGCTGCGCGCCCGCAGACCCCCGTCGACCCGACGGGGGCGCCCGTAGTCGGCGAACCGGTCGGTGCTCACGCCGGCGCTCCGCTCGCTCACTCCACCACCGCCCCGGCCTCCAGGGCGAACAGGTCCCGCAACTGGCCGGTGGACAGCTCGGTGATCCACTGCTCACCGGTGCCCACCACCCGCTCGGCGAGGCTGCGCTTGTCGGCGATCAGCGCGGCAACCTTCTCCTCCACCGTTCCGGCGCAGACGAACTTGCGGACCTGCACCCGTCGGCGCTGCCCGATCCGGAACGCCCGGTCGGTGGCCTGGTCCTCGACCGCCGGGTTCCACCACCGGTCCACATGCACCACGTGGTTCGCGGCGGTCAGGGTCAGCCCGGTGCCGCCGGCCTTGAGGGACAGGACGAACAGCGGCGGACCCTCCGCCGACTGGAAGCGCTGCACCAGGGCGTCCCGCTCGGCCTTGCCCAGGCCACCGTGCAGGAACAGCACCTCCCGACCGAACCGGGCCGACAGGTGACCGCGCAACATCGCACCGAACTCGGCGTACTGGGTGAAGAGCAGCGCCTTCTCCCCAGCCGCCAGCACCTCCTCCAGGATCTCGGTGAGCCGGGCCAGCTTGCCGGAACGGCCCTCCAACGGCGAGCCGTCGCGCAGCAGTTGGGCGGGGTGGTTGCAGACCTGCTTGAGTCGGGTCATCGTGGCCAACACCAGGCCGCGTCGCTCGATGCCGTCGCTGGTCTCGATCCGGGCGAGCATGTCGTCGACCACCACCCGGTAGAGGGCGGCCTGCTCGGCGGTGAGGTTGCAGAGCACCTCCATCTCCAGCTTCTCCGGCAGGTCGGAGATGATCGACGAGTCGGTCTTGAGCCGGCGCAACACGAACGGGCCGGTGATCCGGCGGAGCCGCTCGGCGGCCTCGGCGTCGCCGTTGCGTTCGATCGGCTCGGCGAACCGCTTGCGGAACGTCGCGGCCGGCCCGAGCAGACCCGGGTTGGCGAACTGCATGATCGACCAGAGGTCGGCGAGGCGGTTCTCCACCGGCGTACCGGTCACCGCCACCCGCTGCCGGGCGGGCAGCGCGCGCACCGCCTCGGCCTGTCGGGTCGACGCGTTCTTGATTGCCTGCGCCTCGTCCACCACCACCCGGTGCCAGTCGATGCCGGCCAGGTCGGCGGCGTCGCGGGCGGCCACCGAGTAGGTGGTGAGGACCAGGTCCGCGCCGTGCGCGGCCGTGGTGAACTCCGCCCCCCGCGCCCGCTCGGCACCATGGTGTACGTGCACCCGCAGCCCCGGGGTGAACCGCGCCGCCTCCCGCTGCCAGTTGCCGACCAGCGACATCGGACAGACCAGCAGGGTCGGCCCGGCCTCCGGTGGGTCCCCGGCGAGCAGCGCGAGCAGTTGCACCGTCTTGCCCAGCCCCATGTCGTCGGCGAGCACACCGCCCAGACCGAGTGAGCGCAGGAAGGCCAGCCAGGCGAGCCCACGCTGCTGGTACGGCCGCAGCGTCCCCTCGAAGCCCGGGGGCGGGTCCAGCGGGGTGAGCCGCCGCTCGACCGCGCCGGCGAGCAGATCCCCCAGCGCTCCGTCGGCGCTCACCTCCAGCACCGGCAGCGCGCCTGTGGCGTCGCCGTCGGCCAGCCCGAGGCGGAGCAGGTCGGCGACGGTCAGCTCGCCCGAGGAGCGGAGCAGGCGCAGACCGGCGGCGAGCCGCCCCGGGTCCAGCTCCACCCACCGGCCACGGAGCCGTACCAGCGGGGTCTTCATCTCGGCCAGCGCCGCCAACTCCTCGGCGGACAGCGGCTGGTCACCGAGGGCGATCTCCCAGCGGTAGTCGACCAGGGCGTCCAGGCCGACACCGCCATCGGTGCCACCCACAGTGCCCGGCGCGGTGCGGCTGCGCGCCCGCAACCGGGCGCCCAGGCGCGCCGACGGGCGCTGCCACCAGGACGGCAGCAGCACCCCGAAACCGGCCGAGTGCAGCACCGGGGCACCCGCGCTGAGGAACCGGTGCGCCCCTTCCACGTCGAGTTCCATCGCCTCCGGGGCGGCGGTACGCAGCGCCGCGTCCAGGTCCGGCCAGAGCCGGCTGGCCCGGCCCAGCTCGGCGAGGAGCGTCTCCTGCGGGCTGGTCGTCCGGCCGACCAGGCCGCCGAGGGTCTGCGGGGCCTGCCAGATGTCCCCGGCATCGACGTGCAGGCCGGGTTCGTCCGCGGCCTGCAACCCGAACTCCAACCGCCAGCGCCCGCCACCGGTCGACTCGACCGGCTCCGGCGCACTGTCGGCCGGCACCGCTCGGGTGGCCAGGATCGGTTCGGTGACCTCGTCGGGGGCCGGCTCGACCAGGCGGAAACTGGCCCGCACCGGCCCACCGGCCGCGTCGCGCTGCCACGCGTCCAGTTCGGAGGAGAGGACGGCCAGCCCGGCCGGGTCGATGGTGAAGTCCCGCTGTGGGCCGGCGAGCGCGGCCAACCAGGCCGGTGCCGGACCACCCGGGCGCAGCCCCCGGCCCAGCGTGGTGGTCGCCAGCGCTGCCCGCGCGGCAGCGTCGGTCAACGCGTCGAGCGCGTCCGCGACCAGCGCGGCGGCGGTCAGCTCGCCGACGGCAGAACCGGCGGTCGCCACAGCCTCGCTCTCGGCGCGTCGCTGAGCAGCGGCCAGCTCGCGCCCGCCAGAACCGGCGGTCGCCACAGCCTCGCTCTCGGCGCGTCGCTGAGCAGCGGCGGCGGTGGACGTCGGCAACGCGGCGGCAGCGGGCGGCACGACGGTGGCGCGGGCGGCAGGTGGCAGGGCCAGCGCCAGCGATCGCGCCCAGGCGGCGTCGGTGCCGGTCAGCAGCGGACGCCAGACCGCCTGCGCGGGCACCTCGCCGGCAGCGCCGGGCGTCACCGTCTCGGCAGCGCCGGAGGTCACCCGCGCGGCAGCGCCGGAGACCACTGTCGCGCCAGCGCCGAGCGGCCGGTCGCCCGTCGGCGTGCGTACACCGGGCAGGACGCGGCCACGGGTCACCAGGTCGGCGGCGAAGTCGGCCAGCTCGGCGAGGTGCCGCAGGGCGGCCCCGGGCACCGCCAGGATGCTGTCCAGGGACTGGAGCAGCGGCAGGGCGGCGTCCGGGGCGTACACCAGGATGGGGACCCGCCACCCGGCCAGGGTGAGCCGGCCACGGGCCGCAGGTGCGACGGTGGTGCGGATCAGCTCGGGTGAGTCGGTCGGCACGCCCGCCAGGGTCGGCAGGGTGAGCAGCGCGGTGTCCAGCCGGGTCGGCTCGGCGGCCTCGGCGAGGACGGCGGCCAGGTCGGTGTGCCCGGCGGCGAAGGGGTGCGGGCGTTCCCGGGCCGGGCGACCCGAACGCGGAGCGGGAATCGGCGCGGCGCTGTCCTCGGCCCAGACGGCAAGGCCGCCGGTGAAGCTGGCGCCGGTCGAATTGTCGCGGGGCAACCACAGCCCGTGGATGACCAGCACCTGCTCCCCCTCACCGCCGCCCGCGACCAGGATAGGCGGCCCGACAAACCAGGCACCCACACCCACCACCGCACCCACCACCACACCTGCGCGATCTTGCAGTTCGTGTCGACGATCCGCGAAGAATGCACCTTTTGTCGCAGCCGAAAGTGCAAGATCGCGAGGGCTGGAGGTGGAGGGGCAACACCGGTACCGAGGGTTCAGAGCGCGCCGCACTCGCCGTCGGTCAGCTCGCGCAGGATGTCGGCGTGGCCCGCGTGCCGGGCCGTCTCCTCGATCAGGTGCACCAGAATCCAGCGCACCGACACCTCACCGAGCTGCGGGTGCGGCACCACGTGGTCGAGGTCGACGCTCGCGACGATCTCCCGGGAGCGGGTGCAGGCCCGCTCGTACGCCTCGACGACCCCGGCGACGCTTTCCTCGTCGCTGAGCAGGAAGCTGGCCACCGCGTCTTCCTCGGAGGTCAGGTAGACGTCGCCGGGCTCCGGGGCCAACAGGGTCGGGAACCAGTTCCGCTCGACCATGCTCAGGTGCTTGACCAGCCCGAGGAGGGTGGTCGCCGAGGGCACCAGCCGGCGACGTGCGTCGGCGTCGGAGAGCCCGCGCAGTTTGCGCAGCAGCACGGCCCGGTGAAAGTCGAGGAACGAGGTCAGGACGGCGCGCTCGTCGCCGGTGCGGGCGAGCACCGGACCGAGCGTGGGATCGATCGTCTGCTCCATCCGCCGACCCTAGCCACGGGCGGGTCACCCCGCTGCCCCGCTATCCGCTGCGGGCGGGCGCTCTGCCGGGCAGGATGGGCGCATGGCTTCATCCGTGCAGATCCTTCTCGTCGGCGGCACGGCGGACGGGCAGACCGTCACCGTCGAACTGGACAGCAACGGCCGCCCGCCGCTGACCCACCACCACCTCGGCTCCGGTGGGCTGGCCGACGCGCAGATCTACGAGTTGGAGACCGCCCGCGAGGAGGGCCGCGAGTGGCGCTACCGGTGGACCGGCCCGGCGGTGTGACCGCCCGCTCAGACCCGGGTGAGGGTCTGGCTGCGCAGGCTCTCCAACACGCCGCGGGTGACCTCCGAGGTGCCCCGCGCCTGATCACACACATCCGCCACGCGCCGTGCGGTGGCGTCGGCGCGTTGCTCCCGCTCGTCCCAGAGTCGGTCGACCTCGGCCAGCAGTGGCCCCTCGACCTCCCGCTCCACGCCGCGTAGCGCCGGCACACCGAGCCGTTGGGCCAGGTCGAAGACCTTGCCGGCGTACGGCAGGGGCAGGAACGGCGTACCGACCATCGCCGCGAAGATCAGGAAGTGCAGGCGCATGCCGACGGCCAGGTCGAAGTGGCGCATCAGCCCCAGCACCTGCTGCGGAGAGTAGGTGCCGTGCAGGATCCGGCCCCGCTCGGCGGCGACCATGTGCGACAGCACCCCGTGAGCGTGCCGGATGTCGTCGCGTTCCATCGGCACGAACAGCACGTACGCGTCGATCCGGTGCACCAGGAAGTCGCCGATCTGCGCCAGCAGCCGGTGGTAACCGTCCACGTCGAGGCGTTCGGCGGCACGCCCCGGTTCCCGCACGCTGATCCCGACCAACCGTTTACCGACCGGCACACCTTCCTCGGCCAGCAGGTGGGCCGGGAACTCCTCCGGTTGCAGGAGGAACGCCGGGTCCGCGGTGACGGTGATCGGGTTGAGCAGGCCCGCCTCCTCCAGCACCATCCGGGACTCCTGGTCCCGGACGGTCACCTGGGTCGCGCTGGAGAGCGTCTCCCGGACCATGCCGGTGTCCACCGCGTCGCTGAGCGGCCCGACCCCCACCGCGTACGTGATCAGCGGCAGGCCCCGCTCCTGGGCGACCCGGACCACCCGCAGGTAGCGGCGGGCCTCCCGGTCGTAGAGGATGCCGCCGCCGCCCAGGATGAGCAGGTCGAGCTGGGCCAGGACCAGGGCCGAGTCGGTACGGCTCACGCCCTCCCACGGCACCGCTTCGACGTCCGGGTGCGCGGCCCGGGTGTGCTCCGGGTTCCGAGAGAAGACGATGATCCGGGCGTTCGGTTCCTGCGTACGCAGATCGGTGAGCAGGCCGGTGAGGATCGCCTCGTCGCCGAGGTTTCGCCCACCGTACGAGCCGAGCACACCGATGGTCAGTCCGGCGCCGTGCGTCATCCGTCGCTCCTCCCCAGGTGCGGTCCGCGCCGGTTTCCCGCTGGGCAGGTGAACAGTCCTGCCGGGGGGACCCTCGCTGGCCCTTCGCCAGCTCAGCCCGCCGGTTTGATCCGCTTCGCCATCTGCTGCGAGGTGACCTCGAAGCCCAGACTGCGGTAGAGGCCGATCGCCACGGTGTTCGTGCCGAAGACGTTCAGGCCCAGCTCGGGCACGCCGAGGTGGGCGAGTTCGACCTCGATGAGCTGGATCATCCGTCGTGCGTACCCACGCCCCCGGTGCTCCCCGTGCACCTCGATGTTGTGGATCCAGGCCTGGTCCGGGGCGGCGGCCGTCGGCAGGGTCACCCAGATCCAGCCGACCTCGGTGTCACCGGCCCGGGCCAATCGGAGCAGCGCGCCCTCGGTGGCCGCGCCCGCCGGCAGCGACTCCCCGATCTGGGTGACCGCCCGCTCGCGGGCCGCCTCGGGGGTCATCCCCCGGTGCGCCACCAGGTCCTCGGCGTACCCCTGCTCCAGTGCCCCCAGCAGACGGGCCAACTCCGGTGCCGTCATCGGCGTCAACGTCAACTCCACAGCGTCTCCCCCTTCGTCGTCGCCAGCGGGTAGTGCAGCAGAACCGGCCGGGCCACGCCAACAGATTCCGTCCGGGGCGCACGGGGCAGCCCGGGGTGCGCGGCCCAGCGACGATGGCGAGGTGCGGATCGCCCACATCAGCGACAGTCACCTCACCAACCAGGAGGGGGTGGCCACCTCGGTCGGCACCACCGTGGCTCTCCTGCGCGCCGCCGGGCACCGGGTCGTGCTGTACTGCCCCGGCCCACTGTCGCGGCGTCGCCGCCGACCGGGCGAAGTGCCCTCGCTGTCGGTGCCGACCCGGCCGTACCGGTTGGCACTGCCCCGGGCGCCCAGCGCACCGGTCGACGTGGCGCACGTGCACACGACCGGCCCGCTCGGCGTCGCCGGCCTGCGGTGGGCCGCCGACCGGGGCGTACCGACCGTGCTGACCTGGCACACCGACCTCGTGGCGTACGCGGCGCACTACCCGGAGATCCCGATCGGGGCCGGGTACGCCGGTCTGCGGCTGGGCCTGCGCTGGCGGGGCCGGGACCTGTGGGCGCTCGCTCACCCCGGGCCCGGTCGACAGGCCCGACTGGCGGCCCTCGGGCGAACCCTGCTGGCCCACACCAGCATCCTGATCGCCCCCTCGGCGAAGACCGCGACGATGATGGCGACGATGGCGGGGCGTACCCCCATCGTGGTCCTGCCGACCCCGGCCGCCGCGCCGCACGCCGACGCCGACGACCGGCGGCGGGTGCGGGCCCGGCTGGGCATCCCGGCGGGCGCGCCGGTGCTGCTCGCCGTGGGCCGGGCCACGCCGGAGAAGAACCCGGAGCTGCTGCTGGCCGCGTTCGCCCAGGTCCGCCGCGAGTTGCCGGCCGCCCAACTGGTGCTGCTCGGGGTCCGGCGGCATCGACTCGCGGTCCGCCGCATGGCCCGCCGGTACGATGTCGCCGGCGGGCTGCACCTGCTGCGCCCCGTGCCCCGCCACCGGGTCGGCGCCTACTACCGTGCGGCGGACGTGCTCGCGTTCACCTCCACCACCGACACCCAGGGCCTGGTGCTCGCCGAGGCCGAGGCGTACGGACTACCAGTGGCCATGGTGGACACCCTGCTGGTCGCGCGGCCCGGCACCGGCACCACCCGACCGGTCGCCGAGCCCACCCCGGAAGCGTTCGCGGCGTTGCTCACCCGGCTGCTGACCGAGCGGGACCTGCGCGCGGCCGTGATCCGGGACGGGCTAGCGGCGGCGGCGGCCTGGTCCGCCGAGCGTTACCTGACCGAGCTGGTCACGCTGTACGCGTCGCTGCCGCCCGTCAGCCCGGTGTCGGAGACCGGGCGCGGGTGGCCGTCGTGACGTCCATCGACGCGACGAGGGTGGCGGTGGTCGACCGGGTCCTGCGGGTGAGCACCGCGCTGGTGGTCGCCGTCGGGCTGGTCCTCGCCGCAGTCGCCGCCCGCGACGACCTTGTCGAGCTGCTGTTCTACTTCACCGTGCAGGTCGACCTGGCCTATCTGGTGGTGTTGCTGGCCGGCTGCGGTGACCGGTTGCGTACCGCGCTCACCGTCTACCTCGTCGGCACCGGGCTGGTCTTCGTCCTCGTGCTGGCCAACCCGTGGAGCGGCTACGCCATGGTGGCGAACCCCGAGGCTCGGGGGCTGGTCTCCGACGTCGGCAACCTGCTGCTGCACGCCGTGGCACCGCCGCTGGCCGCCGCCCAGTGGCTCAACCGACGACCTCGGGTCGCGCTGCGTCCGGCGTACGCGGTCAGCCTGCTCGGCTACCCGCTGCTGTGGCTGACGGCGATCCTGCTCCGGGGCGCCTTCGGCGGGGCCGAGGGCCGCTACCTCTACCCGTTCCTCGACGTACCCCGACTCGGCTATCCCATCGTCGCCCTCAACGCCCTGCTCTTCGGGCTCACGCTGTTCCTGATCGCGCTGACCGCCGTCCGCCTGACCAATCGCAGCGCTGGCTGACCCTGTCAGGGCGCCGGCGGCGTCGACTCCAGGTGGCGTGCCAGCTGCGCCAGGTCGGCAAGGCGCAGGTCGCCGTCGAGGCCTTTCAGCGCGGCGGTCATCGCACCGGCCGCCCGCCCAGCCCGCAGCCCCACTTCGGCGTCCTCGACGACGAGGCACCGCGCCACGGGCACGCCCAGCAGAGCGGCGGCCCGCAGATAGCCCTCCGGGTCCGGCTTGCCCACGCTGACGTCCTCCACCGTGACGAGCACCGGCGCCTTGATGCCGGCGGCGCCGAGCCGGGCCTCGGCAAGTCGCGCGTCGGCGCTGGTCACCACCGCCCAGGGCAGCCCCAACCGGGCCAGCGCGTTCAGCAGCTCGTGCGCCCCGGGGGTGGCCGTCACGTCGGACAGGTCGTCGTACTGCAACGAGAGCTGCCGCGCCGCTGCCGCGGCGACCGCGCTGTCGTCGAGCGCGGGCAGCAGCCGGCGGATGGTCCGGTCGGCGGGGCCGCCGTGCGCGATCGCCAGCGCCGCAGCGGGGTCGACGGCGTACTCGACGGCCCACCGCTCCCAGGCCCGCTCGACGGCGGCGTCGGAGTCGACCAGGGTGCCATCCATGTCGAACAGCACCGCATCAATGCCTGCCAGTTCCACGCCCACGCTCCCCTGATACTCGTCGAACGAGAATGACACCACCTCCGCCGAGCCTTCCAGCAACACCAGGTTGTACGCCTCGTCCACGGCGCGCATCGCCGCGTACGCCTCGTCGTGGCCGGACGCCGGCTCGTCCCCGCCGGCCTCGACCCACCGCCGGTATGCCTGGTCGCAGGCGCTCAGGAACCCGACGTACGCCTCCCGCCGCAGTTCGCCCCGGCGGGTCGCCCGCCGCTCGACGTTCTCCTGCCGGGCGACGGTGAGCTGGTGAGCAAGTTGCCGGCGGGTACTGAACGCCCCGACCATGCCGGTCAAGGCCACGGCGGCCAACGTGAACAGTGCGGTGGTAAGCGCGACGGCGACGCTGTGTCCTGCACCCGCCAATCATGGCGGTGCCAGGAATGGGTGCTCAGCGGGAGTTACCGCCGGGAGCCGAGCTGCCACGCCGGCACGGCCCCTCTACACCGGGCAAGAGCCGACCTTGTAAAGACAGACGACTGCAAATAGATTGATCTCTGCGAGAACGCGTTGTTCGTGAGCCCTGTTCCCGAGACCGTCGAGTGGTGTGCCTTCATCCGAACGGGGCTCCTCGCGCATTTGATGCGGCAGATGCCGCACCACCAAGTCACACGGGGGTGTCTCATGAAGTTGCACAGGACGAAGCAGGCAATCGGGGCCACAATGTTGGCGTTGACGCTGATCTGGCCGGCGACCGCCAGCAGCGCGACGGTGCCCGACGAGACGGCGACGAATTCATCCTTTGTCACCGATGACGAAACTCGGGCAATGCGGCAGGCGCTGCAGGCCGAGGTAAACCGGCGCACGACGCTGTCCGCGACGGGCTCCGTCTGCTACGCCGTTCACCTACAGAACATCCCCGGTTGGTTTTACCCGTATTGCGATGGGCAGATCGCCGGCACCACCGGCCAGAATCGACAGATCGAGGCGTTCGCCGTCACCGCCACGGGCGGCGTCTGCTATTCCGCCCACGTGCAGAACATCGGTTGGCAGTCGGAACGCTGCGACAACGAGGATGCTGGCACCATGGGCAGGAACCTCCAGTTGGAGGCCTTCAAGGTCAAGGCCACCGGAGCAATCCACCGAATCTGCTACGAGGCCCACGTGCAGAACCTCGGCTGGCAGGGGCAGCGTTGCGACGGTCAGGTGGCCGGCACCGTCGGGCAGAACCGCCAGATTGAGGCAATGGCCATGGACATGAAGTAACACGCGGGGTGTGGTCGCGGGGCCGCCGGCCCCGCGACCGCGCCGTGGCGGCTCGTCAGCAAAGTCGACGCCAGTCGCCGGAGGCATGCTCACTTGTTGCGGCTCAAGGGCCACGCTTCCCATGCGTCCGCAAGGATCTCGCTCAGCTTGGACCTTGCCGGGGTCCAGCCCAGAACGGTGTGGGCGCGGTTGATGTCGGCGATCAGCACCGGCGGTTCAGGCTTGGGCGGTTGACGGCGAATGGTGACCGGTTGGCCGGTGACCTGTTCGGCGGTGGCTACCACGGTGGCCATGCTCGTCCCGATGCCTGAGCCAAGGTTGATGGTCTGGCTGACACCTGGCGTGCAGACGGTCAGAGCGAGCCGGACTGCGGTAGCGACGTCGGCGACGTGCACGAAGTCCCGCACTGCTGCCCCGTCGCCGTTGAGAGTTACGTGGTCGAGTTCCCCCGTAATTGCGCGGAAGACATTCGGGATTATCCGTGTTCGGTCGGTGTCGGTAACGCCGTCGACGGCCCCCGCGATGTTGAAGGGCCGGAGGATGACCGCGCCGATTGCTCCGGTCGCCGCACACGCCGCGACCAACTGCTCAGCCGCGACCTTCGACGCCGCGTACGGGCTCTCGGGGTGTGGGTCGAGGTCTTCGGACAGTGCGCCATGGCGCTGCGAACCGTAGACGATGTTGGTGGAGGCGAAGACCAGAGAAGCCGGCGCGGTGGTCGTCCGTGCGGCGTCCAGTGCCATGAGCAGGTTCAGGGTGCCGGTCGCGTTGACGTCGAAGTAGCCCAGCGGGTCAGCGAACGAGTCCCGCCCGCTGATCAGCGCCGCAAGGTGTACGACTCCGTCGTACCCGCCCTCCTGGACGATCTCGGCGACCCGCGCACGGTCCCGGATGTCCCCCGTCACCAGCTCGACGCCGGACGGTGCGGTTCGGTCACCGCGACCCCGGGTCATGACCGTGACCCGGTGCCCGGCGGCAAGCAGGTCACGGGCTACGGCGCGGCCGAGAAATCCAAGGCCACCAGTTACCAGTACGTGCACGTCAGCTTCTCCCCAGGATCGTGCGGCGGTGTTCCCACGCGAGTTCAAGGCACCCGGCCGCCGCCGGCGCCACCCGCCCATTGGCGGTCAATTCGTCGATGGTGTGCCGGGTGAACGGCAGCGCCGACGTTGGCCGTACCCGCAGATGGCCATGACGACGAGGTACCAGCACCTAGCCCCGCAACTCATCGAGGGCATTGCTCGTCAGGTCGCCGGACTGCTCCGGAAGGCCGACTGGGACGACAACTGAGACGAAGAGGGCCACCGGTGACCCGAGGCCCTCTTCGCTTACTGGTCGGACTGGTGGGCGCGGCAGGTTTCGAACCTGCGACCCCCCGCTTGTAAGGCGGGTGCTCTCCCACTGAGCTACGCGCCCGGATCGCCCGTGTGGCGGGCCGGTGGCTGGCAAGCTTACCTGCCCACCACCGACCCGGGCGCACGGCGTACCCCGGTCAGCTGGTCGCTTCGGCGATGGCCTTGCGCCAGCCATGCTGGTCGCGGGCCTCGCCCGGGCTGTTCATCTCGGCGAAGCGGACCACGCCGGTCTTGTCGATGACGAAGGTGCCCCGGTTGGCGACGCCGGCCACGTCGTTGAAGACCCCGTACGCCTGGGCGACGGCGCCGTGCGGCCAGAAGTCGGCCAGCATCGGGAACTGGTAGCCCTCGCGGTCGGCCCAGATCTTGTGGCTGTAGGCCGAGTCGACGCTGACGGTCAGCACCTGGACGTCGTCGTTCACGTACTCGCCGAGGTTGTCTCGTATCTCGCTCAGCTCGCCCTGGCAGGTGCCGGTGAAGGCGAGCGGGTAGAAGACCAGCAGCACGGTGCGCCTGCCCCGGAAGTTCGCGAGGCGGACCTCCTGGTTGTTCTGGTCCTTGAGCACGAAGTCCGGCGCCTCGGCACCAACCTCGATGGGCATGGGAACTCCCCTTGCTGCTCGACCTCGCCGGTGCCGGCGACGGCGTATGAGTCGGGTGAACGGCGCCAGCCTGCTACCCGACGGTGGGGGACCGTCGGGCGCGCGGAGCGGCGCTGGCTACTTCTTGGCCTTGGCCCCTCGACGCAGCACCAGACGTGCGCCGCTCCAGTCCCGGCCGGCGTTCACGGTCGAGGTCTGCTGAAGGCCGGCGGTGGGCGCGGACTCCGCGACCTCGCTCGGCTCGACATGCCCCTCGCGCCCCGCCTTCGGGGTGAGCAGCCACACGACGCCGTTGTCGGCCAGCGGGCCGAGGGCATCGACGAGCAACTCGAAGAGGTCACCGTCGCCGTCCCGGTACCAGACCAGCACCGCGTCGACCACCTCGTCGGTGTCCTCGTCGACCAGATCTCCACAGCGGTCGGTCAGGGCGTCTCGGAGATCCTGGTCGACGTCGTCGTCGTACCCCATCTCCATGACGACCATCCCCGGTTCGATTCCGAACCGGTCCGCCAGGCTGCGAACCCCGTCGGCGGCCTGACCAGCGGTCGCGCTCACTGTCGCGTGCCTCCTCATCTCGTCCCTGCTCGCGGCGTCGGTGCGACGCCGTCAGGCAAAGTCCACACAGTTGTGCGTCCGCGCGCAAGTGGCGCACCGGGTGGAACGGAATTTACCGTGCCAGCAGCGTACGGGCACCGTCGGTAATGGCTTCCTCGGAGACCAGTACGTGACGTGCTGCCGGACCTAATGGTACAAACGAGTCAACTCCCGCCACTCGCCGTGCGGCGCCGACATATCCGGCGTCGACCAGCGCGGCGATCACGCCCTCGCCGACCCCGCCGGAACGGCGCGTCTCGTCCACCACCAGCACCCGGCCGGTCGCTGCGGACTCCCGGATGATGTCGGCCACCGGCAGCGGGGCCAGCCAGCGCAGATCCACCACGCGGGTGCCCACCCCCTCCTCGGCGAGGACGGCCGCGGCCCGCAGCGACATCCGTACCCCGTTACCGAAGGTGATGATGGTGAGGTCGTCCGCCGAGCCGACCCGGTAGACCCGGGCCCGCCCGATCGGCACGTGCCCGGCCACCCACCCACCCGGCTCCGGATAGCCGGCCAACCACTCCCCATCACCATCCGCGTACAGGTCACGGGTGTGGTAGAGCGCGATCGGCTCCAGGAACACGCACACACTGCCGTCCACCGCCGCGCTCGCCAGGCAGGTCCGCAGCATGGGCGCGGCATCGTCCGGCCGCGCCGGCACCGCGACCACCAGACCGGGCACATCCCGGAGTACGGCCACCGAGTTGTCGTTGTGGAAGTGCCCGCCGAACCCCTCCTGGTACGCCAGCCCGGCCACCCGCACCACCATCGGGTTGCGGAACGCCCCCTGCGAGAAGAACCGCATGGTGGCCGCCTCACCGCGCAACTGGTCCTCGGCGTTGTGCAGGTACGCCAGGTACTGGATCTCCGGCACCGGCAGCATCCCGGCCAGCCCGGCACCGAGGCCCAGCCCGAGCACCGACGTCTCGTCGAGCAGGGTGTCGAAGACCCGGGCCGCCCCGAACCTGTCGCGCAGCCCCTTCGTCACCCCGTACACGCCGCCCTTGGCGGCCACGTCCTCACCGAAGATCGCCATCTGCGGGTGGTCGAGCATCCCGTCGGCGAGTGCGGCGTTGATGCTCTGCGCCAACGTCATCGGCCCGGCCAGCTCCGGCGGCTTACCACCGAACGCCTCAGCCCGGGCACCCGCGCCCGGGCCGCTGGCCCGCGCCGCCGCGTCCGCCACCGCCCGCGCCACCCGCACCGGACGGCGGGGCGCCAGCGCCGACACCACGTCGGCCGCTGCGGCCAGCTTCGGCTCGCCCAGCACCTCCTCGGCCAGCCGGCGCACCTGCCAGCCGGTCTCGTCGTACCGGGCCAGCAGCTCCTCGCCGGTCGCCACGCCTGCGTCGACCAGCAGCCGCGCGGTGGCGGCCACCGGGTCCCGGCCCACGTCCGCGGCCAGCTCGGCCGGGCTGCGGTACGCCGACTCCGCGTCCGCGCCGGCGTGCCCCATCAGCCGCACGGTGCGCAGGTGCAGCACAGCCGGCCGCCGATTGCGGCGTACCCAGGCCGCGGCCTCCGCCGCCACCGCGTACGTCTGCACCGGGTCGGCGCCGTCCGCGCTGAAGTAACGGATGCCCGGCTTGGCCCGCAGGGTCGCCTCGACCCAGCCCTCCGGCGAGCGGACGCTGATGCCCAGCCCGTTGTCCTCGCAGACGAAGAGCACCGGGATCCGCAGGCCGGCGTGGTCGTACCAGCCGGCGGTGTTGAAGGCGGCGGTGGCGCTGGCGTGGTTGACCGAGGCGTCGCCGAACGAGCAGACCACGATCGCGTCCGGTGGCCAGGGCGCGTGCGTGGCGCCGGCGCCGCTGCCGACCCGCACCCCGGCCCCGGTACGCCGTCCGGCGCTGTCCAGCCGGCGCAGCCGCTCCACGGCCAGTCCCATCCCCACCGCGCGGGGCAGGTGCGAGGCGATGGTGGAGGTGGTCGGCACGATGGCCAGGTCGGCCCGGCCGAACACCTTGTGCCGACCACCGGCGATCGGCTCAAGGCTGGAGGCGACCATCCCGCGCAGCACGTCGCGGGCCGCGTCGGCGTACGCCGCGAACCCGTTGGCGGCCCCGGTTGCCGAGACCGGTTCGGGCCCGGACGGCTCCGACTCGGCCAGCCGCGGACCGGCGCTCGACTCGGGATCGCGGGTCGACTCGCCATCGACTGTGGCTTCGGGATCGGCGGCCGGCCCGGAGCCGGCGGTCAGTGTCGGCTCGGCGGCGGCGGTCAGCGTCGACTCGGCCGCGGCGGTCAGTGTCGGCTCGGCCGCGGTCAGCGTCGGCTCTGCGGCGGCCTGGGCGGCACGGAGGCAGTAGAAGGCGCCCGATCGGTAGTGCAGCAACGCCGGATCGGTGGGACGCAGCGCGGCGGCGACCGCCGCGTTGCCCTCGTGCCCGGCGGAGCCGATGGTGTAGAAACCCTCCCCGAAGCTGCGCAACCAGCGGCCGGCCAGGTCGAGCTGCCGGCTGGTCACCTGCGCGTCGAACAGGTCCAGCACCTGCGCGCCGGTCAGTGGGGCGTCGTCGGTGACCGGGTCGGCGGGGTCACGCCGCCGCTCGGCGGCGGGCAGCGCCGCCAGCGTCTCCCGGAACCGGTCGTCGAGATCTTGCGGGGTGGTCACGTCGGACAGCATTACCGACGGAAGCCTTGCTCGCCCAGTGGGACACGGCCGGCGGGGGTGCGCTCACTGCGGGCCGCAGGCCTCCGGACAGCCGCCGTCGGACACCTTCCAGACCAGGTCACGAAGGGCGGTCAGCTCCTCGTCGCTCAGCCCGGACAGGAGTCGGGAGTCGGACATCACCTCGATCACCCGGGCCCGGACGGCCCGGCCCTCCTCGGTCACCAGCAGTGTCTTCTGCCGCCGGTCCGTCGGCTCGGTGCGGCGCTCCACCAGCCCGGCCTGCTCCAGCTTGTCGACCAGCACCGTCACGTTCGACCGGTCGCAACCCAGCTGACCGGCGAGATCCCGGGCCGGCAGCGGGTGGTCCGGATCCAACTCCCGTAGCGCCCGGGCCGCCGCCGGTGTGAGCCCAACCTCGGCGAACGCGCTGCTCTGCCGGTGTCGTACCGCGTCGCTGACGTGGGCCATCCGGCGCAGCACGTCGGCCGCGAGACCAGCCCGATCCACCGGCCCGCCCAACACGAACCCCACCTGCCCCGTCACGACCACATCGTACGGGCCACGCCCGCCCACCCCAGCCCAGCCTGATCACCCCCCCGCTCGCGCTCCCTCCGCGCCGATCTTGCAGTTTCGGTTGCCCGAATGAGTGGGATGCCCCTTTTGTCGGGACAGCAAGTGCAAGATCGCGGAGATTGGGGCTGGGTCAGGCGGGGAGGAAGGAGAGGCGGACCTGGCGGGTCGGGTTGTCGCCGTTGGTGTCGACGAGACAGATCGACTGCCAGGTGCCGAGCGCCAGCCGGCCGCCGAGCACCGGCAGGGTCGCGTACGGCGGGATGAACGCCGGCAGCACGTGATCGCGGCCGTGGCCGGGCGAGCCGTGGCGGTGCCGCCAGCGGTCCTCGGCGGGGAGCAGGTCGGCCAGCGCGCTGAGCAGGTCGTCGTCGGAGCCCGAACCGGTCTCGATGATCGCCAGCCCGGCGGTGGCGTGCGGCACGAAGACGTGCAGCAGGCCGTCACCCTCGCCTGAGACGAACTGCTGGGCCTCCGCGGTGATGTCCCGGACGGTCGGCCGGGACCCGGTCTGGACGGTGATCACGTCGCTGCGCATACGTCGCATTCTGCCGCAGTGTGACGTCAGGAGCCGCCGCCACCGCCGCCCGAGTCGCCACCGCCCGACCAACCTCCACCGGAGTCGCCACCGGACCCGCCTCCGCCGGAGTCGCCACCGGACCAGCCCCAGCGGGACCAGCCGCCCCCGGAGTCGCCGCCGCCGACCGCTTCCGAACCGCCCGAGTTGTCGTGCCCGCTGTCGCGCTGGCGGTCGACGTGCCAACCGCTGCCGGTGTCGCCGGAGGGCGCCGGGTAGGGGTGGTACCCCGCGCCGTCGGTGTCCGGGCGGCCGCGACGGCCGGCCGGGCCGCTCGGCCGCGCCGCGCGGACCGCCGCGCGCAGCAGGGCCGTGCCGAGCACGACCAGGAGGGCGCCGAAGACCACCAGCCCCACCATCGCCAGGTCGCCGGAGGCGAAGGCGACCACGCCGATGACCAGGCCCGCCACTCCGACAACGATCATGCCCGTGGCGACCGCGACATGGCCTCTGTTCATGGCCGTGACGGTAGGAGGGGCGGTCAAACCGCTCAGGTTCCACTCGGTCGTCGCGCTAAGTTACCGGCGAGTACCTGTGTTCAGCATCGCGTCCGGGGGGCCTAGACGTGACGAGGGGTGCCACCAGGGGGCAGGATGGCGCTAGAGACCTATCCCACACACAACCGAGGGAACGCCTGTGGCTACGGAACGCAAGCGCCCGGTGATCAGCGACGGCCTACCGAGCCAGCTTCCGGACATCGACCCTGAAGAGACCAGCGAATGGGTCGAGTCGCTTGACGGTGTCATCGACGAACGCGGCGCCAAACGCGCCCGCTACGTCATGCTGCGCCTGCTGGAGCGGGCCCGTGAGCGCCAGGTCGGGGTTCCGCCCCTGACCACCACCGACTACATCAACACCATCCCGTCGGAGCGCGAGCCCTGGTTCCCGGGTGACGAGCACGTCGAGCGGCGGATCCGGGCGTACGTCCGGTGGAACGCCGCCATGCTGGTGCACCGGGCGCAGCGTCCGGAGATCGGCGTCGGCGGGCACATCTCCACCTTCGCCAGCTCGGCGTCGCTCTACGAGGTGGGCTTCAACCACTTCTTCCGGGGCAAGAACCACCCGGGCGGTGGCGACCAGATCTTCTACCAGGGCCACGCGTCCCCCGGCATGTACGCGCGGGCGTTCCTGGAAGGGCGGCTCAGCGAGCACCAGCTCGACGGGTTCCGCCAGGAGCTGTCGCACCCCGGTGGTGGGCTGCCCTCGTACCCGCACCCTCGGTTGATGCCGGACTTCTGGGAGTTCCCCACCGTCTCGATGGGTCTCGGCGGTCTCAACGCGATCTACCAGGCCCGGTTCAACCGGTACCTGCAGCACCGCGGCATCAAGGACACCTCCCAGCAGCACGTCTGGGCGTTCCTCGGCGACGGCGAGATGGACGAGCCGGAGACGCTCGGCGCCATCGGCGTGGCCGCCCGCGAGGAGCTGGACAACCTCACCTTCGTGATCAACTGCAACCTCCAGCGGCTGGACGGCCCGGTCCGGGGCAACGGCAAGGTCATGCAGGAGTTGGAGGCGTTCTTCCGGGGTGCCGGCTGGAACGTGATCAAGGTTGTCTGGGGCCGCGAGTGGGACCCGCTGCTCGCCGCGGACACCGACGGCGCGTTGGTCAACCTGATGAACACCACGACCGACGGCGACTACCAGACCTACAAGGCGGAGTCGGGCGCCTACGTGCGGGAGCACTTCTTCGGCCGTGACGCACGGACCCGCAAGATGGTCGAGCCGCTCAGCGACGACGAGATCTGGAACCTCAAGCGGGGTGGGCACGACTACCGCAAGCTCTACGCGGCCTACAAGGCGGCCACCGAGCACACCGGTCAGCCCACCGTCATCCTGGCGAAGACGATCAAGGGCTGGACGCTCGGCTCGCACTTCGAGGGCCGCAACGCGACCCACCAGATGAAGAAGCTGACGCTGGAGGACTTGAAGACCTTCCGCGACCGGCTCTACCTGGACATCCCGGACTCGGCGCTGGAGGACAACCCCTACCTGCCGCCGTACTTCCACCCGGGCGAGAAGTCCGACGAAATGGCGTACCTCAAGGAGCGGCGCGAGCAGCTCGGCGGATACCTGCCGTCCCGGCGGACCAGCACGAAGCGGCTGGCCATCCCCGGCCCGGAGCGGTTCGCCGACATCAAGCGCGGCTCGGGCAAGCAGAAGGTGGCCACCACGCAGGCCTTCGTCCGGCTGCTCAAGGACGTGATGAAGGACAAGGAGTTCGGCAAGCGTTGGGTGCCGATCATCCCGGACGAGGCCCGCACCTTCGGTCTCGACTCGATCTTCCCGACCGCGAAGATCTACTCGCCGCACGGCCAGCGCTACACCTCGGTCGACCGCGAGCTGTTCCTGTCGTACAAGGAGTCGACCTCCGGGCAGATCCTGCACGAGGGGATCAACGAGGCCGGTTCGGTGGCCTCGTTCACCGCGGCCGGCTCGGCGTACGCCACGCACGACGAGCCGATGATCCCGATGTACATCTTCTACTCGATGTTCGGGTTCCAGCGGACCGCCGACGGGCTGTGGGCGGCGGCCGACCAGATGGCCCGGGGCTTCCTGCTCGGCGCCACCGCGGGTCGGACGACGCTCAACGGTGAGGGCCTTCAGCACGAGGACGGGCACTCGCTGCTGATCGCCGCCACCAACCCGGCCGTGGTCGCGTACGACCCGGCGTTCGCGTACGAGATCGCGCACATCCTGGAGCAGGGTCTGCACCGGATGTACGGGGACGCTCAGGAGAACGTCTTCTACTACCTGACGGTCTACAACGAGCCGACCCTGCAGCCGGCCGAGCCGGCCGACGTGGACGTGGAGGGCCTGCTCAAGGGCATCTACCGCTACTCGCCGGCACCGCAGGTCGACGGCCCGAAGGCCAACCTGCTCGCCTCGGGCACCGGGATGCAGTGGGCGCTCAAGGCCCAGCAGCTGCTCGCCCAGGACTGGGGGGTGGGCGCCGACGTCTGGTCGGTGACCTCCTGGACCGAGCTGCGCCGCGACGCGGTGGAGACCGAGGAGTACAACCTGCTCAACCCGGGCGCCGAGGCGAAGGTTCCGTACATCCAGCAGAAGCTGGCCGACGCGGACGGGCCGAAGGTCGCGGTCAGCGACTTCATGCGTGCGGTACCGGATCTGATCGCCCGCTGGGTACCCGGCGACTACACGTCGCTCGGCACCGACGGTTTCGGCATGTCGGACACCCGGCACGCGCTGCGCCGGCACTTCCACGTCGACGCGGAGTCGATCGTGGTGGCCACGCTGCGGCAGCTCGCCCGCAGCGGCGCGGTGGCGACCACGGTGCCGGCCGAGGCCGCCAAGAAGTACGCGATCGACGACGTGAACGCCGCCCCGGTCGGCGAGACCGGCGGCGACAGCTAGACCCGTACGACCAACGAGGGCCCGGCACGCGACCGCGTGCCGGGCCCTGTCTTTCGGTACGCCTCGCGCCGGGGTCCGCGCCGGGGTCCGCGCCCGGCCCCTCGCGGCTGCCGACCGCACGATCACGCTCGAACGTGGATGTAGTGGCCTCACGGACCGGCCGAAGCCACTACATCCACGATCGAGCACGAACCCCCACGAGCGACGCGAGCGACACGGGCGATGCGGGCGACGCGAGCGACACGGCGGGTACGGCAGCGGCGGTGGTCCGGGAGCCCTGGCGGGGATCCGGACCACCGCCGTCGCGGGTGACGCCGGGAGGATGGGCGCTCGTCAGCCGACGGCGGCCAGGTCGGTGAGCCGGGCCAGCGAGTCCTCCAGGTCGGCGCCGACCCGACGCAGTCCGAGGCGCAGCAGGGCCGCCTTGACCGGGCCGGCCGGCCAGCGGACCACGATGAGGCGCACGATGGTTCCGCCCTCCTCCTCGTCTCCGGTGAGCTGGACGTAGATCTCGGTGCGCGCCTCCGCACGAGCACCGGCGCCCTTGGCCCGTTCCCGCCAGCCGATCAGCGTCGGCTCCTGGTAGGCGATCACCTCGGCCTCATGCGCCGAGCCGCGCCCCGCCTGGACAAGTTGTCGCCGCCCGAAGCCCTCTCCCGAGAGCACTTCGGCCGCGCGGACCCCGGCCAGCCAGGCCGGCAACTGCTCGGCCCGCTGCACGACATCCCAGACCACTTCAATTGGCGCCGCCACGTGCGCACTGCGTTCCACGAGGATCATTTCCGTCTTTCCTCCGGTGAGGACATCCCACGATATCGGCACTCTATGCGTTAAATCGGACTTACCAGGACGGGTTCGGAAAAAGACACGCCGATCAACCATTGCGTATTGCGCCAGCCCGGCCTATGGCGCATTCATCGAGAGCGCCCTAAAGTCCCGAGCACGTTTCACGTTGACCGGGAGGGCGCATGTCGACCGCACCGATGCCCCAGTTCCCCACCGGCTTCCGCTGGGGCGTCTCCACATCGGCCCACCAGATCGAGGGCGCCACCACTGCCGACGGCCGAGGTCCGTCCATCTGGGACACCTTCGCGCACTCCCCCGGCCGGATCAGCGACGGCAGCAGCGGCGAGGTGGCCTGCGACCACTACCACCGGCACAGCGAGGACACCGCGCTGCTGGCCGGGCTTGGCGTCTCCGCGTACCGGTTCTCCATCGCCTGGCCCCGGATCCAGCCCACCGGCGCCGGCCCGGCCAACCCGGCCGGCCTGGACTTCTACGACCGGCTGGTGGACGAGTTGCTGGCCGCCGGCATCGACCCGGTGGCCACCCTCTACCACTGGGACCTGCCGCAACCGCTGGAAGACGCCGGCGGCTGGCTGCAGCGCGACACCGCCGCCCGGTTCGCCGAGTACGCCGAGAAGACCGCCGCCCGGCTCGGCGACCGGGTCCGGCTCTGGATCACCCTGAACGAACCGTTCATCCACATGAGCCTCGGCTACGGCATGGGTGTGCACGCCCCCGGCCGGATGCTGCTGTTCGACGCCTTCCCGGTCGCCCACCACCAACTGCTCGGGCACGGGCTGGCGGTCGCCGCGCTACGGGGGCACACCACCAGCCCGGTGGCGATCGCCAACAACTACTCGCCGGTGCGGGTGCTCGGCGACAGTGACGCCGACCGGGCCGCCGGGGCGGCGTACGAGGCACTGCACAATCGACTCTTCACCGACCCGCTGCTCGGCCGCGGCTACCCGGAGCTACCCGGCCTCGACGCGAACGTCATCCACCCCGGCGACCTCGAAACGATCGCCGCACCGATCGACGTGCTCGGGGTCAACTACTACAACCCCACCGGCGTACGGGCAGCCGAAGAGGGTTCGCCTCTGCCGTTCGACCTGGTCGCGCTGGACGGCTACCCGCGTACCGCCTTCGACTGGCCGGTGGCCCCCGACGGGCTGCACGAGCTGCTCGGCTGGCTGCGTGACACCTACGGCGACGCGCTGCCACCCATCGAGATCACCGAGAGCGGCTGCGCGTACGACGACACACCCGACGCCGACGGGCAGGTGGCGGACCCGGATCGGATCGCGTACCTCGACGGGCACCTGCGTGCGGTCCGGGCCGCCATCGACGACGGGGTGGACGTGCGCGGGTACTTCGTCTGGTCGCTGCTGGACAACTGGGAGTGGGCCGAGGGGTTCACCAAACGCTTCGGTCTGGTGCACGTCGACTACGCCACCCAGACCCGTACGCCGAAGTCGTCGTACACCTGGTTGCGGGACATGATCGCGGCCAGCCGGCCGGGGTCGGCGCGGTGACCACCCTCGACCCGACGCCGGCGTCGCTGCCGGCGGCGCTCGCCGAGCCGACGGTGCCGGTACGGCGCGGCTGGATCGGCCTGATCTTCGCGGCCAACCTCGGCGTGTGGATGGCGTTCTTCACGCCCATCCAGGTGCTGCTGCCGCAGCAGATCGAGCAGATCGCGCCCGGCGACAAGGAGAACATGCTGGCCGTGGTCACCGGCCTCGGCGCGCTGGCCGCGGTGCTGGCCAACCCCCTCGCGGGCGCGCTCTCCGACCGGACCTGCCTGCGGATCGCCGGCCGCGAACTCGGTCGTCGGCACGTCTGGACGGCGGGCGGGGCCGTGCTCGGCGCGGCGGCCCTGATCCTGCTGGCCCAGCAGCGGACCATCCTCGGGGTCGCCCTCGGCTGGGTCGCCGCGCAGATCTGCTTCAACGCGATGCTGGCCAGCCTCAGCGCGGCCGTCCCGGACCGGGTGCCGGTGACACAGCGCGGCGGCGTCTCGGGTTGGGTGGGCATCCCGCAGGCGCTCGGGCTGGTGCTCGGCGCGGTGCTGGTCACCGCCGTGGTCACCGGAAACGCCGCGGGATACCTGGCCATCGCCGTGGCCATCCTGCTGCTGTCGCTACCGTTCGCGCTGCTCACCCCCGACGAACCGCTGCCCCGTACGCATCGGCCGGCGCTCCGGACGCGGGCACTGCTGGCCTCGATGTGGATCAGCCCCCGCCGACACCCGGATTTCGCCTGGGCCTGGATCACCCGGTTCCTGGTCCAGTTGGGCAACGCGCTCGGCACCCTCTACCTGCTGTACTTCCTCAGCGACGGGGTACGTCACCCCGACCCCGAGGGCGGTCTGCTGGTGCTGATCCTGCTCTACACGCTCGGCATGATGCTGACCGCCGTGGTCGCCGGTCGGCTGTCCGACCGGTCCGGCCGCCGCAAGATCTACGTGATCGCCTCCGGGTTGATCATGGCGGTGGCGGCGCTGCTGCTCGCGGTCGCGCCGGTCTGGCCGATGGCCATCGTCGCGGCGCTGCTGCTCGGCGCCGGCTACGGCGTCTACCTCTCGGTGGACGCCGCGTTGATCACCCAGGTGCTGCCCCGGGCCACCGACCGGGCCAAGGACCTCGGCGTCATCAACATCGCCAACTCGGCGCCGCAGGTGCTCGGCCCGGCGCTCTCCGCACCGCTCGTTGTGTATCTGGGCGGCTATCCCACGCTCTACGCGGTCACCGCCGTGGTCACCCTGCTCGGCAGCGCCCTGGTCGTCAAGATCCGCTCGGTTCCGTGAGCCAGGGCGTGTGTCAAAGCTTCGGTCGAGCCGAGGCGGAGTCCAGGCCGGCCAGGGGCTTCGACACACGCCCTGGGGGCCGTGGCGGAAAGCAGTCGCGCACCGCCGTAGGCTGGGGGACGTGACAGTACGTGTGCGCTTCGCCCCCTCCCCGACCGGTATGTTCCACGTCGGCGGTGCCCGCTCGGCACTACAGAACTGGATCTACGCCAAGCAGCAGGGCGGCGTGTTCGTGCTGCGCATCGAGGACACCGACGCGGCGCGCAACAAGCCCGAGTGGACCGAGGGCATCCTCTCCGCGCTGGACTGGATCGGCATCTCCCGGGGCAGCTACGAGGGCCCGTACTTCCAGTCGGCGAACGCCGGCGAGCACCGGGCCGCCGCCGCCCGGCTCTACGAGTCGGGCCGCGCCTACTACTGCGACTGCACCCGGGAAGACGTGCAGGCCCGCACCGGCTCGCAGTACCAGGGCTACGACGGCTACCACCGCGACCGTGGCCTCGGCCCCGGCCCGGGGCACGCGCTGCGCTTCCGTACGCCCGACGAGGGCGCGACCGTGGTGATCGACCTAATCCGTGGTGAGCCCACCTTCGAGAACAAGCTCATCGAGGACTTCGTCATCGCCCGGGGCGACGGCTCGCCGGTCTTCCTGCTGGCCAACGTCGTCGACGACATGACCATGGGGATCACCCACGTGATCCGGGCCGAGGAGCACCTGCCCAACACTCCCAAGCAGCAGCTGCTCTGGGAAGCCCTCGGGGTCAAGCCGCCGATCTGGGCGCACGTGCCGGTGGTGGTCAACGAGAAGCGGCAGAAGCTCTCCAAGCGCCGGGACAAGGTCGCCCTGGAGGCGTACCGCGACGAGGGTTACCTCGCCAGCGCGATGCGCAACTACCTCATGCTGCTCGGCTGGGCCCCCTCCGGCGACCGGGAGATCGTTCCCTGGTCGGTGATCGAGGACGAGTTCCGGCTGGACGAGGTCAACCTCTCCTCGGCGTTCTTCGACGAGAAGAAGCTGCGCGCGTTCAACGGCGAGTACATTCGCGCGCTGCCGGTGGCCGAGTTCGTCGACGCCTGCCAGCCGTGGTTGACCGGCACCGACACCATCGCGCCGCCGCCGTGGCAGCCGGAGGAGTTCGACGCCGACGCGTTCGCCGCGGTGGCGCCGCTGGCCCAGACGCGGATCGCGGTGCTCAGCGAGATCGTGCCGAACGTCGACTTCCTCTTCCTGGCCTCGCCGCTGATCGACGAGGCCGCGTGGACCAAGACGATGAAGGACGGCTCCGCCGAACTGCTGGACGACGCCGTCGCGGCGTTCGAGGCGCTGGAGTCCTGGGATGCCGAGTCGTTGAAGTCGACGCTGGAGGCGGTCGGCGCCGAGCGGGGGCTCAAGCTCGGCAAGACGCAGGCGCCGGTGCGGGTCGCGGTCACCGGCCGCACCGTGGGTCTGCCGCTGTTCGAGTCGCTGGAGGTGCTCGGTCGCGAGCGCACCCTGACCCGGATCCGCGCCGCCCGCCTACGCCTGGTCTAATCCCCGCCCCGCCCCGCCCCGCCCCGCCCCGCCCCGCCCCGCCCCGCCCCGGCCCGGCCCGGCCCGGCCCGCCCCGGCGATCTTGCACTTTCGGTTGTCGACATGAGCGGAAACGCACCCTGTGTCGGGACAGAAACTGCAAGATCGGCGCGGCCTGGCGGGGTGCGTGGCCGGGGGGTGGGTTATCGGGGTTGGCGGCGGCGGAGCAGGACGGCGGTCGTCAGGGCGACGAGCAGCGCCAGGGCGCCCAGAGCCCAGAGCCACCAGCGACCGCTCGAGTCGGATTGCTCGGCGGCCACCGGGGTCGTGGACGCCGGCGGGCTGCTGGGTGCTGCCGACTCCGGCCCGGCGGAAGGGCTTGCCACCGGGGGCGGCCCGACCGGATTCGCCGGCGGGCTGCCGGGGGCCGACGGCAAGGCGGACGGGTCGGCGGCGGTGCCGGTCGTGAGGGTGAACCGCACCTCGCCCTTCACCGGATGCCCGTCGGACGACGCGAGCTGGTAGCCGACGATGTAGAGCCCTGCGGCGGCCGGCTTGAACGGCACCCGCACGCGACTGCCGTCGAACGCGGGTGGGCCGCCAGCGACCACATTGTCCGGCCCGGTTATTGTGATCTTCGTCGTTGCCGGTGACGGCTTGGCGAGGAACCGCAGCTCCACCCGGGCAGGTGCCGTCGCCACGCGGGCGCCGTCGCGCGGGTTGCTGCCTGTCAATTCGTTGTGGGCGGCAGCCGGTGTCGCCGGCACCAAAAACGACACACCGAGCGCCACGCCGAGCACCACTGGCATGACCCGCACCGAACGTGTAACCCTGCCCCCCATGAACCCCTCCGTAAGGGTACGATCCGCCCGCTGATCAAACGGCTCCTCATTAGTCGAGCAGAGATCGCAGATAGTTCCAATTACTGTTCCGAAAGCTGCAACTCATCGACGTTCTGCGGAGTCTGTAGGAGTGGACACGACCATCTGGTCGATGCCGCACCGGCAGGTCGGTCCGGACGTCACGACGAAGCCATCCATCGAACGGGGCGAGGAGGCGGGATGGTCCGACACATGAGGCGGTTGGCCGCCGTACTGGCGGGCACCCTGGCGACAGCGCTGCTGTCGCTCGGCACCACTGGCTCGGCCTCGGCGGCGCCGAAGCCGGCACCCGCCGGAGTGGACATCACCGGCACAGGGCTGTCCGCGCCGCTGCGAATGCACGCGGACACCGAACCCGCCCTCGTGGGCGCGGTCATCGACCAGGTCAACTTCCTCGCTCGCACCGGCATGCCGAACGGCCCGAAGGCCGCCAACCTCGGTCCGAAATACACGGTCGTGGTGCTCGCCGGCGAGACGCCGAAACAGACCTACGACCTCTATCCCAAGGCGATCGGTGGCCCCCGCGTCTACCGGCCGGCCAAGCAGCCGGACGGCCGCAAGACCAGCGCCGGCTGGTTCCTGGGTCGGCTCAGCATGTCCGAGACCCTGCGCACCGCCGGCGTGCCGCTGGAGCGACAGTTCGACACGGTCAGCGGCGGCGCGGGCGGCGGCGAGCGAGTGCTCCCGGAGGACACGCTCGACCCGGCGAAGGATCTCGACGAGGCGCTTGGCGACCTGCAACGCCTGCTGCTGCTCAACGTCGGCGTGATGCTGACCATCACGGTCGGCCTCGCCGGGATCGCCCTGCTGATCCGCCGCCGCACACGCTGAGCGGACGCGGCGCACACGCTGAGCCCGGCGCACGCGCTGAGCGGACGCGGCGCACACGCTCAGCCGGGGCTCGCATTAAGCCCGGTGCATGTGCTGAGCCGGGACTCGCGCTGATCAGCGCGCCGCGTCGACGGTGATCAGCACCAGCGGCGCGGTGGGCGCTCCCGGCGGGTGGCCCGCGGACGCGGTCGGACCGGGCCGTGCCGGTGTGCCCCGGCCCAGCCGGGAAGTTCGCTGAGGCAACCAGCGGGATCGTCGGAGTCGGACTCGCCGAGCGTGTTGGGCTCCGCGGAGCGCTGACGCGGCAGCACGGGCTCGTCATCGGCCCGCCCGACGAGCGGCTCCACCGGGTGCGATGGTGCGCCGCCGACCGTTCGGCGGTGCTTGCCGGCCGCCTGCGGGTCGTGGTGCCCCGGCCGGCAGGGCTCGCCCTGGGCGCAGCCGTGCTCGGCCTCCCCGTGCGCCATCCCCGGTCTCCTCACGCTCGCCCCACCCTCGGGTGCTCTCCCCGAGGTGCCCTGTCACCGTACTGGCCGGGACCGACGGGCCGCGCGCAGCGTACCCGGGCTCCGGACCGACCGGTCCCCGACGACGCCGCTGAGCGCGGGACCCGGTTACGCAGTTCACAGCTAGTTTTCGTGCCGTTAACCGTGGGGCTCGCCGGCGGGGCAGGCCGGGCGGGAGCGGACCGGGCGGAGGCGGACCGGGCGGGAGCGGACCGGGTGGGAGCGGACCGGGTGGGAGCGGACCGGGTGGGAGCGGACCGGGTGGGAGCGGACCGGGCGGGTTGCGGTTCGCGTACCCCTTTCGGCGCATGGCGGTGCCGTCGAGGTCCTCCCCCGGTCGGAGTTCGGCGGGCGACGGCTGTGGTGGGATCGGGTCATGCGTCCGCCACCGTGGCTCGACTCCGGCACCCTCGGCCGTGATCTCGTGCTGGCCGGCGCGTCGCTGGCCGGTGGCCTGGTGCTGCACTCCCTGGGTTGGCAGCCGCAGGTCCGCCCGAACGCGCAGGTGCCCTCGGCGTTGTTCCTGCTGCCACTGGTGGCGGTGTGCGTCGCCGTCGGCCTACGGCGGGTCGCACCGCGCGCGAGCCTGGCGGTGGGCACCGGCGCACTGGTGGTCGACACGGCGCTGGGCAGTTCGCTGGGCACGGTCCTGATCTACACGCAGGTGCTCTACGACGCCTGCGTGTACGGCCCGCCCCGGCTGTGGCGATGGTTGCTGCGGATCACGGTGGCGTTGAGCCTGGTCGGGGTGGTCGCCGGCGTGCTCGCGTCCGGGCACTGGCGCGGGGCGGCGCTCGGGGTGCTGGTGGTGCTCGCCGGCCTGCTGCCGGTGCTGACCGGCATCAGTGTGCGGCAGTACCGCGACCAGGCCGCCGCCGAGCGGGCGCGGGCCGAGCAGACCGCCCGGCTGGTCGAGTTGGACCGTCGGCAGGCGGTCAGCGCCGAACGGGCCCGGATGGCCCGGGAGTTGCACGACGTGGTCGCGAACCACCTCAGCGCGGTGGCCATCCACGCCACCGCCGTGCTCTCCGTGCCCGGGTTGGATCGCGGCCAGGTCGAGTCGGCGTTGCGGGTGATCCGGGAGAGCAGCGTGCAGGGGCTGGCGGAGATGCGTCAGATGATCGAGGTGCTGCGCGAGCCCGGGATCAGCGGTGCCCCGACCGCGCCGGAGGTCGTCACCGCGCGGCTGGCCGAGGCGGACGGACTGGTCGAACGGGTTCGGGCGGCTGGGCTCGCGGTCCGGGTCCGGACCGATGGCACGCCGGGCGCGCTGCCGGTGGGGGTGGACCTCGCCGCGTACCGGATCGTGCAGGAGTCGCTGACGAACGCGCTCAAGCACGGCACGGGTGAGGCGGATCTGACGATCGCGTACGGGCAGGCCGAGGTGGTGCTGACGGTGGAGAACCCGGTGCGCCGGGGCGGGGCCGGGCTGCCGGGCGCCGGGGCCGGGCTGATCGGCATGCGGGAGCGGGCCACCCTGCTGGCCGGTCGGTTCACCGCCGGGCCGCGTGACGGTCGCTGGCAGGTGCGGGCGGCCCTGCCCACCGGGGAGGGCGGGTGACCGGGGCGGCGCGACCCTCGGACGACGCGGGCGCGGTGACGGTACGGGTGGTGCTCGCCGACGACCAGCCGGCGGTACGGGCCGGACTGGCCCTGATCCTGAACGGCTCACCGGGTCTCAGCGTGGTCGGCGAGGCCGCCGACGGTGACGCCGCGGTGCGCCTGTGCCGGGAACTGCGGCCCGACGTGGCGGTGCTGGACGTGCGGATGCCCCACTCCGACGGCATCTCCGCGACCCGGGCGATCGTCAGCGATGGGCTCGCCGACGTGCTGGTGCTCACCACCTTCGACCTGGACGAGTACGTCTTCGGGGCGTTGCGGGCCGGCGCGGCCGGGTTCCTGCTCAAGGACACCGACGCCGACGGCCTGGTCAGCGCGGTGCGGATGGTGGCGCGGGGCGACGGGTTCATCGCGCCCACTGTGACCCGCCGGCTGATCACCGCGTTCGCGGCCAGCGCGCCGGGCGCGTCGGCGGACACCCGGGCCGCGCTGGGCACCCTCACTCCGCGCGAGCGTGACGTGTTGGCCTGCCTCGGGTTGGGCCTGTCCAACCAGCAGATCGCCGACCGGTTGGTGCTGGCGGAGAGCACCGCCAAGACCCATGTGAGCCGGATCCTCGCGAAGTTGGACCTGCGCAACCGGGTGCAGGCCGCGATCCTGGCCCAGGACCTGGGCCTGCCGTCTCCCCCGCACCCGTGAGCCGCGTGCACCGTGCCGACCGGTGCCGACGTGGTTGGCCTGCTCACGACGTGTCAGGCTAGGGCGGTGAGCACGCCGGGCGGTGGGGAACTGTCGGCCACGCTGCGCCGGATCGAACGATCTGCGGGGGCGTTGGCCACCTCCAGCGTGGCCCGGATGGACGAGACGCTGCCCTGGTTCCGGGCGCTGCCGGCCGACCAGCGCTCCTGGGTGATGCTGGTCGCCCAGGCGGGCGCGAGGTCGCTGGTTCAGTGGCTGCGCGAGGGCGGCGGCACGGCGGACAGCACCCAGGAGGTCTCGGACGACGTCTTCGCCGCCGCACCGCAGGCGCTGGCCCGGTCGATCACCCTCCAGCAGACCGTGGCGTTGATCAAGGTGACGATCGACGTGGTCGAGGAGCAGGTGGCGCACCTGGCCGCCGAGGGCGAGGAACAGCAGTTACGCGAGGCGGTGCTGCGCTTCTCCCGGGAGATCGCGTTTTCGGCCGCCCGGGTCTATGCGCGGGCCGCCGAGTCGCGCGGCGCGTGGGACGCCCGGCTGCAGGCGCTGCTGGTCGACGCGCTGTTGCGCGGTGACTCGCCGGACGTCCTGGCCAGTCGGGCCGCCGCGCTCGGTTGGGCGGACGCGCCGCCGGTGGCGGTGGCGGTCGGTCGGTCGCCGGGCGGCGAGGTCTCCGCGGTGCTGCACGTGGTCTACCGGCAGGCCCGCCGGATCGGAGTGGAGGTGATCGGCGGCGTCCACGGCGACCGGCTGGTCATCGTGCTGGGCGGCGCACCGGATCCGCTGACCGCCACGGCGAAGCTGCTGAGCGCGTTCGGGGATGGCCCGGTGGTGGTCGGTCCCGCCGTACCGAGCCTGGACGAGGCGACCGAGTCGGCCCGGGCCGCGCTGTCCGGCTTTCGGGCCGCGCCGGCATGGCCGGGCGCGCCCCGGCCGGTGCCGGCTGCGGACCTGTTGCCGGAGCGGGCCCTCGCGGGCGACGCGGAGGCCCGTCGGCGGCTGCGCCACGATGTGTACGCGACGCTGGTGCGCGCCGGTGGGGAACTGTTGGCGACCCTGGACGCGTTCCTGGCCGCCGGTGGCACACTGGAGAGCGCGGCCCGGGCGCTGTTCGTGCACCCGAACACTGTGCGTTACCGGCTTCGCCGGATCGCCGAGGTGACCGGGTTCTCGCCGCTGTCTCCCCGGGACGCGTTCGCGCTCCAGGTGGCGTTGACCGTGGGTCGATTGGATCCGGTTGCCCCGCAGACCTCGCCCGTCCCGACTCAGACAATGACCCCGGCCACCCGGAAATCCGCCCAAAATGAGGATGATCCCCGCCGATCTTTGTAGGAAACCTCCAAAGGTCCTAGTACGGTTTGGTCGAAGGCGGCACAGCGTTACCCGCCTTTATCCGGGAGAGTCATAGGCGTGCTCGCTGTACTTAGTCCCGGCCAGGGTTCCCAGAAACCCGGCTTCCTGACCCCCTGGCTCGACCTGACCGGCACTGAGGCGCGACTGCGCGAGTGGTCGGCGTTGGCCGGGGTCGACCTGCTGCACCTGGGCACCGCCGCCGACGCCGACGAGATCAAGGACACCGCACGCACCCAGCCGTTGCTGGTCGCTGCGGCGTTGCTCGCGGCCGAGCACCTGCCGCTGGACGGCGTCGCGCTCACCGCCGGCCACAGCGTCGGCGAGTTGGGTGCCGCCGCCCTGGCCGGAGTGCTGTCGGCCGACGCCGCGATCACCCTGGCCGGCGTACGCGGCCGGGAGATGGCCGCCGCCTGCGCGCTGGAGCCGACCGGGATGGCCGCGGTGCTCGGCGGGGACCCCGACGAGGTGATCGCCGCGATCGAGGCGAACGGTCTCTACCCGGCCAACCGCAACGGCGCCGGGCAGATCGTCGCCGCAGGCGCCCTGGACGGGCTCGACAAGCTCGCCGCCGCGCCGCCCGCCCGGACCCGGATCATCCGCCTCCAGGTGGCCGGCGCGTTCCACACCCCGTACATGGCTCCGGCCGAGACCGCGCTCGCCGCGGAGGCCGCCGGGATCGTCCCCGCCGACCCGGCCCGGACCCTGCTGTCGAACCTCGACGGCACCGCGGTCGACAACGGCGCGGCGATGGTGCAGCGCCTCGTCCGTCAGGTCACCGCGCCGGTGCGCTGGGACCTGTGCATGCGCACGCTGGCCGACCTCGGGGTCACCGGCGTGATCGAGCTGCCCCCGGCCGGCACCCTCGCCGGCCTGGTCAAGCGGGAGCTCAAGGGCACCGGCGCCCCGGAGATCGTCACCCTCAACACCCCGGACGACCTGCCGGCCGCACGGGACCTGATCGCCCGTATCGGAGGTCGTTCATGACTGGCAGTCGCATCGTCTCGATGGGGCACTACCAGCCCTCCCGGGTGGTGACCAACGACGACATCGCCCAGCTCGTCGACACCAACGACGAGTGGATCCGCGACCGGGTCGGCATCGTCAGCCGGCGGATCGCCGACAGCGAGACGGTCGCCGACATGGCCGCCGCGGCCGCCGGTAAGGCGCTGGCCAACTCGGGCCTGACCGCCGCCGACATCGACCTGGTCGTGGTCGCCACCTGCTCCTCCATCGACCGCAGCCCCAACGTGGCCTGCCGGGTCGCCGCCAAGCTGGGCATCAACGCGCCGGGCGCGTACGACCTCAACACCGCCTGCTCGGGCTTCGCGTACGCGTTGGGCACCGTGGATCACGCCATCCGGGCCGGGGCGTCGCGCAACGCGATCGTCATCGGGGCGGAGAAGCTCTCCGACTTCACCGACTGGACGGACCGCTCCACCTGCATCATCTTCGCCGACGGGGCCGGTGCCGCGGTGGTTTCCGCCACCGCCGACGACGAGCCGGCCGGGATCGGCCCGGTCGTCTGGGGTTCGGTGCCGGACAAGAGCGACGCGGTCCGCATCGAGGGCTGGCGCCCGTACATCCAGCAGGAGGGGCAGGCGGTGTTCCGCTGGGCCACCACCGCGCTGGCGCCGCTCGCGCTGCAGGCCTGCGAGCGGGCCGGGGTCGACCCGTCGGAGCTGGCCGCGTTCGTGCCGCACCAGGCCAACGCCCGGATCATCGACGGCATCGCCAAGCGGCTCAACATCCCCAACGCGATCATCGCGAAGGACATCGTCGAGTCCGGCAACACCTCTGCGGCGAGCGTTCCGCTGGCCCTGTCCAAGCTGGTCGAGCGCCGGGAGGTGCCCTCGGGCGCGCCGGTGCTGCTGTTCGGCTTCGGCGGTGGCCTGACCTACGCCGGTCAGGTCGTCCGCTGCCCCTGATGACCCCCTCGGGCGCGTACGCGTCCAGGAGTGGCGGTTGGCGACGCCGACCGCCGGAGAACCCCGATGAAAGGAACCAACCGCAATGACCCGTGACGAGATCACCACCGGCCTCGCCGAGATCCTCGAAGAGGTTGCCGGGGTGAACCCGGACGACGTGGCCGAGGGGAAGTCCTTCACCGACGACCTCGATGTCGACTCGCTCTCCATGGTGGAGGTCGTGGTGGCGGCCGAGGAGAAGTTCGGCGTCAAGATCCCGGACAACGAGGTGCAGAACCTCAAGACCGTCGGTGACGCTGTCAGCTACATCGCGGCGCAGTCCTGATCATGAGTCGTCCCGACGTCGTCGTCACCGGGCTCGGCGCGACGACCCCGCTTGGCGGGGACGTCGCGTCGACCTGGGACGCCATGCTCGCCGGCCGCTCCGGGGTGAGTGCCCTCACCCAGGAGTGGGCCGAGCAACTGCCGGTCCGGATCGCCGCCCAGTTGGCCGTGGAGCCGTCCGAGGTGCTGGACCGGGTCCGCCTGCGCCGCCTGGACCGTTCCGAGGCGATCGCGATCATCGCGGCCCAGCAGGCGTGGGCGGACGCCGGCCTGGCCGGCTCCGACCTCGACGGGGAGCGGTTGGCCGTCAGCGTCGGCTCCGGCATCGGCGGTGCCACCACCCTGCTCGCCCAGGACGACATCCTGGAGGCCTCCGGGCCACGGCGGGTCTCCCCGCACACCATCCCGATGCTGATGCCCAACGGTCCGGCCGCCTGGGTCGGCCTGGAGCTGGGTGCCAAGGCCGGTGTGCACTCGGTGGCCAGCGCCTGCGCCACCGGCGCCGAGGCGATCGCCCTGGGTCTGGACATCATCCGCTCCGGGCGGGCCGACGTGGTGGTGGCCGGCGGCACCGAGGCGGTCATCCACCCGCTGCCGATCGCCGGTTTCAGCTCGATGCGGGCCATGTCGACCCGCAACGACGACCCGGAGCGGGCCTCCCGCCCATGGGACCGGGGCCGGGACGGCTTCGTCCTCGGCGAGGGCGCCGGCATCGTGGTGCTGGAGCGGGCCGAGCACGCCGCCGCCCGGGGTGCCCGGGTGTACGCGCGCCTGGCCGGCGCCGGCATCACCTCCGACGCGTACGACATCGTGCAGCCGCACGCCGAGGGCGAGGGTGCCATCCGGGCCATCGCCAAGGCGATCGCCGACGCGGACATCGCCAAGCGGGACATCGTGCACGTCAACGCGCACGCCACCTCGACCCCGGTCGGGGACATGCTGGAGATCGGCGGGCTGCACAAGGCGCTCGGCGACCACCCGGTGTTGTCCGCGACGAAGTCGATGACCGGTCACCTGCTCGGTGCGGCCGGCGCGCTGGAGTCGATCGCCACCATCCTGGCGATCCGCGACAGCGTCGTCCCGCCGACGATCAACCTCGACGACCCGGAGCCCGGGCTCACCCTGGACGTCGCCGTGCACAAGGCCCGCCACATGGAGATCCCGGCCGCGTTGAACAACGCGTTCGGCTTCGGCGGCCACAACGTGGCGCTCGTCTTCGCCCGACCCTGAGATCCCGCGCAAGGGCCTCTCCTCGTCGAGGAGGGGCCCTTGCGTCGTTCAGCCCCGGTTGCGGGGGTGCTGCTTCGCGGTGCGCTCGTTGCCGTGCCGGTAGTTGCCCGTCCAGCGGGCCATCACCAACTGCGGATCGTCGTCGACCTCAGCCAGGAACTCTGCCGCCCGTGCGCCACGCAGCGTGCCGGCGACCCGACCGTGGTGGCTGATCACCACCGTGCCGTCCGCCCGTTGCACGTGCCGGAATCCCGCTGCCGCTCCCATGGGAGGAGGGTGTCAGACCGACCGGGACGGGGCGACCCGGTTTCGGCCGCGCGGGACCGCCCGGCGGCGTCAGCCGGTGGGGCAGGTCGTCGCTGGCAGCCCGGGAACGGGCACCGGCGACTGGCCGCCCGGCTTGGCCTTTCCGGCGAGCACGGCGGCCAGGGCGGTCATCGATGCCCGGCTGGAGGAGTACGTGGCCAGCAGCGTCGGTGACTTGGCGTCGGCCAGCACGTACGGGGTGTCCATGGCGACCGTGACCGCGGCGTCGGGGCGCAGGTCCTTGGCGCCGTCGCCGTAGCCCACCAGGTGCACGATCGTGCCGCCGCTGGGCTTGACCGACACCCCGGCGGCGGTCAGCGCGGCGGTGAGCGTGGCCCGGGTGCCGTCCCGACCGTCGGACGAGGTGACGGTGACCGGCCCGCGTACTCCTGCGCCGCAGGTGCCGCGCAGCACGGTGACGGCAGCGGCGGCCAACGCGTCGGCCGCCGCCCGGTGCGCCGGGGTGTTGAGCGTGGACATCTGCGCGGCGGGCAGCTCCGCGAGCGTGAACTTCATGGTCAGCACCCGGGTGACCGCCTCGACCAGCCGGGTCCGGGGCAGCGATCCGCCGCGCAGCGCGGCGAGCAACCCGTCGTACGCCTGACCGACGTTCGGAGTCATCAGGATGAGGTCGTTACCGGCGTTGAGCGCCCGGACGGCCGCCTCACCGGGGGCCCAGCGCTTCGCGGGAGGCATGTTCATCCCGTCGGTGATCACCACACCCTTGAAGCCGAGTTGACCGCGCAGCACGTCGGTGAGCAGTTTGTGCGAGAACGTCGCCGGGGTCCCCGGGTCGATCGCGCGCGCGTCCAGGTGACCGGACATCACGGCCATCGCGCCCGCGTCGATCCCGGCGGTGAACGGCGGCCACGCGCCGCTCTGCAACGCCGCGGCGGACTGGGTGAGCACCGGCAGATCCTGGTGCGAGTCGTCGGCGCTGTGACCGTGCCCGGGGAAGTGCTTCAGGGTGGCCGCGACACCGGCCGCCTGGAGGCCCCGGACCGCGCCGCCCACCTGCGTGGCGGCCTTCTTCGGGTCGGCGCCGTACGACCGGGAGCCGATCACGGTGCTGCGGGTGGCCAGCACGTCGGCCACCGGCGCGAAGTCGATGTTGATGCCCATCGCGGCCAACTCGGCGCCGGCGGCCCGCCAGGCGGCCTCGGTGAGCTTCGGGTCACCGGCCGCGCCGGCCGCGAGGGCGCTGGGCAGCACGGTGACCCCGTCGGTCACACGGGTGACGACGCCGTACTCCTGGTCGGTGCCGATCAGCAGCGGTGCGGGGCCGGCGGCGAGCCGGCCGGCGGCGGCCCGCAGCCCGGTGGTGAGCTCGTGCACCTGCTGGGGGTTGTCGACGTTGGTGGTCTCCTGGTTGCCCTTGGTGGGGTCGTCGGCGCTGAAGCCGACCAGGATCAGGCCGCCGAGTCGGTACTTGGCGATCATGTCGGCGGGGGTGTCGACCCCGGCGAGGGCCTGGTTTCCGGCGGCCGAGCCGGCGGAGACCTTCGTCGCCGAGTCGCCGTAGGCGTACGGCATCAGCACCTGGCCGACCAGGTCCTCGTCGGACAGCGTCGCCACCAGCGCTGCGGCGCGGCTGGCGGGATCGCCGGCGGGCGGCGCGGCCGGGACGCTCGGGCCGCCGGACGGGGCGGCTGGGCTGGGCGTCGGGGCGGGGCGGGGCGACCCACCCGAGCAGCCGGAGACGAGCAGGGCGGTCAGGGCGGCGACAGCGACAGGGGCACGCCACAGGCGATTCGACACGTCGCCTATCCCACCAGTTCCCCCTTATCGGGGCAACTTGACCTTACCGCCCGCACGCCCATCCGAGGGCTGGCGTGCACGTCGCCGGCCCGCGGACCGTCGGGTCAGCCGACCCGGGTGAGCAAGGTCACCGGGGCGCCGTCGCCGGCGTACCGGTAGGGCTCCAGGTCAGCGTCCCACGCCGTGCCGAGTGCCTTGTCGAGGGCGTGCGCCAGCGCCTCCGGGGCCCTGGATGCCGCCATCAGTGCCCGAAGCCGGTCCTCGCCGAGCTGAATGTCGCCGGCCACGCCGACCGTCGCCCGGAACAGGCCACGGGCCGGCACATACATGAAGCGCTCACCATCGGCACCGGGACTCGGCTCCTCGGTGACCTCGAAACGGATCATGGGCCACTGCCGTAGGGCAGCAGCCAGCTCGGCGCCCGTCCCCGGACGACCGGTCCACCCGCATTCGGCCCGGCGTGCGCCGGGGTCGACGGGCTGAGCCGTCCACTGCAGGTTGACCGGCGCGGCGAGGACGCGCGCGATCGCCCACTCGACGTGCGAGCACACGGCGAGCGGGGTCGAGTGGACGTATACGACGCCACGCGTTGGCACGGTGACCTCCCGGAGAGCGAGGTGCGTCTTCCCCTACGACCTCGTCCACCCAGGTGGCTGCTGCAACACATGATGACTCCTGTGACACGTGGTGCGCCAGGGAATCGGAAAAAACGCCGGGTGGAATAGCCGGACGGGTGGTCGCCGTTGCCTCTCAGGACACCGCGACGACCAGCATGATGTCGTGGTCCTGTACAGTTCCACCGGCGGCTTATGCCGCGTTACACCTACGCGGGCCGACTCACGTACGACCCGCACACAGCCCCCGGACGTCCAGTCCTCCCGTACGTCTTGCAAGGAGTACCTCCGTGGCGAGCAACACCTCTAAGACCGCGCGCGCGTCCGTCCGGGCCGGCCAGGCTGGCCAGGGTGGCGCCCTCAGCGTGCTGGGCGAGTTCAAGTACCTCATCCCGCTCAACGGCGGCAAGCACGCCTACGTGCGGAACCTGACCAACGGCAAGACCGCGCACCTGCGCACGGACTCCGACGCCTTCGTCGAGGAGATCCGCGTTCTGGCCGCCGCCGGCCACGCCGCCAAGATCCGGGCGGAGATCAACAACCTGGCTGCCACCCACCCGGGTGACGGCTGGGAGGCCACCGAGAAGCGCCTGGTCGCGGCCGGCGTCTTCGAGGGCTGAGCTCTCCCCCACCGCACCAACCGAAACCGCCCACCGGGAACTCCCGGTGGGCGGTTTCGCGCGTCCCGGGGTCGGCTCAACCCGGATCGATCAGTACGACCTCGCCGGTGGCCAGGTCGTAGAGGCCTCCGACCACGGCCACCCGACCGGCGGCCACCGGCCCGGCCAGCAGGTCGTCCTCGCGCAGGGTGCGCACCGTGCGCCGGACGTGTCGCCGGATCGCCAGCGGCCGCACCGCCGGATCGTCGATCCCCGCCTCGGTCACCGCCGGGGCGATCTCGTCCACCAGGTGCGCCAGCGACCCCCCGGGCCGCTGCCCGGTGCGCAGCGCCTGCACCGTGGCCTCCACCGCGCCGCACCGCTCGTGGCCGAGGACCATCACCAGCGGTACGCCGAGCTGGCCGACCACGTACTCGATCGAGCCGCAGACCGCGCGATCGAGCACGTGCCCGCCGGTACGGATCACACAGATCGCGCCGAAGGTCTGGTCGAAGATCGCCTCCAGCGGCACCCGGGAGTCGATGCAGCCCAGCAGCACGGCGTACGGCTGCTGGTCGCCGGAGGCCGCCGCGGCGGCCGTGACGTCGTGTCCGTGCACCGGCTGGCCGCTGACGAACCGTCGATTTCCGGCGAGCAGATCGGCCAGTGCGGCACGGGGCGTACCGCCGGCCTGCCGCCCCTGCCCCGACGTTGCGCCCATGGGCGCTTCCGACGACCCCATGCCGTTCAGCTTGGCCTGCCGGCGTCCACCCCGGGTGCGGTCGGAAATGTTCGCCAGGGCGCGATTGGCGTGGTGACATGGCGGGTAGCCGGTGTTACCGCCGGGTATCCCGGTGCTCGTGGTGCTGGGCGGCCCTGGGGAGGTGGCGATGCCGGAGCGGTTCGAGGTCGGTCTGCCGGACGGCGTACGGCTCAACGTCGAGGCGACGGGTCCGACGGACGCCCAGGTCACCGCCATCCTGCTGCACGGCTGGACGCTGGACGGACGCGCCTGGCACCGGCAGGTCGACGGGCTTACCGCGGCGCCGTTCGGGGGTGCGGTGCGGGTGGTCTCGTACGACGCGCGGGGGCACGGCCGATCCAGTTGCATGGCGTTGCCCACGGCCACCCTGGCGCAGTTGGGTGACGACCTGGCGGCGGTGCTCGACGCCGTGGCGCCGGCCGGCCCGGTGGTGCTGGTGGGGCACTCGATGGGCGGCATGACGATCATGGAGTACGCCCACCGCCACCCCACGCACTTCGCCGCCCGCGTCGCTGGCCTGGTCTTCGTCTCGACCACCGCCGAGGGGCACACGCACACCGTCTACGGGCTCTCGCCGCGGATCGCCCGGTTGATCCGGCTGGCCGAGACGACGGGCGCCGGCGTGCTGGCCCGGTGCGGCTCGTGGCGGGCACCCCGGGCACTGCTGAACGCGCTGCAACCCAGCATCCGGTGGATGCTCTTCGGCGACCGCTGCGAAGCGGCCGACATCCGCCTGGTCACGTCGGCGGTGGCTCGCGCCTCGCTGCGGTCGATCGGTGGGTTCCGGGCGTCCATCGGCACCCAGCACCGGCTGGACACCCTCGCCGCGTTGGCCCACCTGCCGGCTGCCGCCCTGGTCGGCGACCGGGACCGGCTGACCCCACCGCCGTGCGCCGAGTCGATCGCGGCGGCGCTGCCGGCCACCGAGCTGACCGTCTGCCCCGGGGCCGGGCACATGCTGATGATGGAACGCCCGGACGAGGTCAACGCCGCGCTCACCGGCGTGCTGCGGCGGGTGCTCGCCGAAACGCCACCGGCCCACCATGCCGCCACCGCGACCCCGGCCGAGACGGGTGCCTGAGCACGTTCGCGCACCTCGGGCGCGGCGGGTCGAGCCGAGGGCCGTACCCTTCTGCGGTTGGCCCGCGCGGTTCCCGCCGCCTGCCAGCGACCTTTGAAGGAGCGTGCGTTGACCGACCAGAACGGCCTGGAGCAGGAGATCGCCGTCGAGCAACGGCACCTCGACCGGGTGTACGCCCGGCTGGCCGAGCTGCGGCGGTCGGCCGTCCGCGCCGAGCGCGACGGCTACCGGATGGCGCGGGTGGGCACGCACGGCGCACTGGTCGAGCGCGACGCGATGGTCTTCCACGCGGCGCAGCGGCGGCACACCCTGGACGCCGAGCACGAGGGGCTGGTCTTCGGCCGGCTGGATCTGCGCGACCGTCAGGTGCTGCACGTCGGGCGACTCGGAATCCGCGACGAGGACGCCGTCACGCTGGTCGTCGACTGGCGCGCGCCGGCCGCCGCCGCCTTCTACCAGGCCACCCCGGCGCAGCCGCTGGACGTGGTGCGGCGCCGCACGATCCAGTCCCGCGCCGAGCGGGTCACCCGGATCGAGGACGACCTGCTGGACCCGAACGCCGCCCCGGAGGGGATGACGGTCGTCGGTGACGGCGCGTTGCTGGCCACCCTCTCCAAGGCCACCGGTCGGGGCATGCGCGACATCGTGGCGACCATCCAGCGGGAGCAGGACGAGGCGATCCGCTCGCCCGGCTCGGGGGTGACCATCGTCGCGGGCGGCCCCGGCACCGGCAAGACCGCGGTGGCCCTGCACCGGGCCGCGTTCCTGCTGTACTCCGACCGCAGTCGCTACGCGGGCGGCGGAATCCTGGTGGTCGGCCCGTCGTCGGTCTTCGTCGAGTACATCGGCTCCGTGCTGCCGTCGCTCGGTGAGGACACCGCGACCCTGCACTCGCTGGGCACCCTCTTTCCGGGGATGAGCGCCACCCGTACCGACCCGCCCGAGGTGGCGGCGGTGAAGGGCTCGCTGCGGATGCGCCGGGTGCTGGAGCGCGCGGCCCGCGACGCGGTGCCGGGCGGCCCAGGTGAGCTGCGCCTGCTCTACCGGGGCACGCTGCTGCGGCTGGACCGGGCCGCGCTGGACCGCATCCGGGACCGCGCGCTGCAACGCGGCGCGCGGCGCAACGAGGTGCGCCGGGCCGGTTTCGACGGGGTGTTCGCCGCGCTGTGGGCGCAGGCCCGTGAGCTGAGCAGCGGTCGGCTGCCGGAGCAGCCGGCCTTCGAGGCGGAGATCGCCGAGCGGTCGGAGTTCCGGGAGTTCCTCAAGGCGTGGTGGCCTCGGCTGCACCCCCGGCACGTGCTCGGCTGGCTGGCGCAGCCGGACCGGCTGCGCCGGTACGCCGGGGGGATCCTCTCCTCGGCGGAGATCCGGCTGCTCGACGCCGCGTACCGGAACCTGGACTCGGCCGGGCTGACCATCGCCGACGTGGCGCTGCTGGACGAGTTGGACGCGCTGCTCGGTAAGCCCGCGCAGCCGGCCCGGGCGCGACGCGATCCCTTCCAGCTCGCCGGTGGTGTCCGCGAGCTGAGCACCCTCGGCGAACGGCAGCGGGCCGCTCGCGCGGCGGCCCGGGAGCGTCCGGAGGACTACCGGGATTACGCGCACGTGGTTGTGGACGAGGCGCAGGACGTCTCGCCGATGCAGTGGCGGATGCTCGGTCGGCGCGGCCGACTGGCCTCCTGGACCGTGGTGGGCGACCCCGCGCAGACCGCGTGGACCGGCGATCCGGAGGAGTTGACCCGAGCCCGCGACCAGGCGCTGGGCCGGCGCAAGCGACACGATTTCACGCTCACCACCAACTACCGCAACTCGGCGGAGATCTTCGCGGTGGCGGCGGCGGAGATCCGCCGGCTCTACCCCGACCTGCCGCTGCCGACCGCCGTCCGCTCCACCGGCGTCGAACCGGTCGAGCTGGTGGTGCCCGCGCCAGGGTTGGAGACCGCGACCGTGGAGGCCGCCGCCGGCCTGCTGGCCGAGGTGGAGGGCACGGTCGGGGTGATCACGCCGGTCCCCCGCCGCGACGAGGTCGCTGGTTGGCTCGGCGCGCTCGGCGCGCCCAGGTTGCAGGTGGTGACCAGCTTGGAGGCCAAGGGCATGGAGTACGACGGGGTGGTGCTGGTCGCCCCGAGTGAGATCCGGGCGGATCCGGGTGCCGGGGTACGCACCCTGTACGTGGCGCTCTCCCGGGCCACCCAGCGGCTCACCACCATCGACCCGACCGGCTGACGTGCGCGGACTGCCGCCAGCGAGAGGCGCTGCGCGTACACTTGCACACATAGCGATGTGAGCATACATTTGACCGGGTCCCGGCCGGCGGCGGAAGGTAATTCTCGTGGGCGCAGGTCATGACCACCACCATGGGTCCGTCGCCAATGCCGCACACCAGCACCGGGGTCGACTCTGGGCGGCGTTCGGGCTGCTCGCCACCCTGATGATGGTCGAGGCGGTGGCCGCTCTGCGCACCGGCTCGCTCGCCCTGCTCTCCGACGCCGGGCACATGTTCACCGACGTGCTCGGCATCGGGATGGCGCTCGCCGCGATCACGGCGACCCGGCGGGCCACCGGCGATCCGCAGCGCACCTTCGGGCTCTATCGACTAGAGGTGCTCGCCGCGCTGGCCAACGCCCTCCTGCTCTCCGGCGTCGCGATCTACGTGGTGATCGAGGCGCTTCGCCGTTTCGGCGACCCACACGAGGTAATCGCCGGCCCGATGCTCGCGGTGGCCGTGCTCGGCCTGCTCGCGAACATCGCCGCCTTCGCCCTGCTGCGCGCCGGGGCTCGGGAGAGCATCAACCTCCAGGGCGCCTACCTGGAGGTGCTCGGCGACCTGCTCGGCTCGCTCGGCGTCATCGGCGCGGCGCTGCTCATCACGGTCACCGACTGGTGGTGGGCCGACCCCCTGGTCGCGGTCGCCATCGGCGTGTTCATCCTGCCGCGTACCTGGCGGCTGGCCCGTGCCGCCATCCGCATCCTGGTGCAGGCCGCACCGGAGCACCTCCAGGTGACCGCCGTGCACGACCGGCTGGCGGCGGTCCCCGGTGTCGTCGAGGTGCACGACCTGCACGTCTGGACGCTCACCTCGGGCATGGAGGTGGCCTCGGCACACCTGACCATGGCACCCGGCGCGGAGGTCGGCGCGGTGCTCACCGCGGCGCGTACGGCCCTGCACGACGACTTCCGCATCGAGCACGCGACGTTGCAGATCGAGCCCGGTGCCACCTCCGGAGCGTGTGGCTCCATCGAGTGGTGACGGGGCTTTTCAGAGCATTGCTCGACTTTCGGCCCAATTTTCGGTGATGACGCACGCACCGTCCGTCACATTGGCTGCAGCCGCCCCACCGGCACCGGTAGGCTCGGTCCCGGCCTCCACCAGGCGGCGCCTCCCGGCGCCGGTGGCGGTCGCCGCCTAATCGCCCAACTGGGCGAACCGGGGAACCATGTTCCTGGGGTGCATCCGCGTCAGCGGTAGGGATCTTCCGTCCCGAACCCGTCAGCTAACCCGGTCGGCGGCTGACGGAAGGACATGCGCAGTGGCACCAGCACGACCACCCGCCGCCCGACTGGCGGCCCTGATCGTCGCGATGTTCGCCCTCGGCGTCGCGCTTCCGGCCGGCACCGCCTCGGCCGCTCCCCCGACCGGCCTGCGAGCTGCCGCACCCGACTCCGACGAGGAGGGCGGCACCCCGGCGTTGCGCGCCCAACTCGAGGCGGCCAGCAAGGGCTATCTGGACGCGAAGCGCGCCCTGGACACCTCCGTACAACGGCAGCAGCAGCTCGCCACCCAGCTGAAGACCATCGAGGTCGAGATCGACCAGCGCAACGGCAAGGTCGGCGAGATCGCCGAAGTGGCGTACCGGACCGGACGGCTCGGCGCGATGTCGGCGCTGCTCAACAGCAGCACTCCGGAAGGCTTCATGGACCGGGCGGCCGCGCTGGACGCGGTGGCCGCCAACGAGGACCGGGTGCTGCGCGACCTGTTGAAGAGCAAGGACCAGGCCAACCGCACCCGGGTCGCCCTGGACAGCGAGATCCTCGAACAGCGCAAGCAGGTCACGGTGATGGCCAAGCGCAAGGAACAGGCCGAACGGGCCCTGGCCGTGGCCACCACACCCAAGACGCGGACCACCGCCGACACCTCCAACCGGGGCACCTCCACCGCCAACGCGACGGCGGCGCCCCGCAACTCCGACGGCTCCTGGCCGTCGGAGTCGTGCAGCGTCAACGACCCCACGCCGGCCAGCGGGTGCATCACCCCGCGCACCCTGCACGCGCTCAACCAGGCGAAGGCCGCAGGCTTCACCCGGTACGTCTCGTGCCACCGCCCCAGCGGCTCCGGTGAACACCCGAAGGGTCGGGCCTGCGACTTCGCCGCGCAGAAGGGTGGCTTCGGCGGCGCCGCGACCGGTGGCGACAAGACCTACGGCAACAACCTGGCCGCGTACTTCATCCGCAACGCGGACCGGCTCGCCGTGCTCTACGTGATCTGGTACCGGCAGATCTGGCTGCCCAGCAGCGGGTGGAAGTCGTACAGCGGGGCGCACGGCACCCCGTCCACCGACCACACCAACCACGTACACCTGTCGGTCTACTGACCCGCGCGTGGTGATGCCTGTGAGTCGTCCTGGCGACTCACAGGCATCACGCACGTCCGGGGCCGGGCTACGTCGCCGGGCGTACCCCTGATGTCGTCGCTCGTCGGACGACCCGGTCGGGGGCCGGCGGGCAGCATCGCGGTATGCCTCGGATCCGACCCACCACCCGCAAGGCGCTGCTCACCCTGCACCTCGTCACCTCGCTCGGCTGGCTCGGCACCGACCTGGTGCTGCTCACCCTCGGCGTCGCCGTGCAGCGGGGCGCCGACCCGGCGGTGGTCTATCCGGTCAGCGCCCTGATCGGCACGGTGCTGTTCGCGCCGCTGAGCATCATGGTCTGGGTGATCGGAGTCGCCAGTTCGCTGCTCACCCCGTGGGGCCTGCTGCGCCACCGCTGGGTGCTGGTCAAGCTCGTGCTCACCACGGTGATGGTCGGGCTGGTGCTGTTCCTGCTCACCCCGAACCTGCGCCACGCCGGAGCGGTCGGCGCCGCCCTGCCCGCACGCGATCGCGCCGACCTGGTCATCGCGCCGGCGGTGTCGACGAGCCTGATGATCATCGCGACGGTGCTCTCCACCTACAAGCCGTGGGGCCGCCGCCGCACCGCCGCAGCCACCCGCACCGCCGCAGCCACCCGCACCGGCGGTGGCCGCGCTACCGCACGGCAGTAGCGACCGCCGCACACCGATGATCGTGCTCGATCCATGATGTAGTGGCCTCGATGCGTCAGGAGGCCACTACATCCACGATTGAGCGCGATCATGAAGCGGGGTGGCGGGGCGGGGCGGCGGGGTGGCGGGGCGGGGCGGCGGGGTGGCGGGGTGGCGGGGCGGGGCGGGTCAGGTGGGTGGCGGTTCGCCGGTGCGGTCGAGGGCCGCGCCCAGCCGGGTCGCGAGGGCGAGGTGGGCGGCTCGGGCCTGGCGGAACGCGTACCGGAACAGCGGCTTCGGCGCGGTGAGGGTGATCTCCACGTCGATGCGGACCAGGCCGTCCGGCTCGGCGCGCAGCCGGGTGTGGTTGCGCACCGTGGTGGCTGGCCACTGGCGGGCCACCATGACGATCTCGTCGGCCTCGCTGATCAGCACGTCCGCGTGGTAGGTGGTCTGGAAGCGCAGCGGGCCGGCCATCAACCGGTCGTTGATCGTGTAGCTGGCCTGCGCTCCGGACCGGGGCGGCACCCGGCGGACCCGGACGATCAGCGGATGCAGCTCACCCTGCCGGGTCAGGTCGCTGAGCAGCGCTGCCGCCTCGGCCAGTGAGCAGCGGGCCTGGACGGTGTAGCTGAAGGTATCGCTGCTGAGCACACCGTCTCCCGCCGTGGTTGGTCGCCCGATCGTCCCGTACCGATGTCCGGCTGGCAACGCCCGACCGGCCCCAGCGACCGCGACGGGGCGGGCCGATGCGGCGACCTGCCACTACCTGCCCTATTAAGGTCAGTTAGTGCGAATCTTCCGAAGGCGCCGGAGGGCGGCCCGATGAACGGCGACGACCAATGAGCGGGCACGTGATGGTCTTCGCGCCCACGCCACAGCTGACGGTGACCGTGGACCAGCCCAACGACCACCCCGAGCTGCACCTGCACCCCGGCGGGCAGGGCGTCTGGCAGGCCCGGATGGTGATCTCCCTCGGTGTCGACGTGGTGCTCTGCGCCGCCCTCGGTGGCGAGATCGGCCAGGTGCTGGAGCCGCTGCTGCTCAGCGAGGGCGTGGACCTCAAGGTGGTGGTCCGCGACTCCGGCAGCGGTGGGTACGTGCACGATCGCCGGGAGGGCTCCCGGCGGGAGATCGTCGACGTGCCCGGGCATCCGCTGAGCCGGCATGAGATCGACGAGCTGTACAACCTCGCCCTCGGCGAGGGCCTGCGAGCCTCGGTGAGCATCCTCAGTGGACCGAACGAGCCCTGGCTCGTACCGGCCGACCTGTACCGACGCTTCGCCGCCGACCTCGGCGCGAACGGCGGCCGGGTGGTGGTCGACCTCTCCGGCGATCACCTCGGTTCGGTGCTGGAGAGTGGAGTGTTCTTCCTCAAGGTGAGTCACGAGGAGTTGATCCGCGACGGCCGCGCCCGCAGCGACGACACCGTGGAGCTGACCCAGGCCATGTACGAGCTGCACGCGGGCGGCGCCGAGACGGTCGTGGTGAGCCGCGCCGACCAGCCGGCGCTGGCGCTCATCGACGGGGAGTTGTTCCAGGTCGAGATGCCCCGACTGGAGGCCGCCGACCCGCGCGGCGCGGGCGACTCGATGACCGCCGGAGTGGCAGCCGTCGTGGCCCGGGGCGGTGACATCCGGACCGCCATCCGCACCGGCGCCGCCGCCGGCGCGCTGAACGTGACCCGGCACGGCCTGGGCACCGGACGACTGGATTCGATCACCGGGCTGGTGGACCGGGTCCGACTGGTACCGGCGGACAGCCGGCAACAGGAGCGGACCACCCCGGACGAGCTGGCCGACCGGGTGACCGAGCGATGACCCTGCGGGTGTTGATCACCAACGACGACGGGATCGCGGCGCCGGGCATCCAGGCGCTGGCCTGGGCGGCCAGGCAGCGGGGCCTGGACGTGGTGGTCGCCGCGCCGATGGAGGAGGCGAGCGGCACCAGCGCCGCGATGAGCGCCATAGAGCGCGACGGGCGGGTCATCGTGAACGACCACCCGCTGCCGGAGCTGGCGGGGGTGCCGGCGTACGGGGTGGCCGGGTCCCCCGGCTTCATCACGCTGATCGCGCTGCACGGGGCGTTCGGTCCACCGCCGTCGGTGGTGCTCTCCGGGGTCAACCGGGGTGCCAACGCCGGCCGGGCGGTGCTGCACTCCGGGACCGTGGGGGCTGCGTTCACCGCCGCCTCGAACGGTTGCCGGGCGATGGCGGTCTCCCTCGACGTGCTCTCGGCCGGCGAGGCGACGGCCGCGAGCGGTGGCGCAGCGGTGGACGCCGCCGCCCGGGTACGCGACGCCGAGCGGCACTGGAGCACCGCCGCGCGCGTCGCCCTGGACCTGCTCCCCCGGTTGACCTCCGCACCGATGGAGAGCGTGCTCAACGTGAACGCCCCGGACCTGCCGCACGAGCAGCTGCGTGGGGTGCGGCGGGGCAGCCTGGCCAGCTTCGGTCAGGTGCAGATGACGGTGGCCGAATCCGGCCACGGCTTCGTCCGTACCTCGCTGGAGGAGCCGGGGCAGGCCGCACAGCCCGGCACGGACGTGGCGTTGCTGGCCGCCGGGTACGCGTCGGTGACGGCCATCCGAGCGGTCACCGAGGCGACCGACATCGACCTGACCGGCCTGGACGGGCAGCCCTGACGGCGGTGCCGACGCGCTCAGGCGCCGGGCAGCACCTCGGGGGTGGCGGTGCCGGCGAAGTAGGGCTCCGGGGCACCGAAGAGGCCGAGCAGGCCGGTCACCCAGAGCTGCCGGTGCACGAACCGGCTCGGCTCCGTGACGACCAGCTTGACGTCGCTGACCTCGGCCGTCTGGAAGCCGGCCACCATGGCGCTGATGCCGACCGAGTCGATGAAGGTGACCAGCCTCATGTTGAGTTCGATGCGCAGCGGGCGGCCCTTGGCCAGCACCTCCGCGATCGCTTCGCGCACCTCGTACGCTGTGTCGACGTCGATTTCGCCCCGCGGGGCGATCTCCACGACACCACCGGACAGAACCGACTTCACGATCGACAGGCTCACGCGAGCACCTCCACCCGCCCGTCCCCCGGGCGCCTCATCAGTACGCGGGCCGCGACCGAGAGTATTCCTCCGATGGCCTCGGTCGCCACCCCTCTGGATGAGCAATTCGCGGATCCGGGCCCAAAAAGCCGCCCATATCCGCACTTTTCAGTATCTGATTACTCAAGACTTTTTGTTATCCGAGCATCGACGATCGGTCGTGACCGACGCGCCGCCGAACCAGGGTAGCGGTCCGGACGTGGCCCATCCGACAACCCGCCCCCGACGTACGCCCGCCCCGTGCGCCGTCGGCGTGTCGCGCACCGTCGGCCGGCGCGATCCGCGCCGAGGGTTGTCCACGCGCCCTAGCATCGGCCGGGACACCCACCGTGACGGAGAGGATCTTCGATGATCAAGCGACTTGCCGGGTTGGCCGGCGTCGGCATTCTGCTCGCCCTCGTCCTGGCCTGCGGTTTCGGTGGCGGAGACGACGATGACGACGACGATGACGACTTCGCCAGGGGCGTCACCGTGTCAGCGGTGCGCTGAGCCGGTGGCGCGTCGGGTGACGGCGCGCGCCGAGCTACCTGTGTTCCGCGGAGGTCGGGGTTTGCGTCCGGCTGACGCGGGGCACTGCGGGATGGGCGACACCGTGACGCGCTGGAAAGACGCCGAAGTCCGAAGTGGCCGGCGGCTTCGGCACCTGAGGAGGTAACCACGATGTTCGGAACCAACCTGCTGGACCGGCGCAGCAAGCCGGAGCGGATCGCGGACCAGGCCTGGGAGCACCTGATCTCGGCCGTCAACTCCGCCGGAGACAGTGTGCTGGGCACCGCTCGCTCGGCCCGTCGCAACAGCAGCGACCTCGCCGAGGGGGCGGGTGACCTGGTGGGATCCGCCGCCGAGGAGGCGCGACGCCGCGCCTCGCTGGCCTTCGACGCGCTCGCCGGCCGCCAGCCGGCACTGCCCTGGACGCTTCTGATCGGCGCCGCGCTGGTCGGCGCGGCGGTCGGGTGGGCCGTCGGTTCCGCCGCGCGAGCCGCCGGCAGCCGGGACGACCGTCCCGTCGACGACGTGGAGTTCGTCGACGTCGACCGCCCCAACTCCCCCGCCGTCTGAACGACAGCGCCACCACGGGCCCCGCACGACCCCGGTCGGGTGGGGCCCGAAGTCATGCGCAACCTTCCACCGCGACTGCATGATCAGCGCCGCTGGGCGGGCCGGCCCGCCGGGTGCCGGACCCCTCAGGCGGCCCGGCGGACCGGTGTCTGTGTGGTGATCCGGGGTCCCGTCCGGATCACCTGGGCAGTGGCGCGCGCAGGTGCTGGCCTCCGGGTCTGGTGGCCACCAGCCGGAGTGCGCGCAAGTTGTCGATCAATGGGCGGGCCGCGGGCCGAAGTGGACGTCGGCACCGGTGGAGGGCGCCGGACTGAATCTCCGCATCTGCGGTTCCTCTCGGGATGAAACCCCGGGGGACGGGGTCGATCGACTGGGTGACGCCGTGGCCCGGGGGACGAGCACGACGACGGAGACGGACGGAGCTGCCCTGGCTCCACCACCCGACGCGACGGCTCCCGCGATCGAGGAACGCAATTACGGTAACCGAAAGCCGCTCGCTTTGGAAGCGCTCCCATCATCGATGTTGGTCCGTGCTTCCCAGCCGTACCGCCCAGGTCGGGCCGCGCCGTCACCCGGTCCGGGCGACGGCGGCTCACCCGGTGCGGCGGCAGGATGGCAGCACGGCGGACCTCCGGCCACAACCGCCACCAGGTCCGCCATCGCAACAGCGGAGGAGGACAGATGGCCATCGCGGAGATCAACCGGACCGACCAGGACATCCAGTCCGCCGTGCTCGACGAGCTGACCTGGGAACCGCGGGTGCAGCCGCACGAGATCGGCGTGACCGTCGCCGACGGCGTCGTCACCCTGACCGGCCGCGTGGACAGCTACGCCAAGAAGTGGGCCGCCGAACGGGCCGCGCACCGGGTCACCTCGGTCCGGGCGGTCGCCAACGACCTGGCCGTGCAGCTCACCAGCAGCACCGAGCGCGCCGACACCGACCTGGCCGCCGCAGCCAGCCACGGGCTGGAGTGGGACGCGTTCGTGCCCATCGAGAAGCTCCAGGTCACCGTCTCGGCCGGCTGGGTGACGCTGCACGGCGACGTCGAGTGGGAGTACCAGCGCCGAGCCGCCGAACGCGCGGTCGCGCGACTGACCGGCGTACGCGGGGTGAGCAACGGCATCACCGTCCGACCGGCCGCCGCGCCGGACGGCCGCGACCTGGCCGATCGGATCGTCGACGCCCTCACCCGGGCCGGCGCGACCGAGGCCGAACGGATCAGCGTCCGGGTGCACGGCGACACCGCGATCCTCGCCGGGTTGGTGCACTCGATGCCCGAACGGGCCGAGGTCGAGCAGGTGGCCTGGTCCGCGCCCGGCATCCGGGAGGTGCAGAACCACATCGCGGTCGCCCCGGTGCTGCGCTGAGAGCGCCCGGGCGCGGAACCACCCGGGGTGGGTGAGCCCACCTCACCCACCCCGGGGGCAGGCTCGTGGCATGAGTGATCCGAACGGGCTGATCCAACCGGGACGCACCGCGCCCGATTTCACCCTGCCGGCCACGCCGGACGGTGCTCTGACGGGGCCCCAGCAGTTCCGTGGCCGGCCGGTCGTGCTCGCCTTCTACCCCGCCGACTGGAGCCCGGTCTGCGGGGACCAGATGTCGCTCTACCAGTCGGCGGCACCCGTCTTCGCCCAGTACCAGGCGGTGGTGCTCGGCGTGTCGGTGGACAGCATCTGGTCACACCGGGCGTTCGCGGAGAGCCGGGGCATCGAGTTCCCCCTGCTGGCCGACTTCGAGCCGAAGGGCGAGGTTTCGCGCCGCTACGGGGCGTACCAGCCGCAGCGGGGCGAGGCGGCTCGCGCGCTGGTCGTGCTCGACCCGACCGGGAAGGTGACCTGGAGCCACCTGTCGCCGCCGGACGTCAACCCCGGCGCCGACGGCATCTTCGACGCGCTTGACCAACTCACCGCCGATCGGAAGGTGATGGCCGGATGAGCACGCCACTGCAGGTCACCGCCCGACTTCGCGACCCGGTGACCACCGACGACCACATCCGAGGGCCCGCCGACGCGGCGGTGACAATCGTCGAGTACGGCGACTTCCAGTGCCAGTTCTGCGGTGCCGCGTACCCGAACCTGCACGAGTTGCTGCGGCAACGGGCCGACACCGTACGGCTGGTCTACCGCTACTTCCCGATCGCCAACGTGCACCCCTACGCCGAACGCGCCGCCGAGACGGCCGAGGCCGCCGGGGTTCGGGGCCGGTTCTGGGAGATGCACGACTGGCTCTACGAGCATCAGGACCAGCTCGACCCGGTGCACCTCTCGCTCGGGGTCGAGCAGGTCGGGTTGCCGCCGGACGAGTTGAACGCCGAGGTGGAGAACCGCACGCACGCCGACCGGGTGCGCCGGGACTTCGTGGGAGGCATCCGCAGTGGGGTGAACGGCACCCCCACCCTCTTCGTCAACGGCATCCGGCACGACGGCGGGTACGACCTGCCCGACCTGCTGACGGCCGCGGACGCCGCCGCCAACGCCTGACCCGCTCAGATCAGCCGCAACTCGCGCGCCCGCCGGACCGCCTCACGCCGGCGGGTCGCGTCGAGTTTCCGGTAGATGTTGCGGACGTGGGTCTTCACCGTGTTGACCGAAAGAGACAACTCGCTGGCGATCTCCACGTTGGACAGGATGCTCTGCAGGTAGCGCAGGATCGTCAGCTCCCGCTCGGTGAGCGGCTCGTCGAGCCCGCCCTTCGGCCCGGCGACCGGCTCCGCAGCGCCCTGCCCCGCACTCCGCACCAGGTCACTGACGAGCGCGAAGTGCGCGGTGCCGGCATCCAGGTGCGCGGCCAGCAGGTCCCGCACCGGCGGCTCGGCACGGGTGAAGGCTCTTCGGCAGCCCTGCGGGCCGGCCAGGTCCAGCGTCTGCTCCAGGATCCGGCCCGCCCGACGCGCGTCCCCGGCGCGCTCGGCCAGCACCGCTTCCAGCAGACCCGCGTCCAGCCGTACCGGTAACGGCCAGGCCGAGGCGGCCGGGGCCTGCCACTCCGGCAGGGTTCGTTCGGCGGCGGCGGCGTCACCGGCCAACAGCTGCACCTTCGCCAACGCCACCGCCAGCACCGGATCCGCCCCCTCGTCGGCGGCGCCGGTCAGCACGTCGTGGGCGTAGTCCAGGTCGCCCCGGGCGGCACGCAGTTCGGCTTCGGCGGCCCGCAGCAGAACGGTCAACGCGGCGGCGGACGGCCGGTCCGCCAACGCCTCCCGAGCCCGGACGAGTAGCCGCTGGCCGGCAGCCGGGTCGCCGGAGTCGCGGCAGAGCTGAGCCTGGCACAGCGCGGTCACCGCCGCCGCCACCGGTTCGCCGGGAGCGGCGGCCAGCCAGTCGTCGCCCACCTGGAGGTCGCCGGACCAGCCACCCGTCACGTCGAGCGCCGGGCGGGCGAGGGCGAGGTTCGCCGTGGCCTCGTCCGGTTGGTCACGCCACAACGCCACCACAGCGAGAGCCAGGTACGCGTAGCCGCAGTCGAGCCGACAGGACCATCCCTTGCCGGGTGGCATGCCGAGTGCATCCCGGGCCGCCTGCTCGGCCGCCCGCAGCTCACCGCGCACCGCGAGCAGCAGCGCGGCACGGCTCGCGGCGACCAGCTCGGTACGCGGTCTGCCGGCCTCCCGAGCCGCCGCCCGGGCCCGGACGAACCGGGCGGTGGGCAGCGCCCCATCGGCCAACTCGACCAGCCCCAGCGCGGTGCCGGTGAACGCCCGCAGATCCAGGTCGTCGGCGGCCCCACCACCACCGGCCGTCGGGGCGGAACCGGCCACCCCGGTCGGCAGCCGGGTCGGCGTGGCCTCCGCCGGGCGGGTGCGCAGCAGGCGAGCGGCGGCGGTCCGGACCTCAGCGCGGTCGTCGGTGAGCCGGGCCACGGTCAGCTCCAGCGCGGTGACCAACCGCAGGAACCGGTCCCGACGCGGCACCGGGAGGCCCGCCGCGTTCCCGGCGGCGGCGCGCAGGTAACCGGTGGCCGCCGGCAGGTCACCGGCGTAGGCCCGCTCGGCGGCGCAGGCCAACGCCGTCTCCGGGTCGGCGCGGATCACCTCCGCCGGCGGCGGCGCGGGTGCCGACGCATGCACCGGTTCGCGGTCGTAGCGGGTCAGCTCCGGCCAGTGCGCCACGAACAGGTCGCCAGCCCGGTCCCAGCGGCCGGCGGCCACGGCGTGCCGCAGCCCGTCTGCCGGCCGGCCGGCGCCCACGTACCAGTCGGCGGCCCGGACGTGCAGCTCACGCAACTCGTCGGCGGGCAACCGGGCCAGGTCGGCGCGGAGCAGGTCGGCAAGCAGCGAATCGCACCGGTACCAGGGTGGCCGGGTCTCCTCCCGGTGCAGCAGACCGCCGGTCCCGGCCAGGCCTGCCAGCGCCTGCCCGGCGTCGGCGCGGCCGGTCAGGGCCTCGGCCAGGTCGGCGCAGACGGCGTCGACGAGGGCGGTACGGCGCAACAGGTCCACCTCGGCCGGGCCGAGCGTCGCCAACACCTCCTCGTGCAGGTAGCCGGCGATCTCCGGTTGGTCTCCGCCGAACTGCCCCGCCCAGCGCTCCGGGTCGGCCTGTCCCCGGATCGCCAGGGCCGCGATTCGCAGCGCGGCCGGCCACCCACCGGTGCGCTCGCGCAGCCGGTGCACTGCGGTCGCCGGCAGCGCGGCGGCGTGGGCGGTGAGCAGATCGGCCACCTCGTCGTCGGTGAACGCCAGCTCGTCCGGGCCGATCTCGGTCAGCTCGCCGGCGAGGCGGAGCCGGTGCAGTGGCAGGTGCAGTCCGGCCCGCGCCCCGATCACCAGACGGAGCCGGCGGCCGGCATGCCGCAGCAGGAACTCCAGGCCGGTCAGCGCTGCCGGGTCGGCGACCCGGTGCAGGTCGTCCAGGATCAGCAGCACCGGCCGGTCGGCGGCGGCGAGCGTGGCGGCCAACGCCTCCAGCTGGTCGGGGCGTGGCGGTCGGTCGGGCACCGGGCCGTCCTCCGCCGACCCGATCGCCGACCGCAGCGCCGCGGCGAGGTACGCCCAGAGCCGATCGGAGTCGTCGCCGGCCTCGACCGACATCCAGGCCGAGACCGGTTCGTCAGCTGGCGAAACCGACAGGTCGCCGGAGTCGGGCACGACCGCGCCGGGCTCGACGTCGGGCTCAGCTCCGCCCAGCCGCACCCAGGAGGCGAGCAGGGTGGTCTTGCCCCAGCCTGCGGGGGCGGCCACCAGGGTGACCGGCCCTCGGCTGCCCTCGTCCAATCGGCGCAGCAGGCGGGGCCGGGCCACCACCGGCTCCGGCGGCACGGCAGGCGTCAGCCGGGACGCCAACAGCGGTGGCCCCGGTGCCGGCTCGACCCGTACCCGATTCTGTTCCGGCACCCAGCCCCACCCCCACCACGCGCTCCGCCCCCGGTCGGCGAACGGTTACCCGACCCGGGCCGGTTCACCCCTTCCGGGCGAGCGCGCTTCACCCGGCCGCGACCGACGATCGGGGGACCTGAACCGGGAGGACGGGTGGTACCGATGGGACGGCTGGCGCGGGCGGGACCCGCCCTCGGCGGCGCGGCGCTGGCCGGGGCGGCACGGTTGCTGCGCGTACCCCATCGGGGTGGCCGGCCGGGCCCGGACGGCGACGTTGCCGCGCCGGCCCGGTGGGAGGTGGTGACCGTCGACCGCCCACCGGAGCAGGTGCTTCCCGACGGCCGCTGGCCGGAGCCGCTGCGCCGCCTGGACGGGGCGGTCGAGGTGCGGGTGCGGCCGGCGCCCGGCGACCGGGGCACCGAGCTGGCCGCCCGGCCGCTGGCCGGCGTCGCCCCGCCCACCGGGCTGGCCGCGCACCTGGTCGGCGACGACCCGGGTCTGCTGGTCCGCCGGACGCTGCGTCAGATCAAGCAACGGGTGGAGGCCGGTGAGGTGCTCCGCGCGGACCGCTCCCCGCTGGACCGCCCCGAGGGCCCCGGGTGAGGGCGCTGTGCTGGGTGGCCGCCGGCGAGCTGGGGGTACGCGAGGTGCCCGACCCGGAGCTGCGCAACGAGCGTGACGTCATCGTCCGGGTGCGGCGCAGCTCCACCTGCGGAGGTGATCTGCCGCTGCTGGCTGGCCGGCACCCGCTGCTGCGGGCGGGCGACGTGCTCGGCGCGGAGTTCCTCGGCGAGGTGGTCGAGGTCGGCCCGGGGGTCCGGCGGCACCGGGCCGGCGATCGGGTGGTGGTCGGCGCGAGCATGGCCTGTGGCGGTTGCTGGTACTGCCGCCAGGGCCTGCACTCCTGCTGCGACAACGCCCATGCCGACTCGGCGAGCGTCGACCCCGACTGGGCCCGCCCGGACGCCGGCTGCTTCGGCCGACCGCGGGCGGCGGGCGGCTTCGCCGGCGGTCACGCCGAGTACGTGCGGGTGCCGTACGCCGACGTGAGCGCGTTCCGGGTGCCGGACGCCGTCGACGACGACCGGGCGGTGTTCGCCGCGGACGTCGCGCCGACCGGGTGGCTCGCCGCCGAGCTGGGGGCAGTGCGCCCCGGGGACGTCGTGGCGATCTGGGGCGCCGGGGCGGTGGGCCAGTTGACCGCCTGGGCGGCGGTGCTGCGCGGTGCCGCCCGGGTGCTGATCGTGGACCGGCACGAGGAACGGTTGCGGATGGCCGAGCGGCACAGCGACGCCGAGCCGCTCGACTACCGCCGCACCGACATCGCGGCCGAACTGCGTGACCGGAGCGGTGGGCGCGGGCCGGACATGTGCGTGGTGGCGGTCGGCACGCCGCTCACCCGGTCGGTGGCCGACCGGTTCGGTGGCCAGCACGCCGACCGACCGGACGCGCTGCGGGAGGCCGTGCACGCCTGCCGCAAGAGCGGCGTGGTGGTGGTGCTCGGCGGGACGGGCGGGTTCGTCGACGCGTTCCCGCTGGGTGCGCTGACCGAGCGGCGGCTCACGCTGCGCGGCGCCAGCCGGCCCGATCTGCGGGACGTGCCGATGCTGCTGGACCGGATGGCCCGCGACGAGCTGCGGACCGAGCACCTGGCCACCCACCGGCTGCCGTTGGCGCGGGGCCCCGAGGGGTACGCGCTGTTCCGGGACCGGGCCGACGGCTGCGTACGCGCCGTGTTCACGCCGTGACCCCCGCCCTCGCGAGTGTCGATCGGCGACGGCGAATGGCAGACTCCGGGAATGGCCGTGGAGCGAACGTACGACGTGGTGTTGTTCGGCGCGACCGGGTTCACCGGCGGCCTGACCGCTGAATATCTGGCCCGGCACGCGCCGGCCGGGCTGCGCTGGGCGCTGGCCGGGCGCAACCCGCAGCGCCTCGCCGCCGTACGGGACCGGCTCACCGCGATCGACCCGAGCCTGGCCGACCTGCCGCTGCTCACCGCCGACGTGACCGACGCCGACTCCCTGCGGCCGGTGGCGGAGAGCGCCCGGGTGGTGGCCAGCACGGTCGGCCCGTACATCCACCACGGGGAGCCGCTGGTCGCCGCCTGCGCCAAGGCCGGCACCGACTACCTGGACATCACCGGCGAGCCGGAGTTCGTCGACCTGACGTACGTGCGCCACCACGCCGAGGCGAGCCGCACCGGCGCGCGGCTGGTGCACGCCTGCGGCTTCGACTCCATCCCGCACGATCTGGGCGTGTGGTTCACCATCAAGCAACTGCCCGCCGACGTCCCGATCACCGTGGACGGGTACGTGCGCGCCGGTGGCCGGTTCTCCGCCGGCACCTACCACTCGGCGCTCACCGCGTTCTCCCGTACCGGGCAGGCCAGCCAGGCCGCCCGGGACCGTCGGGCGGTCGAACCGCGCCCCACCGACCGTCGTGTCCGCGCGGTGCCCGGCCGGCTGGCCCGCTCGGCCGAGCTGGGGGTCTGGGCCGTGCCGCTGCCGACCATCGACCCGCAGGTGGTCCGCCGCTCGGCCGCGGCCCGCCCGGAGTACGGCCCGGACTTCCGCTACCGGCATTTCGCCGCGGTGAAGCGGCTGCCCACCGTGCTGGCCGGCGCCGCCGGGCTCGGCGCGCTCATCGGGCTGGTGAAGCTGCCGCCCAGCCGACGCTGGCTGCTCGGCCGGCTCGCGTCCGGGCAGGGCCCCACCGCCCAGCAGCGGGCGTCGTCCTGGTTCCGGGTCCGGTTCGTCGGCACCGGCGGTGGGCAGCGGGTGGTCACCGAGGTCGCCGGCGGTGACCCCGGCTACGACGAGACGGCGAAGATGCTCGGCGAGTCGGCGCTGTGCCTGGCGCTCGACGAGCTGCCGCCGACCTCCGGCCAGCTCACCCCGGTCGGCGCGATGGGTGACGCGCTGCTCGACCGGCTCGTCCGGGCCGGCCTCACCTTCCGGGTGCTGGAGCGCTCGGCTTGACCCTCAACCGGGTCGAGGGGGCAGGATGCCCAGCGTGAGCCACCTGCACAGCATCGGCGAGCTGGCCCGGGCCAGCGGCCTGACCGTCAGCGCCCTGCGCTTCTACGACTCGGCGGGGGTGCTGGCGCCGACCCTGGTCGACCCGGTGACCGGCTACCGCTGGTACACCGAGGAGCAGATCGCCCCGGCCCGACTGGTGGCCGGGCTGCGCCGGATCGGCATGCCGGTGCCGCAGATCGCCGCCGCGGTGCGCGCCGAGCCGGCCGTGGTGCACCAACTGCTCGACGCGCACCTGCGCCGGCTCGCCGACGGGCTCAGCGACGCCCGCCGCGAGGCCGGCCGACTCCGGGCCCTGGTGGACCCGACCCCGCCGGCCGCCACCACGCTCCTGGTCTCCCCCGCCGCCCTGGCCGCCGCGCTCGACGCGGTGCGCTTCGCCGTCGGCGTCGACCCGGAGCTGCCGATGCTCGCCGGCGTGCTGTTCGACGTCGAGTCCGACGGCGTCCGACTCGTCGCCACCGACCGGTACCGGCTGGCGCTGGCTCGGGCTGCGGCCGACGTCGACGGGCCTCCGGTGCGGGTGTTCGTGCCGGTGGCCCTCGTCGATCAACTCCGGCCACTGCTCGACGCCGCCGACGCCTGGCCGGTCCGGCTCACCGTGGCGGGCCCGGACCTGCGGGTGCGGGTGGCCGACGGCACGGTGACCGGCACCGCGCTGCCGTACGACTTCCCGGACTACCACCGGCTGCTGCGCAAGTCCGTCGGCGAGCGGCCGACGGCGCGACGGATCCCGGTGGACGTCGCCACGCTGCGCGCCGCGCTGGCCGACCCGGCTGCCCCCAGAGTCGCCCACGAGCACGACGGCACGACCCGGGAGGTCACCGTGCTCGGCGTCGACGACCAGGGCGGGCTGCGGCTGCTCCCCGCCGCCGACCTGGGCACCGACGCGCTGCGGGTCGGGGTGGATGGTGGCTACCTGCTGGACGCGCTGAACGCGGCCGGCGGGCCGCAACTGCTGTTGGAGCTGGATGGGCCGATCGCCCCGCTGGCCGTACGCCGACCGGACGACGCGGACACCTACTCGGTGCTGATGCCGATCCGGCTCTAGAACCTCCCCGCCCCGGGCCCAGGGGGCCGCGACGGTAGCATCTGGGGGTTCAGTGAACCCCGGACGGAGGCGTACGGAGCAGCATGCTCGACATGGAGTTGATCCGGAAGGATCGCGAGGCGGTGGCGACCGCGCTGGCGAAGCGTCTGGATCCCGCCGAGGTCACCCGTGCCCTGGACGAGATCCAGCGGCTCGACCAGGAACGCCGCGCCCTGATCACGGAGATCGACGCCGAGCGGCAGCGCCGCAAGGCCGAGGCCCGGGCGTACGCGCAGGCGAAGCGCGCCGGCGAGGAGCCGCAGGTCGCCGCGCCGGAGGCGGAGCGTAAGCAGCTCGCCGAGCTGGAGTCCCAGCTCGACGAGGTGCAGGCCCGGCTGCGGGACGCGATGAGTGAGCTGCCCAACCTGCCCAGCGACGACGTGGTGGCCGGCGGCAAGGAAGCCAACCGGGTCGTGAAGACCTTCGGCGAGCCGCCGGTGATCGACAAGGTCCGCGATCACGTGGAGCTGAGCCGGGCGTTGGGCCTGGTCGACTACGAGCGCGGGGTCAAGCTCGGCGGGTCCGGTTTCTGGATCTACACGGGCGTCGGCGCCCGGCTGGAGTGGGCGCTGCTCAACTACTTCGTCGACCAGCACATCAAGGCCGGCTACGAGTTCCTGCTCCCGCCGCACCTGCTGCTGGATTCGGCCGGCTTCGCCGCCGGGCAGTTCCCCAAGTTCTACGACGATGTCTACCACCTGGACTCGGCGTCCGCCCCGCGCGGCCAGTTCCTGCTGCCCACGTCGGAGACGGCGATCCTCGGCGCGTACCAGGACGAGATCCTGGAGACCCCGAAGCTGCCGCTGAAGGCGTTCGCGTACACCCCGTGTTACCGGCGGGAGTCCGCCGGCTCGCACTCGGACGAGCGCGGCACGGTGCGGGGGCACCAGTTCAACAAGGTGGAGATCTTCCAGTTCACCCTGCCGGAGCAGGCCGACGCGGCGCTGGAGGAAATGCTCGCCCACGCCGAGGGCCTGGTCGAGGGGCTGGGTCTGCACTACCAGCGCACGCTGCTCTCGGCCGGCGACGCCAGCGCCTCGATGAAGAAGACCCTCGACATCGAGGTGTGGATGCCGAGCACCGGCAAGTACAAGGAGGTGTCGTCGGTCTCCTGGGCCGGCGACTACCAGGCTCGTCGGGCGGCCATCCGTTACCGCGAGCCGGGCGGCAAGCAGACCCGCTTCGTGCACACCCTCAACGGGTCGGCGCTGGCCACCAGCCGGCTCTTCCCGGCCATCCTGGAGCAGTACCAGCAGGCCGACGGCAGCGTCCTGGTCCCCAAGGTCCTCCAGGACCGCCTAGGAACCGACCGTCTGACCCCCCTGCGCTAGACCCACTCACCCCGCCGATCTTGCACTTTCTGTCGTCTCGATGCCCCGATTCGCGTCTTTTGGGGCGACAGAAAGTGCAAGATCGCGGGTGTGTCGACGGGGGCGGGGCTGATGCGGACCGCATCAGCCCCGCCGTCGTCGTTTCGGGCCACGGGTGTCAGACCGTGGTCGATCCCGACCGTTCAGGCACCGAACACCTCCACGGAGGTCAGCCGGGCGTCACCGGGCTGCCAGTCGGCGACCGCGACCGCCAGGTACCGCGCGGAGGACCCGGTCGAGATGGTGGTCTCGGGTTTCGGCTTCGGCACCGAGGCGACCGCCAGGTAGCCGAGTCCGTCGGCCGAGGTGGCTACGGTGATCGGCCGCCGCCGACCGGGAGTCCAGGTCAGGCGGACCGATGCCAGATCCTGGAGCGATCCGAGGTCGATCACCATTCGGCCGTTCGGGCCGGGTTGCCAGGCCGTCCCCGGGTCGCCGTCGACGGCGGCCGACGGGTCGGTCATGCCGGCCGGGAGCGGTGACGTCGGGTAGGTCGTCCGAGACCGGGCCAGGTCGCCGGTCGGCGTCACCGTCTCACCCGCGAACGCGAAATCCTTGCTGTGCCCAGCGGGGACCGTCGCTCGCTGTCGGGCGCCGCCGGCCGCGGACTCCAGCTGCACCTTCACGATCTGCCCGGCGGGTGCGGTGATTCGGACATGGTGCGAGTCGGTGACGTCGAACCGGGTACCGGCGGGAATCGCCTTCTCCGGCTGTGCCGCGGTCACGGTGAACCGGGGCGGCTCGACGCGTGCGGTCGCGGCGGCAAGGTCGACCTGGTAGGTGGTGGTCCCCGATCCGGTGACCTGGCTTCCGTGGTACAGCCGCAGCGTGGCGCCCTGCGAAAGCGTGACGGCCGCCGTCGTGATGTCGTCGCCGGACAGGTTGAACAGGCTCAGGTATCCGTCCGCGTCACTCACCCGCAACGCCTCCGGACCGCCGTTGGGCAGGGTTCGAGACGCCGCGGCGGCCAGGGCCGGCCGGTTCGCGCCCGCGTACCCCTCGATGATCAGCCGAGTGCTGCCGGTGGCCGGTCCGCTGGACAGGGTGACGGTGGTGGCGGTCACGGTGATCGGATTCTGGGCGTTGTGGACGACCAGACCCGCTCGTCCGTCGACGTCCAGCCAGGAGCCGGCGATGGTCGGGCTGTCCGGCACAACCGCCGCGTCGCTCCAGTTGGTGCCGTCGAGAGAGGTCTGGACGACGTAGCGGGTGCCGTACGCGGCCTCCCAGTCCAGGCGTACGCCGCTGATGTCGATGGGCTCGCCGAGGTCGACGGCGAGCCAACTGTCCGTGCGGCCACGTTCCTCACGGGCGACCGCCCAGCGGGTGGTGGAGTTGCCGTCGGTCGCGCGCGCTGCGGGGTAGGCGGGGTCGGCGGACGAGGCCGTGGTGGGCCGGCCGATGGCGCGGTCGACCCCGCCGGCGTCGAGCACGGCGAAGGCGAACAGCGAGTAGCCGTACTGGTTGGCTGGGGATCGGCCGAGCATCCGCACGTGCCTGGCTGAACGAGGCGCGAAGCTGATCTGGTCGGTTCCGCCGTCGCCGACGCCCTGTCCAGCCAGGGTGACGGACCCCTGTTCGCCGGTGAAGGTACGGGTGCCGGTGAGCCCGGGTACGCCGGGCATGTCCAGGTTGAACAGGGTGAGCGCGCCCTCATCGGCAGCAACTCCGGTGGTGGCGTACACGACCGTACCGGTGGGCAGGGTGGCGTATCCGGCGGTGCCGCCGGCGACGCGGAGGACGGTCGCCGTGGCGTCGACACCGTCCCGGGCCACGGTGTAGGCAGCGGAGGTGCGACCGAGGACCGGCGCGGACTGCTTCGGCAACAGCGAGGCGGCCCGGGTGTCGAACAGCCAGTTGTCGTGGGCGGGGGCCCACTGGAACGAGACGAATCCGGTCTTGCTGACCGCCGCGGCGAAGGCAGTCGGGGTTTGGTGGGCGGTCAGCCCGGCTTTCGCCCCGAAGTCCCGGGTGCCCGCCGCCGCCGTGAAGAACGTGGTGCTGGCGACCGGCTCGACCACGCCGCCGTTGGCTGCCCGCCAGGCATGGAAGAGATAACTGATGGCGATTTCGGCCCGGGCTTCGGGCTCGTACTTCGGCTCGCCGCTGAACTTGGTGAGCCGGTTCTCGGGCGGGTAGTTCAGGTAGGGCATGAGCCGGTCGGCGAGGTCCGCCTCGGCCCGGGCGGCGTGCGGGTCGCCCTGGACCTGCGCAAGGAAGGCGAGTGGCAGGGCATCACGGCCGTACAGGTGGTAGCGGTCCGCGACCATCGGCATGAAGGGTTCGCCGGCATCGCTGGCCATCAGCCGCATGGTCCGCCACAGCTCGGCGCCGTTGGGCTGCCGGGTGAGTGCCTCGGGGAGCGGTTGGCCGGCGGTCAGGAAGTGCACCGCCGTACGACCGGCGGTGCGCCACAGTTCTTCCTGGTAGTGCGGGCCGAAGGAGTCGTGATTCTCGACGAGGAACGTGTCGTGGATGTTGTGGGCGGTGTTCCAGTCCGCGACCGCCCGCCCGTCGACGACGGCGGGGTTGGCCCGGTCGGCTGCCGGTAGCCCGCTCGCGTTGAGCATCCACGTCAGGAACCGCTCGCGCCACGCCGCGGCTGCGGGGTCGTCCGTCGCCCAGGCCAGGCCGGGCGCGATCGCCTGGGCGTAAACCCCCATCTCCTCGAGCTTGGTGTCACCGCTCCAGCCACCGGTGAGGCCGTTCGGGGTCCAACCGCCACTCAGCGGGTCGTTACCGGTGCCGAGGGAGTGGGCGTACGCGGCCTGCCCGCGGGCGATGCGGTCGACGTTGTTGCGGGTCACCTCGTCCAGGTCGGACCAGAGCAGTCGGGCGGCCAGGACGAAGTACAGCTCAAAGGTGCTGTCCCAGAACAGCTGCCGGCCCCACTCGGTGCCGCCGGTGAGCCGGTTGGTGGCCGCGAACCGGCGGATGGTCGCGATGGTACGGGCGTGCAGCGTGTCCCGGTCGACGCCGGCTACCGCCGCGTCGTACCCGGGCGAGATGAGCAGGACCGCGTTACCGAGGACGACCGCGAACCTGAAGTCCGCGAGGCGGTACGCGTTGGTCGCCGGATCCCACTGCTCTTCGGCCCATCGGGTGTGGGCGAGCAGCAGCGCGTGGTAGGTGCTGGCAACCGGGCCGGTGGCCGCAGCGCGTGGCGTGGTGCCGGCTGGCGCGGCCTGGGCGGCGGCGGGTCGGGCGATGGCGAGTCCAGCGCCGATGGCGCCGCCAAGGATGAGGAGCCGCCGCCTGCTCAACTCGAATTCGGATATACGCATGGTGGTCCTTCGGTGTGACAACGTTGTCAGCCAGCCTCCGACGATCATTCCCAGATGTCAAGACCAAGACCGTCACCTCAGGCCCCACCCCACCCCTTGCCGTTGATCATGAAGTTATTGCTCGTCACCTCGGCGTGTCGGGGCAATAACTTCATGATCGACGAGGGCGGGGGGCGGGGGTCGGGGTTGGGCGGTGGGCGGTGGGCGCGTCTTGATAGGAGCGCGGTTAGGAGGAGCAGGGTGGCCAGGGCGGCTAGCAGGACCGTTGGGCCGATCCGGTCGAGGGCGTCGGCCAGGGCTCGCTGGACCTGGGCGGCCACCCGGATGACCGGGTCGTGCAGGGCGTCGCGGCTGCCGGCGGCAAGCCGCAACTCGTACCAGCCGTACCAGGCGACGTAACCGCCGGCGAGCAGCAGCACCAGGCCGCTGAGCCGGGGCACCAGCGCCCCGGCGACGCGCAGCCGGGCCACCAGGCCGTCGCGCACCAGCGCCACCCCGAGCGCGGCGACCGCGACCACCAGACCCATCCCGAGGGCGTACGCGCCGAACAGCGCCAACCCCTGGCCGGTCGAGCCGGCCTGGAGGCTGGTCACCACGATGGCCAGGAACGGCGCGATGGCGCAGCCGAGCGACGCCAGCGCGTACGCCGCGCCGAACAGCGCCATCGACGGCCAGGACCGGGTCAGCCGGGGCGCCCGCGCGGACCAGCCGGGGGCGGGCAGCCGCCGACCGGCGAGCAACCAGCAGCCGGCCACCACCAGCAGCACACCGAGCGCCACCGTCAGCCACGGCAGCCGGGGCCGCAGCCACCCGGCCAGCGGCGCGAGCGCCAGACCGAACGCGCCGAACACCAGCACGTACCCCAGGGTCAGCCCGGCCGCCGCGGTGAGCGCGCGGCCGACCGCGCCGCGGATGTCCGACTTCCCGGCGACCAACAGCGAGAGGTACGCGGGCAGCAACGCGAAGCCGCACGGGTTGACCGCACCGAGCATGCCGGCGGTCAGCGCGAGCAGCAGTGCGGCGGTCACGCCCCGGCCAGTGCGGCAACCTTGGCGGTGAGCGCCTCACCGTCCAGGAAGCCCTGGTGGACGATTGCGCCGTTCCGGTCGATGACCACGAAGATGCTCTGCTCGGTCACCTTGAACCGCTTCCAGAGCGCGCCCTTGCTGTCCTCGATCTGCGGTGTGCCGTCGAGCTCGAACTCGGTGACGAACTCCTTCATGGCCTTCCGCTCGCCCAGCCCGGCGACGCCGACGATCGGCACGGTGTCCCGGTACTTCGGTGCGATCTCGGCCACCGTCCAGGCCTGACTGGCGCAGGTGGCGCACCACGGCGCCCAGAACCACAGCACCACCGGTTTGCCGGCGAGCTGTGCCGCGTCGAACGCGGCCCCGCCGAGGGTCGTCCCGGTGAAGCGCAGCACGTCCGGAACCTGCGCCGGGGCGGCGGGCGGTCCGCCGGTCGCCGCGCCGCTCGGCGTGGACGGTGAGTCGGTCGAGGCCGGGGCCGATCCGGCGGCGGCGGGCCCACCCGGGGCGGTGCCGGTGCAGGCCGCAACGCCGAACAGGGCCACGACGAGCGCCCCCGCGGTGGCGGCCCGGCGCAGCCGCCCGGCCGCGGGAAAGCGGCGCAGTTGCCCGGCCGCTGGAAAGCGGCGTGGCCGCCCGGCCCTTGTCAACGCCATGCCGATCCGCATCCGCTTCTCCGTTCCGGTCCGGAAGGAACCCTTGCTGGGCCTGACGCTTCGCTATTCGGCCTTGGCGAGGCGGAGAGCCAGCTCCGGGCAGACCTTGACCGCCTTCAGCGCGCCTTCCCGCAGCCAGGTCGGCACGGGGGTGGTCGGGAAGGCCGGATACCCGTTCGCGTCGAGCCGGATGAAGTCCGGTACGACGTGCGCGCACAGGCCGTGCCCGTCACAGCGCGACCAGTCCAGGGTGAGCTTCTGCGGGTTCGCATCGGGTGCGCCCGGCAGCCCCATCACGCCCTTGACCCGTCGGCCACAGCCGTCGCCGGTGCTGTGCAGCCGCAGGTCCTCGGCGAAGACCTCGATCGCGGAGAGCGCGAACCGGGCGGTGCCGTCGGGGTGGCTGCACGCGCCCCGGCCCTTCACCTCGCCGGCGGCGGCTCGCACCACGTCCGCCGGTTGGCTGCCGGCGACGGCCAGGTCCACCGCGCGGGCCAGGTCCGGCAGGCCCATCTTGCACGGTCCGCACTGCCCGGCGGACTCGCCGGCCAGGTAACGCACCACCTGGGCGGCCTCGCCGAGCGGGCAGGTGTCGACACCGATCGGGACGATGATGCCCGCGCCGAGGGTGCCGCCGACCGCGGCCAGGCCCTTGCGGGAGACCTCGGCCTTCTCCGCCGCCTCCGGGGTGATCCACTTGCCGTGGTAGCCGCCCATCAGGATGCCCTGGACGTCCGGCACCTCGCACAGGTCGAGGACGTCGCGCAACGGCATGCCGGCGGTGCACTCCACCACTGCCGGTCGGCCGGCCGCGCCGGTCACGGTGAGCAGCACGGTGCCCGGCTCGTCGTCGGTGCCGAGCGCCGCGTACTCGTACGGGCCCAGTCGGGCGCCGACGGCGAGCTGGGCGTACGTCTCGGCGTTGGACAGCAGGGTGGGCAGGCCGCTCACCCCGGAGTCGCTGGAGCGCTTCTTGGTGCCCGGCGGGATGTGCGGCAACCCGTTGATCCCGTTGACCAGTGCGCCGCCCTCGCCGGAGATGAACCGGTGCGGCACGGTGACGATTGTCGTCTGCACCGGCATCCGGCGCTCTTCGAGGGCATCCATCAGCGAGTCCCGGCCGACCCCGTCGTCCGCCACGCCGATCACGATCTCGTCGGCGTCCAACGCGTACGCGGCCAGCGCCGCGCCGTCCAGGATCAGGTGCGGGGCGCGGGTCAGCAGCACCTTGTCCTTCCAGCTGGCCGGCTCTCCCTCGGTGGCGTTGACCACCACGACGGCGGCGAGGTCCTGCCGCTCGCAGGACTCCAGCACGGCGCGCAGTTTGCGGGCGAACGGGAACCCTGCCCCGCCCTTTCCCTTGAGCTGCATGCCCTCGGCGAGCCGGAGCAGCTGCGCCGGCTCCATCGGGCCGATCGGTCCGTGCACCTCCTCGTGCGCGAGCAGGTCGAGCCGGCCGTACTCGGCGAAGCCGGCGGTGAGCCGCGGCTCGCCCACGCAGGCGACCGGTGGCACGGCGGTCCGCATCACTTCGCCTCACCCCGCAGCCCGGCCCAGTACGCCCCGTCCACCGCGTCGGCGCTGGCCTTGCGGCGCTTGGACTTGCCCTCGCCTGCTGCCCGCTTGGCGCGGCGGGACGCCAGGTCGACAAGGGTCGGGGTGTCGTCGACGGGCGGCGGCACCTCGTCGGGCACGTACCGGGCCGGTGGGCGCCAGTAGTCCGGCTCCTCGGGCAGGTCGTCCTCAACGCTGTGCCGGCCGCTGCCGCTGCGCGGCGCCGACGAGATCGGGCTGCTGGAGACCGGGCCGGCGGAGATCGGCTCGTCGGCCTGCCACCGGCGCGGACTGTCCCACGGCTCCTCGGGCTCGTCGAGCGTCGGTTGCGGCGGGGCCGAGTAGCGGCTGCCGTCGTCCTCGCTGCGGGACCGGCGGCGGGACCGCTCGGCGGCCGGCTCATCGGCCCGTCGCCGGCCGGTCGGAACGGCCTCGTCCCGGGTACGCGAGGCACGCCGCCGGGTCACCGGCTCGGCCTCCTCCTCGTCGCGTCGGCGGGTGTCGGTCTCGTCCACGCCGCGGCGGGCCGACCGGCGGGTCGTCGACTCCTCCTCGGCACGTCGGCTGCGCGCGGACCGTTCGGTGTCGCGGCGGGCTGCCGGCTCCTCGTCCCGCCGACGCCGGCTCGGCCGGGTCGGTTCGACGAGGGAGCCGGGCTCGGGCACCACCGGGACGGTGAACCGTTCCGGGTCGCGCCGCGCGGCCGGGGCGGCCCAGGTGGCAGTGGTGGTCTCCGCCCAGGCGGGACGCTTGTCGGCGGCCTTCGGGCGCCGACCCAACCCGGCCAGCAGCGTTCTGGCGGTCTTCGCCTCCTCGGCCCGGCCAGCCATCACCGCGTTGCGCACCGCGGCCTGGTGCTGCTCGCGGCTGCGCCGACCGATGCTGACCGAGAACCGGACCAGCAGGGCCAGCACCACCAGCAGGATGCAGCCGAGGTAGCTGAGCGCCACCCAGGGCGCTGCGGCCCGGCCGGCGTTGAGCCCGTGCAGGATGGCGAACGGCCAGGCCAGGTACGCGGTGGAGTGCAGTGTGCGCCACAGCCATTTCGGACCGACACCGGCGAAGCGGGCCCGGATGATGCCGGTCCAGATGACGCTGACCATCAGCAGGGCGGCCACCGTGCCGAGCCCGATGTAGAGCCCTCCGCCGCCGACGAACGGCACCAGCGCGTCGGTCGCCGCCGCGCGCCCGGTGCCGATCTTGGTGAGGACGTGGAAGCCGAGCCCGGCAACGCCCAGCACACCGGTGGCCCGGTGCGCCGACTGCATCAGCACCCGGTGCGAGATGCCCAGCACCAGCCGGTCGGTGGCGAGCAGGCCGAGCATGACGGTGAGGCTCAACGACACCAGGGAGACCACCCCGGCGAAGAACTCGGTGAAGAAGAAGCCGTACGCGTACGCCGTCTGGCCAGTGCCGGTCAGCATGATCGCCGCCCAGAGCGCGGCGAGCATCGACGCGATCAGCAGGGCGCCCGCCGACCGCGACGGGGTACGCACCCCCCGACTGCTGGCGCTGGTCCGGACAGTCGCCGCCTTTTTGTCCTGCTGTGCCCGGGCCATCTGCTCCTCGATCGTCTCGCGGCGGCGCACCACCGGCCGACCCCTGCTCCCCCATCCAGTACGGACCGGCGGGGCGCGCGGATCACCCGCTGGTGGAAATTTCTGGGCTGAAATCGAACCGAGGGGCGCAGCCGTGCGTTGTGCCCGCTCCCCGCCGTCGCCCCGGACAACGACAGATGTCCATGCATTGACAGCCTTCGCAACACGCTTGTAACTTTTCAGCAAGGGTTGCAAGATTCCGGCAGCCCGGCGCTCCCCCACCCGCACCACCACCCCCGCTCCCGTCAGGAGTCCCCATGCACCGACGTCGGCGCGGCTCGGCGTTCCTCGCCCTCGGCCTGATCGCCAGCCTGCTCGTTCCCACCACCGTGACGGCACCCCCGGCCGTCGCCGCCCCGTCCGGCGGCAAGAAGGTCATCGTCCAGCTCTTCGAGTGGAACTGGCCCTCGGTGGCCAGTGAGTGCCAGAGCACCCTCGGCCCGAAGGGTTACGGCTACGTGCAGGTCTCACCCCCGCAGGAGCACGTGCGGGGCAACCAGTGGTGGCTGGCGTACCAGCCGGTCAGCTATCGGATCGAGTCCCGCAAGGGCACCAGGGCCCAGTTCCAGTCGATGGTGAACACCTGCCACGCGGCCGGGGTAAAGGTGATCGTCGACGCGGTGATCAACCACATGTCCGGTCAGGACAACGGCGGGACCGGCTGGGCCGGCTCCTCCTACTCGCACTACGACTACCCGGGCATCTACCAGACGCAGGACTTCCACCACTGCGGACGCAACGGCGGCGACGACATCGCCAACTACAACGACCGGTACGAGGTGCAGAACTGCGAGCTGGTCAACCTCTCGGACCTGAAGACCGAGTCGGACTACGTCCGTACGAAGATCGCCTCGTACCTCAACGACCTGCTCTCCCTCGGCGTCGACGGTTTCCGGATGGACGCCAGCAAGCACATGCCGGCCGCCGACATCGCCGCCATCAGGGGCAAGCTGTCCCGCTCGGCGTACATCGTGCAGGAAGTCATCCACGGCGCCGGCGAGCCGATCCAGCCGACCGAGTACACCGGCAACGGTGACGTGCACGAGTTCCGCTACGGCAAGGACCTGGCCCGGGTGTTCCGCTCCGAACGGTTGGCGTACCTGCGCAACTTCGGCGAGGGCTGGGGGCACCTGCCCAGCGCTCCGGCCTCGGTGTTCGTCGACAACCACGACACCCAGCGCGACTCCGGCGGGGTGTTGACCTACCACGACCGGGGCATCTACGCCCTGGCGAACGCCTTCATGCTGGCCTGGCCGTACGGCTCCCCCACCGTCATGTCCAGCTACACCTTCAGCAACCGGGACGCCGGGCCACCGTCCGACGGCGCCAACAGGACGCTCAACGCCACCTGCTACTCCGGCTGGGAGTGTGAGCACCGTTGGCCGGTGATCGCCAACATGGTCGGTTTCCGCAACGCCACCGAGGGCGCCGGCGTGGCCAACTGGTACGACAACGGCAACAACCACATCGCGTTCAGCCGCAGCGGCAAGGGCTACCTCACCGTCAACGACGAGGATGCCGCGGTGAACGGACGCTCCTACTACACGGGGTTGCCCGCCGGCCGATACTGCGACGTCATCCACGGCACGTACGCGGGCGGCACGTGCAGCGGACCGGTGATCACGGTGGACGGTAATGGCTGGTTCGCGGCCAACGTGCCGGCGCACGACGCCGTGGCCATCCACATTGGCGCACGAATCTGATTCGGCAGGGCCCCCGGACAGCGGTTTTCGCCGAACCGGGGGCCCCGAAGCATTCGCCACCATAGAGTGGTTTCGTGTCGTTTGACCGAAAGTCTCCGCCCCGCCGTCGCGGCGTCTGGGTGACCGCCGCGATCGGCGTACCCGTGCTGCTGGTGACCGCGCTGCTGGTCGGCCAGGCCCTCACTCCGAGCTCGACGGCCCCCGAGGACCGCAACGTGGTGGTGGCCGACCCGACCCCGAGCAGTGTGGAGCAGAGCCCGGAGGAGTCGATCCCGCCGGCCGCGCCCGCCCCGGACGGGCTGCCGGTGGTCGACTACGACCCCGCGCCCGGAGGGTTCCCCGCCGATCCGGCCAGCAAGGACGTCACGCCGCTGACCGAGGGCGCGCACCCGACCAGACGGATCGCCGCGTACGACGCGCCCAGTGGTCGTCCCCGCGCCTTCCTCGAACCGACGATCCGCGGTGTCGAGCTGACCATGCCGATCGCCCAGCGGCGTGTCGGCTGGACCGCCGTCCTGCTGCCCTCGGCCAACCGACGGCTCGCCTGGCTGCCTCCCGGCGGGTTCGAGACGGTGCCGCTGCGCGACCAGATCGTGGTGGAACGCAAGGTCCACCGGCTCACCTGGTACCGGGCCGGCAAGGCGGTGCGCTCCTGGGAGGTCACCCTCGGCCAGTCCGGCCAGGAGACTCCACTCGGGCGGACCTTCGTCCTGGGCCGCACCCCACCGCCGGAGGCGGTCTACGGCGGGGTGGACATCTACGCCCTCGGTTCGGTGCCCGACGACCCGGAGTCGGTGCCCGCCGGGCTGCGCGGCGCGCACATCGGGGTGCACACCTGGCACAACGACGACGATCTGGGCGAGAACACCACCAACGGCTGCATCCGGCTGACCCGCTCCGGCCAGCGCGAACTGCTCGCCGAGGTCCGCCCCGGCAGCAGTGTCGTGGTGGTCGACCAACTGGCCGCCCCGCCGCCGACCGCCTGAGCGCCGGCCCACCCGGTCACTCGCCGAGCAGCCAGCCGTTCTGCTCGGCGAGCCGGATCGCGTCGGCCCGGTTGCGGGCACCGGTCTTGCCGATCGCCGCCGACAGGTGGTTGCGCACCGTCCCCTCGGACAGGTGCAGCGCCCGGGCCAGGTCGGCGACGGTGCCGCCGCTCCGGGCGGTCCGCAGCACCTCGGTCTCCCGCTCGGTCAGTGGGCTCGCGCCGGTGGCCAGGGTCTCCGCGGCCAGCGTCGGGTCGACCACCCGCAGGCCGGCGTGCACCCGGCGGACCGCGTCGGCGAGCTGCCGGGCCGGGGTGTCCTTGACCACGAATCCGCTCGCACCGGCCTCCATCGCCCGACGCAGGTAGCCGGGACGGCCGAAGGTGGTCACCACGAGCACCCGGCAGGTCGGCAGCGCGGCCCGCAACGCCCCGGTGGCGGCGATCCCGTCCAGGCCGGGCATCTCCACGTCCAGCAGGGCCACGTCGGGCGTGGTACGTCGGGCCTCGGGCACCACCTCGTCGCCACGGCCGACCTCGGCGACAACTGTCAGGTCCTCCTCCAGCGAGAGCAGGGCGGCCAGCGCACCCCGGACCAGCGCCTGGTCGTCGGCGAGCAGCAGCCGGATCGGCGTGGGTTCGGCGCTCACCGGGCCTCCTCCGGCGCGTGCACCCGCAGCAGAAAACCGTCGCCCTCCGGCCGCCGACCCACGGTCACCACCGCGTCCAGCCGCCGCGCCCGCTCCCGCAGGCCGACCAGCCCGTGCCCGCTCGGGTCGGGAGTGGACGGCCCACGACCGTCGTCACTGATCTCGACCCGGGCCGGGTGCACCCTGATCACGCAGCACCGCGCCCCGCTGTGCCGGACCACGTTCGTCACCCCTTCCCGGACCGCCCAGCCGAACAACCGGTCCCACTCCTGCGGCAGGTCCGGCACCTCGGTCGACACGTCCGCCGCGATGCCCGCCGCAGCCAGCGCGGAGCGGGCGCCGGCCAACTCCGCGGCGAGACTGACCTCGCGGTACGCCCCGACCGTCTGTCGTACGTCGGCCAGCGCGGTCCGAGCCAACGCCTCCACCTCGGCGATCTCGACGGCGGCCCGCGCCCGGTCGACATCGAGCAGACGCCCGGCCAACTCGGCCTTGATCGCCACCACGGTCAGCGAGTGCCCGAGGATGTCATGCAGGTCGCGGGCCGTGCGGGCCCGCTCCTCGGCGACCGCCAGCCGACCGATCTCCTGCTGGGCGGCCCGAAGTTCGCTGTTGCGCTGGGCCAGCTGGGACACCCCGAACATGGCGAACGAGGCGAGCAGCACCGCGAAGACGATGCCGCTCTCCGCCTCCCACCCCGGCACCAGCCAGGACGTCAGCACTGGGGTCACAGCGCAGAGCACCACGACGGCCAACGCCTCCCACTGCGGCAGCAGGAACACCGCAGCGGCGGCAACGTAGACCAGAGTGGCCAGCCAGTCCCCGCCGGTGCCCGGCAGACTGGCCAGGCCCACCGCGAACAGCAGCACCAGCCCGGCCCGGGCCCGACCGACCGGGATCGGCAGCAGCGACTGACGCAGCTTGCGGGCCCACTGGAACAGCAGCACATAGCCGACGCTGAACACGACCAGGGCCGCCACACCCAGGACCCGCCGCCACGGCGACGGCTGGTGCAGGGCGGCGGCGAGGGGCACGTTGAGGAAGAACAGCCAGACGGCGGCCAGCAGCCAGCCGGTGAACCGCCAGTGGCGGCTCACCGGCCAGGGCTGCCCGGTCGAGAGGTCCATCGGGTTCACGCTAGCGGCCCGGCCGTTCAGACCCGCGCGGTGTCCCGGCGGAACAGCCGGGCCGCGCCGACGCCGAAGACCAGCGCCCAGACGACGAGGTTGACCACCGCCGCCATGCTCACCCCGTCACCGGTGAGGGGGGCGCGAGCCAGCACCCCCATGCCGTACACCGGGGTGAACTTCGCGACCTGCTGGAGCACGTCCGGCAGCACCTCGACCGGGACGAACAGCCCGCCGAACATGGCCAGCACCGCCAGGACCGGGCCGATGATCTGCATGACGTTCTCGGCCGGCGCCAGGTAGCCGATGAAGAGACCGAACGCGGCGAAGACCAGCGAGCCGATCCAGGCGGCGAGCCCGGACAGCAACCAGACGTACGCCGGGACGCGGACGCCGGCCACGGCACCCACCAGGAACTCGACGACGACCGCGAGCAGACCGAGGCTCATCGCGGTGATCAGCTTGGTCGCCACGTACGCCGCCGGGCGTAGCGGGGTGAGCCGCAGCTGCCGGCTCCAGCCCAGCGCCCGCTCGGTGGCCACCGCGCCGCCGACACTGGTCGTCGCCACCATCGCCGCGTACACGGCCAGGCTGATCATGACGTACGCCGTCACCGGCCGGCCGTTGTCCAGCGACTGCCCACCCTGCGGCAGGCCGAAGATGAGGAAGAAGACACCCGGCATGATCAGCGTGAAGGCCAGGGTGCGGCGGTTGCGCAGCACCCGGCGCAGCTCGATGCGCAGGGCGCCCAGGGCGAACCCGCCGAGTGCGGGCAGCCGACGGTCCGGCTCCGTGACGCCGGTGCGGGTGGGGGTGGGGGTGGCGGTGGTCATCTCAGGCTCCGGTCTGCGCGGTGGTCAGGGCGAGGAAGGCGTCCTCGAGGTTGCGCGAGGTGATCTCGACGTCCCGGGCGGCCGTCCGGGTCAGCAGGTGGCGGGCGATCGCGTCCGAGTCACCGGTCCGCACCAGCACGCTGTCGCCGCGCACCTCCACGGCGTCGACGCCGGGCAGCGCGGCGAGCGCGGCCTGGTCGGCGCCGGGCAGGGTGGCCCGCACCGTACGGCCGGCGGCCAGGTTCTTGATCTCGGCGGTGGTGCCGTCGGCGACGATGCGTCCCTGCCGGACCAGCACGATCCGGTCGGCGTACGCGTCCGCCTCGTCCAGGTAGTGGGTGGCGAAGATGACGGTCCGTCCACGCCGGGCGTCACGGCGCAGCGCCTGCCAGAAGTCCCGCCGACCCTCGACGTCCATGCCGGTGGTCGGCTCGTCGAGCACCATCAGGTCCGGGTCGGGCAGCAGGGCCAACGCGAAGCGCAGCCGCTGCTGCTGACCGCCCGAGCAGCGCCCGACCACCCGGCCGGCGATGTCGGTGATGCCGGCCCGCTCCAACACCTCCGCTGCCGGGCGGGTGTGCCGGTAGAAGTGGGCGGTCATCTCGACCGTCTCACCCACGGTGAGGTCCTTGAGCAGCCCACCGGTCTGGAGTACGGCGGCGACCCGGCCTCGGGCCACCGCGTCGTCCGGGGTGCCGCCGAGGACGCGGACGGTGCCCGTGTCCGGACGGGACAACCCGAGCAGCATGTCGATGGTGGTGGTCTTGCCCGCGCCATTCGGGCCGAGGAAGGCCACCACCTCGCCGGGCTGCACCCGGAGGCTCAACCCGTCGACAGCGGTGACCGCGCCGAAGCTCTTGGTGAGGCCGTCCAACTCGACAGCCGGATGCGTACTGGTCATGCCACTGATGCTCCGGCAGCGCGTACCCCGATGCCCGGAGCGGTCGTCACGCCCCGACCGTGACATTTGTCAGGAGACCAGGCGCCACGGAGAGTGACCTCCGCGCGAGCAAACACCGCGACGAGCGTGATGCCTCTGAGTCATCACGATGCCCCTGAGTCATCACACTCACCGCCACGTCCGCCCCTCGAACACGACAGGCCGAGGCGAGCAACCGGCGGAGGAATTCCCGACGCGGCAGCGGGTAACCGCCGCCCCGGATGCCGCGACACCGGGAGGACGCGATGGGTGCCACGCCGCAGGGTCAGGTCGACACGGTCGTGCTGATCCACGGGCTCTGGATGACGCCGCGCAGCTGGGAGGGGTGGGCGCAGCGGTACACCGAGCGCGGCATGCACGTCATCGCCCCCGCCTGGCCCGGGATGGACCGGTCCGTGGAGCAGTTGCGCGACGATCCCACCCCGATCGCTGAGCAGAGCATCGCCACGATCGTGGCGCACTACGACCGGATCATCCGGGCGCTGCCCCGACCACCGATCATCATGGGGCACTCGTTCGGCGGCCTGATCACCCAGATCCTCGTCGACCGGGGCCTCGGCGCCGCCGCGGTCGGAGTGCACCCCGCGCAGGTGAAGGGGGTGCTCAAGGTGCCGCTGAGTCAGCTGCGCTCGGGCTTCCCGATCCTGCGCAGCCCCGCCAACCGCAACAAGGCCGTCCCGTTCACGAAGGACGACTTCGCCTACACCTTCGGCAACGCGATGAGCCGCGAGGACTCCGACCGGGCCTGGCAGCGCTACGCCGTCCCCGGCGCCGGTCGGGTCTACTTCGAGGGGGCATTCGCCAACCTCGACCCGCGCTCGCCGGCCCGGGTCGACGTCGGGCGCGACGACCGGGCGCCGCTGCTGCTGATGGCCGGCGAGGTCGACCACGTGGTGCCGGCGTCGGTGGTGCGCGCCAACGCCGGGCTCTACCAGAAGTCCCGCGCGCTCACCGCGTACGAGCAGTTCCCCGGCCGATCACACTTCACCGTCGGGCAGGACGGCTGGGAGAAGATCGCCGACTACGCGCTGGACTGGGCGCTGCGCGCGGCGGCCCTGCCCCGGGAGGCGACGATCGCCAGTGAAGCCCCGCGCCGCTGACAGGCCGCCAGCTACGCTCGCTCACCTGTCCCAGGTCTGGCTGATATCAAGGATCTCCAGCCCCGGGGGCATCGCCGGCGCCACGATCTTCGGGTCTCGGGTGACCAGATAGCAGCGGTAGAGTGCGGCGGTCGCGACGGCGTGCGCGACATCCAGCGACACGTGTGAACGTGCAGCGATGCGGGCAACCCGTCGGCTCGTGGCCGCGTCATAGACCGCTACCTGGATGTCGCGGTCTTCCGTGAACAACAGGTCAAGCATGGTGGCGGCTGCGGTGCCCGCCAGTTCGAGCTGCGCCTGCCCCAGGCAGAGGGCGGGCACCCACACCTGCTGCTCCGGGTCCTCTTGGGCGAGGGTCAGCATCGCACCAGGTTCGACGCTCGTCCCCGAGGCGTAGGCGAGCAGAGCAGAGGTGTCGAGGACCAGGCCGTTCACGCGGCGGCAGTCCCCTCATCGTCGAACTGACGAAGCCATTCGAGGTTGCGAGCGTGCTGCTCGTCACTGATCGGTGGGAGAGCTGCCAGGCGAGCCCGGGTCCTTTCGACGTCCTCGTCGGTGACCACGTAGCCGAGCTGCGCCCACCGGGCACGGAGACTGTCGGCGCGCATCTTCCTACGGAGGATCCCGGCGATGAAACCGGACGTGTTGCCCTGGGTGCGCTCGACATAAGCGGCCACGTCGTCGGGCAGGCTGATCGTGATGCGGCGAGTCATACTCTGAGCATACCGCCTGCATACTGGCGGAGTGTTCCCAGCTGATCACGCCACGCGGTCACGCGCCGCACCGGCCGCCTCGATCATCGAGGTGCAGGCCGCTGTCGCGTACCGCGTTGACGAGTTCCTCCGGCGGGGCGGCCGACACCGCCCCGGCGAAGATCCGGTACGCCAGCGCGCCGAGGAGAAGACGTCGAGCTGGTGGCCCGGCAGCCGGGTGAGCTGGGTGGTGCGGCCAGCCGGCCGCCGGTCTGCCACTGCGCTCGGCACGGTCGACCGATCACACCAACCGAGCCGCCACCACGTCGACTGGCATGGGCGGGCTGAGTAGGGGTATGGGGCCGGGATGAGGGCCAGTTTCCGGCTTGGCCGGGTCGCGGGGGTGCCGGTCGGCGTCAACTGGAGCGTGCTGGTCATCTTCGCGTTGATCGCGTGGGGGTTGGCCGCGAATCAGTTCCCCCGCTCGTACCCCGATCACTCACCCGTGGCGTACCTGATCGCCGGGCTGGCCGCGGCGGTGGTCTTCTTCGTCGGCCTGCTCGCCCACGAGGTGTCGCACGCGGTGGTGGCCAAGCGCAACGGGTTGCAGGTCGACGGCATCACGCTGTGGCTGTTCGGCGGCGTCGCCGAGTTGCGGGGCGAGCCGCGTGACCCGGGCGCGGAGTTGCGGATAGCGGGCGTCGGCCCACTGGTCAGCCTGCTGATCGGGGCATTCTTCGGTGCCATCGCGGCGCTGCTCGCGCTGGCCGGGCAGGGCGGGCTGCTGTTCGGGGCGGTGGCCTGGCTGGCGGGGATCAACGTGCTGCTGGCCGTCTTCAACGTGCTGCCGGCCGCACCGCTGGACGGTGGCCGGTTGCTACGGGCCGCGGTTTGGAAGGCCACCGGTGACCGGACCCGGGCGTCAGTGGTCGCCGCCCGGGCCGGTTGGGTGCTGGGAGTGCTGCTGATCGGCCTGGGGCTGTGGCAGTTCCTGTCCGGGGTCGGTTTCGGTGGGCTGTGGCTGGCGCTGATCGGCTGGTTCCTGATCGGCGCGGCCGGAATGGAGGAGCGGCAGGCCCGCACCGGCACCGCGCTGCGCGGAATCCGGGTCGGCGAGGTGATGACCCCGCAGCCGCAGACCGCCTCGGCGGAGATGACGGTCGCGGACTTCGTCGACAACTACCTGTTCGCGTACCGGCATTCGGCGCTGCCGCTGACCGAGGACGGCCGGCCGGTCGGCCTGGTCACCGTCGACCGGGTGCGGGGCGTACCGCCCGAGCGGCGGGCATCGACCACGCTGGCCGAGGTGGCCTGCCGCGCCGACCAGTTGGTCCTGGCCCAGCCCGGTGAACAGCTCAACGACCTGCTCCCCCGGCTCACCGAGTGCGCCGACGGCCGAGCCCTCGTGGTATCCGACGACGGCCACCTGACCGGCATAGTCTCCCCCAGCGACATCAGCCGAGCCGTCCAACGCAGCACCCTCCGCACCCCTACCCCCACCCCCACCTCCCGTTGATCATGAAGTTATTGCCACCCGGCGCGGCGTGTCGGCGCAATAACTTCATGATCACCGGGGAGGGGCGGGGTGGGGACCGGGCGGGGAGGGGGTCAGCGGGGGAAGTAGTGGTTCAGGGTTTCGGTTTGGAACTTGTTCTTTGGGTCCAGGTCGGTTAGGAGGGTGGTGAAGTCGGCGTAGCGCGGGTAGCGGGTGGACAGCTCTGCCGGGTCGGTGACGAAGACCTTGCCCCAGTGCGGGCGGGGCGCGAACGGCGTCAGGCGCTCCTCCACCTCGGCCACCACCGGAAGCACCGCCGCGGTGTCGTCGACCCAGGTGAAGTGCAGTACGAAGCTGTCCCGCCGGTAGTTCGGGCTGAGCCACAGCTCGTCGGCCGCCACCGTCCGCAGCTCGGACACCAGCAGCACCGGGGCGATCAGGTCCGCCACGTCGTCCAGAGCGGCGAGCGCGTCCGCCGCCGCCGACCGTGCCACGTGGTACTCGGACTGCAGTTCCTCACCGCTGCTCGGGGTGAAGCCGAACTTGAAGTGCGGCAGCCGCTCATGCCACGGGCCCGGCTCGCCGAGCTGCGGGGTGCAGTTCTCCGTCGGCATCCCGAGCACCGGATGCCGGGGCTGGGCGGCGGCGGTGGTGCCCAGCCAGTCCGCCGACGGGGGGGCCTGGTCCGCCGCCTGCTTACGCCACACCTCGCGCAGCCGGGGCGTACGGAAGTCGGTGAAGACACTCACGCTGTACGCCGAGCCGAGCGCCTCGTCCAGCGCCGCCCGGTCGAGGTCGAGGCGGACGTACTGGCGCAGCGTGAAGGTCGGCACGATGTCCAGGGTGACGCGGGTGACCAGGCCGAGCGCGCCGAGCCCGACCACCATGCCGGCGAACGTGTCCGGGTTGCTGTCGCGGTCGACCCGCAGCAGATCGCCGTCGGCGGTGACCAACTCCAGGCCGGCGACCGCGCTGGCCAGGTTGCCGTGGGTCTGGCCGGAGCCGTGGGTGGCGGTGGCCACCGCGCCGGCCACCGAGATGTGCGGCAGCGAGGCGAGGTTGGCCAGCGCGTACCCCTGGGTGTGCAGCTGTCGGGCGACGTCGCCGTAGCGCAGCGCGCCACTCACGGTGGCCTGCCCCCGCTCGTGGTCCACCTCGACGACCGGGGGCAACCCGGCGAGGCTGACCAGGTCACCGTCGGTGTCGCCGAGGCGGTTGAAGGAGTGCCCGCTGCCCACTGCCCGGATCCGGGGGCTGCCGGCGACGAGCCGGCGCAGGTCGTCGACGGAGGTGGGCCGGTGGAACGCCTTCGCGGCGTACCGCACGTTGCCGGCCCAGTTGCGGCGCGGAACGTCGGTGCTCGACGCGGTGTGCGATCCCTGCGCGGTCATGTGGCGGTCTCCCGATCGGTGGTCTGCTGGTCGGCCAACGCGGCGACGAGGGCGTCCAGAACCGTATCCGCCTGGATCGGGTGGTAGCCACGCTGGGCGATCGGCAGCCCGGCCGCGCTGGCGCGTTCGATCTCCCCCCGGGCCGCCTGGCGGGTCGACGCGTCCCCGGATATCAGGGCGTCCTGGCCGCGTCGGATCAACTGGTCGACCCGGTCCATCTGGTAGCCGCGCAGGCCGACCGGGAGGTCCGGGGCGTCGAAGGCGACGCGACGCAGCGCGAGCAGGTCGACGAAACGACCTCCGGCATAGCGGGTGAGCGCGGCGGACACCTGGTCGGGCTGCTCGCGGACCTGGTCGAGAACGAGCAGCTCGATGGCGGGCCGGCCGTCGAGCGGATGACGGGCGGTCACCGGCTTGGGCGGCACTCCCTGCGCGGGAACCAACAGCAGTCGCGGCGGCTCAGGATGGCCGTCGCGCCGGGGCGGCTCGTCGAGGATCAGCGCGCCGACCTCGGCCCACCGGATGTCCCGGCGCAGGCCGGGCCGCCGGACGGTGAGCCCATCCTCGTGGATGCCGAAGCGAAACGGACGCAACCCGCTGACCAGCGCCACCGCACCGAGGGCGATCGCCCCCACCGCGATGACCGTCCGTAGCACGGCGCCGTCGCTGGGATAGACCAACAAGAGCAACCCGCCGAGTACGCAGACCAGGGCGAGCACACGGGCGCCCCGACTCCGGCGCAGTTCCACGCTCGAACCCCCGTTCATGACCGTGGCGTCGGTCCCCGCATCTTCCGCCAAACCGGGCACCGAGGACACCGGTCGATCGGGCACGGTTGTTCTCGTCATCGTCGGGGAACCCTACGCTCATGAGCAGCTACCGTGATCCGGCCGCACGAGGTGACGTGTTCCCCTCCGAGGAGGAGTTGGACCCGACCGGCACCGGAATCGAGCAGGCCAGCGCACCGCAAGCGGGCGGGTTGCCGAGTCACCCGTCGCCCACACCCGGTCCTCGACCCACTCCGGCGCCCGCGCCCGCCCCGACGCCGGTGCCGGCACCCGGCCCGCCACCGCGCGCCCCCGGCGCGCAGTCGATCGTGACCCGTCACCTGGACGGCTCGGTGGAGGTGGTCACCGACCTCGACGGTGACGGCGTCGCCGACATCGTCCAGATCGATGTGGACGGTGACGGTGTCCCGGACATCACCTACGTCGACAGTGACCGCGACGGGCGGCTGGACACCGTGTTGGGCGACCCGGACGCGGTCGGGAGCGGCGCCCACCGGGCCTGACCGGCGGCGTCGCTCCCCAACCACCCGCCCGGCTCAGAGCTTCGCCATCACCTCGCTGGCGACCAGCTCCAGGTGCTCCAGGTCGCTGAGGTCCAACACCTGGAGGTAGAGCCGCTGACTGCCGATCTCCGCGTACCGGCCGATGGTGTCCAGCACCTCGGCGGGCGTCCCGGCCAGACCGTTGGCCCGCAGCTCGTCCGGGTCGCGGCCGATGGCGGCGGCGCGGCGGGCCACCTCGGCGTCGTCGCGCCCGCAGCAGAGCACCAGCGCGTTGGACCAGACCATCTCGGCCGGGTCACGGCCGATCTCGGCGCAGGCCGCGCGGACCCGGTCGAACTGCGCCGCCGTGTCCGCCGCCGAGGCGAACGGCAGGTTGAACTCGTCGGCGTAGCGGGCGGCCAGCCGAGGGGTGCGCTTCGGGCCCGTCCCGCCGAGCAGGATCGGTGGGCGCGGCTGCTGCACCGGCTTGGGCAGGGCGGGCGAGTTCCGGACCGGGTAGTACTGGCCGTCGTGGTCGAACCGCTCCCCCACCGGCGTGGACCAGAGCCCGGTGATGACGGCGAGCTGCTCCTCCAGCCGGTCGAACCGCTCGGCCAGCGGCGGGAACGGCATGCCGTACGCGCTGTGTTCCTCGCCGTACCAGCCGGTGCCGATGCCCAGCTCCACCCGGCCGCCGCTCATCTGGTCGACCTGCGCCACGGTGATCGCCAGCGGGCCGGGCAGCCGGAAGGTGGCGGCGGTCATCAACGTGCCGAGCCGGATGCGGCTGGTCTCCCGGGCCAGGCCGGCGAGCGTGGTCCACGCGTCGGTGGGGCCGGGTTCGCCGCTCACGTCACCCATCACCAGGTAGTGGTCGGACCGGAAGAACGCGCCGTAGCCAGCGTCCTCTGCGCACCGGGCGACGGCGAGCAACTGGTCGTAGGTGGCACCCTGCTGAGGCTCGGTGAAGATCCGAAGTTCCATGATCCGAGCATAGGGTTCCCCGGTCGGCCCGGCCGGCGGTATGCCGACCGGACCGCCCGGCGTCAGCTCACACGTACGGCCGTTTGGCGTACGCCTCGCGCAGCGCGGCCAACCCGGTCGCCTTCGGCGTCAGGGTGCCCCACCCGGAGTTGAAGTAGTTGGTGCGCACGATCCGTGGCCCACGCTCGGCGTTGAGTTGGGCGATCGCGGGCGGCACGGTGGCGATCCAGGCCGCCTGGTTCGGGATCTCGGCCACCCGCACCCCCCACTCGGCGATGATCACCGGCCGGGACAGCGCCACCGGGCCGAGGTCCGCCACCGCCCAGTCCTTGGTACGACGAAACCGGGACAACGCGGTGTGGCTGGCGTTGGTGGCGTACGCGTTCCATTGGAGATAGTCGAGGCGGGACATCAGCGACTCCGGGTGGGTGCGCTGGAAGCAGGCCCGGTCGAAGCCGCCCAGACCCACCGAGAAGGTCGTGCCGGCCGGCAACGTCCGTGCCTTGAACCAGGTCAGGATGTAGTTCATCGCCTGCACCGCCCGCGCGTCCGACTCGGCCCAGTTGTACGCCTTGCCGTCCTCGGTGGTGCCGAACTCGTGATCGGTGTCCAGTTCCGAGGCGAGCTGGATGTTCACCCCGAAGCCGAGCGTCCGGTACTGCGACAGCGCGCGGGCCAGCAACCCGTCGCACTGCCCCTTGAGCACCTGGCCGTACCCGTACGCCTTCGGCCAGGTCGTGCCGGGTCGCTGCTGGATGGTCATCGTCGGTGCCGGCACCGTGTAGCTGACGCCGTCCACCGCGAAGCTCTGCGTTCCCTGGCTCGCAGCGCCATAGTGCTTCAACTCCAGGACCATGTTCATCTGCACTCCGGCCTTGCCCAGGTTGACCAGCCAGGGCCGGTTGTAGCCGGGAAAGATGTAGCCGTCGGCGAGGCTGCGGTACTGGGTGAGTGACCGGAAGTTGCCACCGGCCATGTCGGCGGTCGGATCGGCGCCGCCGGAGAGGTAGTAGCCGCCGAGCACGGGTTGTCCCAGGCTGTAGTCGGCGGCGGCCGTCGCGGTGTTGCCGGCGGCGTCACGGACCTGGACGGTGACCCGGGGCATCACGCCACCGACCGATACACGGCCACGGAGCCGTTGTCGGAAACCCGGGTCCAGGTACGTCCGGAGTTGTCGGAGACGGTCACGGTGAGTGGGTCGATGACCGCCGTGACCTTGACCGGCGCGCTGCTGTTGCCCTGCGCGTCGGTGACCACGATGGTGACGGTCAGCGGTTTGGTGTCGGCGTCCGAGTAGGTCACGGTCAGCAGCATCTGGTCACCCGGCGTGAAGACGGATGCGTTCAAGGCTGCGGTCGCGGTGGGAGCGGCCATGTCGGGCCCTTTCTGGCTCGGTCGCCAGGGCTCGGCGCGCGGTCGAGCGACGCCGGACCCCGGCGGGGTCCACGGTGCGAAAGGCCGGCGGGGCACGGGGGCGGCGGGCACGGCCGGCGGACGGCGTTGCCTGACAGCCGACGGTGCTGACGTCCTTGTCCCGGTGGGCGGAGGCACCGCTGCGGGCGCCCGCAGGGGTGTCGGTGGCAGCCTCGGCCTGTCGTACGCGCGATCGGATCGGCAGCTGTGCCGTGACCGTCGCGGCTTCGAGGCCGGGCTGGGTGAGGGCGGCACCGGTGCGGACGATGTTGTCCGGGCCGGGCCGGAGGATCGGGATGTGGCCCGCCACCCGTCTACCTCCACCTGCCCCAAGGGTGCTCTACCAGGGGCTTTACCGTCTTGTCCGAATTGCGACAAGCTCCGGCGAGGCCCGGCGCGACGGCTACTCGGGCGGCGTGCCGCGTACTGCCCGGCCCTTCAGTCACGTTCGAAATGCCGGATATTGTCTGCTTAGTCCTTATATCTGGAAGAGTGAGCATCGTGACGACGAATCATCCGGCATCTGCGGCGACAGACCCGGGGTACGCCGCCGCGCTGGACACGGCTGAGCGTCTGCTGGGCTTCCGCTTGGAGCGCTTTCTTGGCGCCACCCCTGGTGAGCCAGCTAACGGCGCAGACTTCAAACGGATCGCGACGATGCACGCCTTCGGCGACGTCTGGCCGCGCACCGAGCACCTGGATACACGGACGCGGGCACTGGTGTCCGTCACCATCGCGGCGACGCTCGGCGTCCTGGAGCCCCTCCGTGGTCAGCTGCGCATCGCGCTCAACGCCGGCGCCACCAAGGAAGAGATCGCCGAAGTCTTTCTTCAGGTCGCGGCCTACGCTGGCGTAGCACGCGCGTTCGACGGCTACCAGGTCGCGGCCCAGGTCTTCGCAGAGAACCCGGAACGCTCAGGCCCTGGTCAGTAAGGTCCGCCGCAGGACCTGATCACCCACCGCCACGACCGTTACTGCCTGCCCGTCAGCTTCGCCCGACGCCGCGCAACAGCGCGTCGACGACCAGGTCGGCGGCGGGTGCGGCGGCCAGGTCGGGAAAGTTTTCCGCGGTGGCGTTCACGATTTGGTCCAGCAGCGTCCTGGCCCAGCCCGGTGGCAGGTCGGCGCGGAGTAGCCCCTCGTCGGTGGCGCGCTGGATGAACCGGTCGAGCCGCTCGCCGAGTTGCTTGCTCCGGGCCGCGGCCTCGACGTCCATGTTCATCATTGGCTTGAGGACCTGGATCGACCAGCGCCGGATGACCGGGATGATGCCCTCCACATAGCGGTGCAGGGCCACCGCGACCGGTGCCTCCGTCAGCCGGGCGTCGTCGAGCGCGCGCTCGGAGGCGTCGAGCTTGGCCTGGTAGACCCCGGCGAGCAGGGCCTCCCGGGTGGCGAATCGGCGGTAGACGGTGCGCCGGTCGACGCCGGCCGTGGCAGCGATCGTGGCGATGCTCGTGGCCGGATCCTGCGCGAGCAGTCGAGCACCCACGTGGAGGACCGCGTCGAGGTTGCGGGCTGCGTCGGCTCTCATAGTGCCGTCAACTCTACCCCTGTGTGGCAGGTCACGCGGCTAGCTGCACACGCTAGTGGCGGGACCTTCGATAAGTGCTACGGTTATGTGGCATCTAGTCGTACAACACGTCACATCGTTGTGCCCCTGATGATCGCGACGCGGAACGCGTACGCGGCGGGGGCGCAGTCCGGACGCCGATCACGAATCGGCTCAGAACCTGCAATAGGGGAGTAATCACCGTGCTTGTTCACGACAAGCTCTACGTTGGTGGCCAGTGGGTCACGCCCGCCGAGGGCGGCCTGCTCGACGTCCACTCGCCGCACGACAAGTCGCTGGTGGGGCGGGCCGCCGAGGCCTCACCGGCCGACATCGACCGGGCGGTCGCCGCCGCGCGGAAGGCCTTCGACGACGGGCCGTGGCCCCGGATGACGCCGCAGGAACGCCAGGCGGTCATCGCCCGATTCAACGAACTACACGCGGCGCGGGCCGACGAACTGGCCGCGTTGATCACTTCGGAGAACGGCTCCGCGTCGTGGTTCACCCGGTGGACGCTGCACGCACTGGCGGAGCAGACCGGCGCCTACCTGCGGGCCGCCGAGGCCTTCGGGTGGGAGGAACGGGCAACCGAATCCGGCCCGCTGATCCGGCGCGAGCCGGTCGGTGTGGTCGCCGCGGTCATCCCGTGGAACGCCCCGCACCAGTCGGCCCTGGTGAAGATGATTCCGGCGTTGCTGGCGGGCTGCACGATCATCCTGAAGGCCTCGCCCGAGACCGCGCTGGACGCGCTGGTGCTGGGCGAGATCTTCGAGCAGGTTGGGCTGCCGGAGGGCGTGGTCAGCATCCTGCCGGCGGGCCGGGAGACGAGCGCGTATCTCGTCGCGCACCCCGACGTGGACAAGGTCGCCTTCACCGGATCGACCGCCGCCGGGCGCACGATCGCGTCCGTGGCGGGCCAGCAGCTCAAGCGGGTGAGCCTGGAGCTGGGCGGCAAGTCCGCGACGATCATCCTGCCGGACGCGGACCTCGCGGCCGTGGTCGAGGGACTCAAGTTCCTGTCGTTCGGCAACAACGGCGAATCCTGCGTCGCGCACACCCGGATCCTGGCCCCGCGCAGCCGCTACGAGGAGGTCGTCGAGGCCGTGAAGACCATGACGGAAAGCCTCGTCGTGGGAGACCCCGCCGACCCGGGTACGTGGATCGGCCCGATGGTCCGCGCCGACCAGCAGCAGCGGGTCCGGAGCTACATCGAACTCGGCATCTCCGAGGGGGCGCGTCTCGTCACCGGCGGTCCCGAGGTGCCGGAAGGGCTCGAGGGCGGTTACTACGTACGGCCGACGGTCTTCGCCGACGTCGACAACGGCATGCGCATCGCCCAGGAGGAGATCTTCGGACCGGTCCTCGTCGTCATCGCGTACGAGGACGAGGACGACGCGGTACGCATCGCCAACGACTCCCCGTACGGGCTCGGCGGTGGGGTGTGGACGGCCGACGTCGAGCGTGGCCTGGCGCTCGCCCGCCGGATCCGTACCGGCTTCTTCACCGTCAACGGCGCCGACCCGGGCTTCGACGCGCCCTTCGGCGGCTACAAGGGCAGCGGTGTCGGCCGCGAGTTTGGAGCCGTCGGCCTGGCCCAGTACGTGGAGCACAAGACCATCGCGGTCTGAGTAGGACCGCCGTCCGCTCCCAACCACCGAGAACTGGAGTCTTTTCGTGGCTCGGACCACCACCCGTACCCCCTACCGGACCACATTCGCCATCCTCGCGGCCGGCGCCGGCTTCTTCGCGATGCTGCAGTCGCTCCGGGTTCACTCACGGGTTCGAGATGCTGACCGTCACCTCGCTCGCGGCAGTGGTGGCGGCGCTTGTCGTGCCCGCCGTCCCGCCACGATCAGCCAGGCGAAGAGGCGGGTGGAGGCGACCGGCGTCGTCCAATCGACGCCGCTGCATCCAGCGGAGGCGGCCGGCGTCGTCCAACCAAGAGTTGGCCAGAGATCTTGGACAGTTTCCGTTAGGCCGTAACGGAAACTGTCCAAGATCTCTCGATGCGCGGCTACGAGAGGGACCTTTGTGGGGGTCGGTGGCGTGGCTTGTGCGGCGATCCCGCCCCGGACACCCCGACATCACCATCGACCACCGCACCTGACGGCTCAGCGACGCCGCAGCGCCGGGTCGAGCAGGGCCGGCGGGGTGTCGAACTTCTCGCCTGCGGCGAGGTCGACGCCGGGTGCGACGATCGCGTCGATCGCGTCGAGCACGTCGGCGGTGAGGACGGTGTCCGCGGCGGCGAGTTGGGCGTGCAGGTGGTCCATGGTGCGGGGGCCGATGATGGCGCTGGTCACGGCGGGGTGCGCGGTGACGAAGCCGAGGGCGAGCTGGATCAGGGTGAGCCCAGCCTCGTCGGCGACGGTGACCAGCCGCTCGACGGCGTCGAGCCGGGCCTGATTGGCCGGGATGCTGAGGTCGAAGCGGGCGGGCAGGACCGCCGAACGGCTGGTGGTGATCTCCCGGCCGGCCCGGATCGCGCCGGAGAGCCAGCCCGAGGCGAGCGGGCTCCAGGCGAGCACACCGAGACCGTACTGCTCGGTCACCGGCAGGACGTGGGCCTCGATCCCTCGCTGCAGGATCGAGTAGCTGGGCTGCTCGGTGACGTACCGGCTCAGGTGGTGCTCCCGGGCGGTCCACTCGGCCTGCACGAGGCGGTACGCGGGGAAGGTCGAGGCGCCGAAGTAGCGGATCTTTCCTGCCCGTTGCAGGTCGGTCAGCGCCGACAGGGTCTCCTCGTCGCTGGTGGTCGGGTCCCACCGGTGGATCTGGTAGAGGTCGACGTGGTCGACGTTGAGGCGGCGCAGGCTGTTGTCCAGTTCGGTGACCAGCCAGCGGCGGGAGCTGCCGGTCTGATTGCGCTCGTCACCCATCGGCGTGCCCGCCTTGGTGGCCAGCACGATGTCGTCGCGGCGGCCGGCGATGGCCTTGCCCACCATCTCCTCCGACTCGCCCTGGCTGTACCTGTCGGCGGTGTCGATCAGGTTGATTCCGGCTTCCAGCGCCGAGTCGACGATCGCCGTCGCCTCGGCCTGGGTGGTGTGCCCCAGTGTGCCGAAGTTCATCGCGCCCAGTACGAGGGTGCTGACCTGGACGCCGGTGCGCCCCAGAGTGCGGTACCGCATGGCTGTTCCTCCACGGAAGGGTTGAGGTGGCACTGGCCCACCCGCTCTGGCATCCTGAGCAAGTGGAACCGTGTTCCGCTAAGAACGATACGGAACAGCGTTCCGTTTGCCAAGTGACGGAGGTAACGCGCGATGCCCGACATCGACAGCGGATCAGGACGATCGACCCCGCGGAAGCGGGCCGACGCCCGGCGCAACGAGGCGACGCTGCTGGACGCCGCCGCCTCGGCCTTCGTCACCTCCGGCGTGGACGCGCCCGTCCGGGACATCGCCGCCAGGGCGGGTGTCGGCGTCGGCACGATCTACCGCCACTTCCCGACCCGCGCCGACCTCATCGTCGCCGTCTACCGGCACCAGGTCGAGGCGTGCGCCGAGGCTGGCCCGGCACTGCTGGCCGACAGCAGCACCGCGCACGCCGCCCTCGCCCAATGGATCGACCTCTTCGTCGACTTCCTGGCCACCAAGCACGGCCTCGCCGAGGCACTACAGTCCGACGACGCCGCCTTCGAGAAGCTGCACGCCTACTTCCTGGACCGCCTCGTCCCGGTGTGCGCCCAACTGCTCGACGCCGCCGCCACGGCAGGCGAGATCCGGCCCGATGTGACCGCCTACGAGCTGATGCGTGGGGTCGGCAATCTCTGCATCGGCGCCGGCGATCCCCGGTACGACGCGCGTCGCGTGGTCGCACTCCTCGTCGCCGGGCTGCGCCAACGCCCGAGCGCCGAGCCCCGATAGCCTATTGATCATGGCGGACTGGGAGATCCGGCCGGCTTCGATGGCGGACGTCGAGGCGGTGGCCGAGTTGCGGGCGGTGGTGCTGCGCGCCGATCTGGAGCGGCTCGGGCGGTACGACGACCAGCGGGTGCGGCAGCGCCTGCGCGACGGTTTCGCGCCGGCGTACACCTGGATCGTCGAGGTGGACGGCGCGTTCGCCGGCTGCGTGGCCCTGCGGCCCGACGGGGACGCCCACTGGCTGGAGCACTTCTACCTGGCTCCGCATCTTCAGGGCAGCGGCATCGGCACGGCCGTGCTGCGGGATCTGCTGGACCGCTGCGACAGTGACGGCACCCTGGTCCGGCTAGACGTGTTGCGGGGCAGCCCGGCCCGGCGGCTGTACGAGCGGCACGGTTTCGCCCTCGACACCGAGGATCCGGTGGACGTGTTCATGGTCCGCGCACCCAGGACGTTCACCGCCGAGGCCTCGATAGTGTCAATGTAACGTTGACAGATGACGTCGGAGCTGGCTCGGTTGGCGGAGGTTCGCGCTACCCGCGCCCGCCTGGACGAGCAGGAGCTGGAGATCATCGACCGCGCGCGCCACGGCGGTGCGACGTGGGCCCAGATCGCGACGGCACTCGGGCTCGGTAGCCGGCAGGCCGCCGAGCAGCGTCGACAGCGGCTGGTGGCGGCGCGCTGGTCGCGGCGGCAGCAGCTCGATCACCGCCTGCCTCCGCAGATCGCGGCGCTGCGGGCGGCGGTGGCCGACCTCGGCCGCTGGATCGGTGCCGATCAGCGGTGGGACAGCCGATTTCGTCGAGCGGCACTCGTGCGGAGCACCGTGGACGCCGCGCTGGACGCCGCTCCGGGCTCGCTGTACGCGTTGGCCCTGCACCTCGCCACCGATCTCGCCGACGCGGGCGAGCGACTGCCCTCGCCCGCACGGACCGCCGCGACGAAGATCGACATCACCCTGTCAACGTTCCGTTGACGCGGCACAGCCGCATTGCCCGCTTCACGCTCAAGCTTGAGGATGTGAGTCACCTCGACTCAACTCGGAGCGCTCATGCGTCGCAATGCGGGTTTGTTCGTGGCGATCTCCCTGCTGTCCGGCTTCGGCAGCAGCGCCATGTCCCTGGTCGCCGGCATCTGGATCCTGGACCTCACCGGTTCCACCAGCCTCGCCGCCCTCGCCGGGCTCTGCGTGTACGCCCCGGTGCTCGCCGGCCCGTGGCTGGGCGGTCTGCTCGACCGGGTGCCCCGGCGGCCGCTGGTCATCGCCGTCAACCTCATGTTGGCCGCCGCCCTGCTGGCACTCCTCGCCGTGCGGGGGCCGGGGCAGACCTGGCTCGTCTTCGCCGTCTCGTGCGCCTACGGCGTCAGCTACGTGCTGATCGACGCCGGCGAGACGGCGCTGCTGCCGTCGGCGCTCGCACCCACGGAACTCGGCGACGTCAACGGATGGCGCTCCAGCGCCCAGGAGGGCATGAAGCTCGTCGCTCCCCTCGCCGGGGCCGGCCTCTACACGTGGCGGGGCGGCCACGCCGTCGCCGTCCTCAGCGCGGCCATGCCGGTCCTGGTCGCCGTCCTGTACGCGGTGCTCCGCCTGAACCGGACGCCCCCCGACCAGCGCACCGAACGCGGCGGTAGCCCGCGTACCGGACTGGTGGTCCTGTTCGGACAGCGGGCGACACGTGTGCCGGTGGCGCTCGCCGCGGTGTCGATCGCCATGTCCGGCTTCACTACGGCGGGGATCTACGCGATCGTCGTGACCGAACTACGACTGCCGACGACGTTCCTGGGTGTGCTGGCCAGCGCGCAGGGCGCGGGTTCCATTCTCGGTGGCCTGATCGTCGGCCGGCTCATCGCGGCCAGAGGTGCCATAGCCGTCGGTGTCGTCGGGACGGCGCTGTTCGCGATCGGCTGCCTGGCGCGTTGCCTGCCGTGGTGGCCGGCCACTGTCCTCGGGGCGGTGGTGGCCGGCGTCGGGCTGCCGGGGACCCTGGTCGCGGCGGTGACCGCCGTGCAGACCCACACGCCATCGGCGCTGCTGGGGCGGGTCTCCGCGACGGCCAACACCGCAATGTTCGGACCGCTCGTCGTGGCGATCCCCCTCGGCTCCGCGGCCGTCCACCTCGGCGCCCGCCCGCCGCTCATGGCCGCCGCGGCGATCTGCCTGACCGCCGTAGTGGCCACGTTCCGCCGCCGGTCGACGCCGCACGACGAGACGCCGGCCGCGCCGCGCCTGAGGGCTGGAACGGGCCCGGCGAGCCGCTGACCAGGGTCACCCGCGTACCGGATGGGTGGCCTGGAAGGCGAGCCGGCGGGTACGACCACCCCGCGCTCGCGGCCCCTCTCGCCGGGCGCCACAGCTCGTTCGCTTTGGCTACGCTCCTCCGCACAAGCGAAGGGGTCACCAGTGAGATATCGCCTACGGCAGGTCGCGATGGTCCTGCTCGGCGCAGCGCTGTTCGGCACGGTCGGCCTGAGCCTCGGCTCCTGGTACGCCGGCCGCGGCACCGCGCCATTCAGCGTCGACCAGGCACAGGGAATGGCGGCGGAGCTGCTTCCCGGCACCGAATCAGTCGGGTCGGACCTCGGCCACCACTACCGCTACGGGGTGATGGTCCCCGACGACTTCGGCTCGGCGTACGCGAGATTCCACTACAGCGACACTGCCACCTGCGGGCACTCCGAATTGGTGCAGCGCAACGCCAACGCGCTGGGTTGGCAGGGCAGTCACCGGGTCACGGGCACGCCATGCGATGGCTGGCGGGCCGAGCGGGACGGGCTGACAGCCACGCTCACCCAGGTGGACGGCATGGCGATCCTGAGCTTCACGCCAGCCGTGCCGGATGGCTATGTCGCCGTCACGCTCGCTGCCACCGCCCTGGGCGCCGCGGCTGGAGCGGCGCTGTTCTGGCTGGTGGGGCGGCAACGTCCACCCGTACCCCGACTGGTTGGCACGCTTGTGACGATCGTCCTCCTCCCGGGCGTCGTCTACACCTGGCTGGGCCTGATGGCGTACGGATGGTCTGAGCCGACGTGGCCGGTCTGGCGGGGCCTCGCGCCCGTATTGGTGCCGCTGGCGCTCGTACTGCTGTGTGCCGGGCTGATCTTCTACGTGGGTCGACGGGAGCCGAGCCGGGTTTCCCGCCCGAATGCGAGCCAGCTCTGAGCCGTTCGCCGTGCGCCTGGATACTGTCTAGTCATGCCGCTCAGTCCGGACGAGGTCGAGCTGTTCGAGCACTCCAGGGGTCGCCTGGAGGCGATCGCCTATCGCCTGCTGGGTTCGGCCAGCGACGCCGAGGACGCCGTCCAGGACACCTTCCTCCGCTGGCAGGCCGCCGACCGTGAGCACGTCGAGACGCCCGAGGCGTGGCTGACGAAGGTCCTCACCAACGTGTGCCTCAACCAGTTGACCTCGGCGCGGGCCCGGCGGGAGACGTACGTGGGCATGTGGCTGCCCGAACCGGTCCTCGCCGGGGACCGGATGCTCGGCCCGCTGGACACCGCCGAGCAGCGCGAATCGGTCTCGATGGCGGTGCTCACCCTGCTGGAGCGGTTGTCGCCCAACGAGCGCGCCGTGTACGTGCTGCGGGAGGCCTTCGGCTACTCGCACGGTGAGATCGCCGAGATCCTCGGCATCACCGAGTCGAACTGCCAGCAGACGTACCGGCGTGCCAAGCAGCACGTCACCGCGGAGCGGGCCCGCACGGAGGTCGACCTGGCCGCCGCCCGGAAGGTCGTCGCGGAGTTCCTCACCGCGGCGAACAACGGGGAGATCCAGCGGCTGGTGGAGTTGTTGACCGACAACGCGACGAGCACCGCCGACGGCGGCGGCAAGATCCCGGCCCGGACGGCGCCGATCGTCGGCGCACTGGCGGTGGCGAAGTTCCTGCGTGGCCTGTTCAAGCCCGCCGACGTCAAAAGGGACCTGGTCGGTGGCAGCCCCGCCGTGCACGTCGCCACCGTCAACGGCGCGCCGGCGGTGGTGGTCGTGGTCGACGACCGGGTCATCGGCGTGATGTCGCTGGAGGTGACGCCCGAGGGCATCACCTCGATCCACAACCAGGTCAACCCCGACAAGCTCGACCGCGCCACCCGGCAGTGGTCCGCCTCCGAGCACGGGGAACCACTCCACATCTGGTGATCCAGGTCATAGCCAACTCCTGTCAGGAATCGCGTCGCTGCTCGGTTCAGGAAGCGACCACCACCGAGACAGGAGTGCCACCATGAAGCACCGCATCGTCGTCCTCGGAGCCGGCTACGCCGGAGCCATCGCCGCCGGTCGCCTCGCCAAGCGGCTGCACCCTGACGACACCGAGATCACCGTCGTCAACGCCGACACCGATTTCGTCGAGCGGGTCCGCATGCACCAGGTCGCCACCGGGCAGGACCTCAAGCACCGTCCGCTGACCGACATCTACGCCGGCACCGGCGTCGACGTTCGACTGGCACGGGTCACCGCCGTCGACGCCGACCGCAGGACCGTCGCGCTCACCGACGACCACGGCACCGACGAGATCACGTACGACACGCTCGTCTACGCCCTCGGCAGCACCGCCGCGGACCACGTCGTTCCCGGGGTCGCCGAGCACGCGTACGACATCGCCGGCCGGCCGTCGGCGCTGCGGTTGCGCGATCGTCTCGCCCACCTCGCGGCCGGCGGGACCGTGCTCGTCGTCGGCGGGGGCCTCACCGGTCTGGAAGCGGTCACCGAGATCGCGGAAGCCCGGCCGGACCTCGACGTCGCGATCGCCGCCCGCGGCGGTCTCGGTGACTGGCTCAACGAGAAGGCCCAGCAGCACCTGCGCGGCGTCTGCAACCGGCTCGGCATCACCGTCCACGAGCACACCGACGTCGCGCGGGTCCAGGCGACAGGCGTGGTCACCCGCGACGGTCGGGAGATCCCGGCCCAGGTGACGGTCTGGACGACCGGCTTCGCCGTGCACCCCATCGCCGCCGCCACGACCCTGGCGGTCGCGGACACCGGGCAGATCGTCGTCGACGACAGCATGCGGTCGGTCTCGCACCCCGACGTGTACGCGGTGGGCGACGCCGCCGTCGCCGAAGGCCCGGGGGGCAAGCCACTGCGGATGTCCTGCGCCTCGGGCATCCCGATGGCCTGGCAGGCCGCCGACGCCATCGCCGCGCGCCTGACCGGCCAGACGAAGTTCCCGAAGGCCCCGCTGCGCTACTTCAACCAGTGCATCAGCCTCGGTCGCCGCGACGGCATCATCCAGTACGTGACCGCCGACGACCGGGCCAAGCCGGCCTTCCTCAGCGGGAAGCTGGCGGCCCGCTACAAGGAGTTCGTCTGCACGGGCGCGGCCTGGAGCATCGCGCACCCGATCATGTACCCGGTCCGCCGCCGCCGGGTCACCGCCACCCGAACGGCGGCCGTCGCCGCCGTGTCGTGAGTGGCGGCGATCAGACCCTCGCCTGGGCGGGCCGGACCTCCGGTGGAGGCCGGCCCGCCGGCCGTTGCGTCAGGGCAACGTGCAACGGCGCTGCGGGTTCGTGCACGTCTTCCCCACCGGGACACTGGCGGCGGACGAACGCCACCCCGGATGGTGTGGCCGCCACGGGTGCGATCGAGGCGGGGAACACCGGTCCCGCATCTCGGACGTGGACACCAACCGACTCGAGGCGTCGATCGTCACCCTGGGGTTGGTACAGACAACCCATCCAGCGGCCGAGCCCATGGTGGTGATGACCGCGACGGACAGCGCGGCCTCCGGCCAAGTGGCGTTGTCCATCGGCCAAGCGCGTGCCCTGCGCTATCGTCTCGGCGCACTGGTCGACGCGGCCGAACGCGGACGCACCTCATAGTCATGGCAGCAAAGGCGGAACCCGCTCCGCGCCGACCGGTGCGGTCGATGCGGAGCGGGAGCGTGGGCGGCCTACCCGTCAGAACCCGCCCCATTTCTTGGCCGAGCACTTCCAGGTCTTTCCGTTGTCCTGCGAGACGCAGAACACGAGGAACCTGCCGAGGAACGGAAGGTTGAGGCTGAAGAGGTGCCCCTTGGTCTTCGCGTACACGACGCCGGACTTCTCGGCGAGGTCGACCAGCGCCCACCCGGGGTCCGGCCCGTCCACTGTCGCCACTCGGCGCATCGACTCGATGTCCTTGCCGTCGAGGAGCGTCTTGATCTCGTCCGCCGACGGCTCGCGGTCGCCGATCAGCGTGTCCACGCTGTACGGCCCTTCGACGGCGACACCATTGGCCTTCTCGAAGGCGGCCTTCGTCTCGCCCAGCGTGGTGCTGCCGGCGAAGCCGAGGGTGAGGATCAGTTCGCCCGTCCGGCGCGACAGCAGGCATTCCCAGACGGACTTGCCCGACGCGACGCACATGGTCAGGCACCACTCCCGGCCGTCCGGGGTGGATGAAGCGAAGAGCAGGGAGGTCGCCGTCCCGCCGTCACCCTTGCCGTCGTACGCCCCGTCGGCGAGGTCGGCCATGGTCGTGCCGAGGACGTCCCGGCTGCCCGGAATCGTGCCGACGACCTTGACACCGTCGACCTCCTTACCGGTGGCGAGCGCTTCGAGCTGGTCGCCGGTGAGGTTCCGCCCGCCGGTGTCGACGGCCAACACCTTGTCCAGGTCGCCGACGGGCCGGCCGGTCAGGTCCTCGAACTGTTGAAGCATCGTCGCCGGCGCGCCGGGGTGGTCGGTGATCGTCGTCCGGGCCTCCCCCTCGGCGGCCTGCGACGGGGCGTACGAAGCGGTCAGCCCGACGATCAGGGCGGTCGTGACGATGGTGGCGCGTCTGGTGATGTCCCGCAGGGTTGTCATGCTGTCCTCATTTCCGTGATCGGTATCGGCGGGGTGGGACGGGCTACCAGCGACACGTGACGATGTCGCCAGTGTTGTTTGGGAACCCCCAGTCGCAGTGGTCGTCGATCCACTCGCCGATCTCGCCGATCTTGTCCACGACCCAGGCGACCGCCGCCTTGATCGCGCCCCAGATGCTGAAGTAGACGACCGTCGTTTCCGGGGTGCCGCCGGCCTCGTCGATGAGGTCCTTGGTCGACATGGCGGCGTTCGGCTTGTCGATGATGTCCAGCACCCGTACCCCGGTGTCGTCCTTGCCGGCCAGCAGTGCCCGGATCTGCTCCGGGGTCCGCTCCTTGCCGTCGTCGACCGCCACGATCGCGCGGTCGAAGAACACCTCCCGGCTGCCGCTGAGGGCTCGGGCGATGCCGGCCATCTCACCCACCGTGAGGTCGTAGCCGAGCGCGGGCCCGGCGAACCGCCGGACCGACACGGCACCGGCCGGATCGACCTGGATCTCACTGGCCGTGATCATGTCGTCTGCCGCGAAGGGCGCCCAGGCGAACGTCCACTGCCCGCCGACGCAGCGGAACGGGCCGTACTCCCGGCCTTCACGCTCGGTCTCGGTACGGACGACGCCGCCGCGCTCGTCGACGTGCTCGACCACGCAGTCGGTGCCCTTCTGCGGCGGCTTGACGGTCTGGGCCACGGCGGTGGAGGACACGGCCAGCACCATCGCGCCGACCACCCCGATCACCGCGAGGCGGTGTGCCAAACGACTCATCGAACGCTCCATTCTCTGATGCGGAGAAACTGGTGTCCGAAGAGTGGCGGGCCGCGCTGAAGCGGCCCGGAAACGACGCTGAAAGCGGGGTACGTCAGCGCTGTCGGGTGGTGTCGAGCTGTTGGAGGTTGGCGCGGATCGAGTCGGCGTCGGCATCGCCGAGCTCGTCGAGGATGGTCAGGGCTTGCCGCCACGCGGCACGGGTGGCACCAAGGTCACCGAGCGCCCGGTGGCTGCCGCCGAGATTGACGTACGTGCTCGCTTCGGCGTACCGGTCGTGAACCTGCGTGAAGAGTTCGAGGGCGTGCTCGTAGCAGGCGATCGCTCGCCGATCGTCGCCGAGCTGGTGATGGGCGTGGCCGAGGCTGTCCCAGGTGTCGGCCTGCCCCTGGACGTCGTCCACCTCCTGCAACATCCGCAGCGCCTCGCCGCACGAGACAAGGGCACTGTGGTAGTTGCCGAGCAACGCTTCCTGCCAACCGACCGCGTTGAGGGTGTAGCCCTGCCCCGCCCGGTTTCCCGTCGTTTGGAACAGGGTCAGTGCCCGCCGGGAGTGGTTGAGCGCCTGCTGGTGCTGGCCCTGCCGCTCCGCCAGCTGACCAAGGTTCAGGCAGGTGTGTGCTCGCCCGGCGTCGTCGCCGACGTCGGTGAACAGGTCGAGCGCACGCCGCAGGTGGTCGTCGGCCTCGTCGTACCGACGGAGCCGGGAGCAGGCGAGACCGAGGCTGCGGTGCGCGTGGCCCTGCCCTGCCTGATCCCCGATGCGGGACGCGGCGGCCAGCGCGATCCGCTGCGTGCCGAGCCAGTCCTGCCAGTGCCCTTGTCGGTGCAGGAAGCCGGCCATGGTCCAGGCGAGCCGCCAGGCGTGTCCCTCGAACCCGGACCGTGCCGCGAGCGGCACCGCGGCGAGCAGGACGGGGATCTCGCTGGTGAACCACGCCGTGGCGGCGGACCGGTTCCTGGGGCGTTCCGGCAGCACTCCCGCGCGCGGTGGCGGGACGCTGATCGTGCTGAAGTGCGGGTGCAGTGCGAGGTCGGCGGAGTGCGCGGTGTGCAGGCAGTGGTCGAGCAGCCGGTGCACGGCGTTCCGACGCTCGCCCGGCGGCTCGGTTTCCTCGGCGAGGCTGGCGGCGTACGCGCGCAGCAGGTCGTGGAACGCGTAACGCCCGTAGGTGTGCTCGGTGAAGAGATTCGCCCGGGTCAGCTCGGTGAGCAGGGGACCGATCGCGTGCCCGGTGACGTCGGCCAGGCTGGCCACGGCCGGGGCGGATACGTCCGGGCCGGGATGCAGGCTCAGCAGCCGGAACAGCCGGGCCGCGGGTGGGCTGAGCGTCCGGCACGACCAGGAGAAGACCGCCCGCACGTCGGTGGCCTCGTCACCGGCGTGGAAGGCGTTCAGGTCGCCCAGCTCACCGGCGACAGCGGCCAACGAGAAGTGCCGGTTGGTGGCGGCTCTGGCCGCCACGATGGCCAGGGCGATGGGCAGTCGCGCGCACCGGTCGGCGATGTCGTCGGCCGCCGCGGGTTCGGCGGCGACCTGACGCTCGCCGAGCCGGCGGACCAGCATGTCGCGGGCTTCACCCGGGCTCAGCAGGTCGAGGGGCACCGGTTGGGCGCTTTCGGTGACGACCAGCGGGATGAGCTGGTCGCGGCTGGTGACGATCGCGAGGCAGTTCGGTGAGCCAGGCAGCAGCGGCCGGACCTGCTCCGAGTCGCGGGCGTTGTCCAGCACCACCAGCAGTCGTTTGCCCGCCACCGTCGTGCGGTACAAGCTCACCATCGAATCCGGGTCGGTCGGCATCCGTGCCGCCGGCACGCCGAGCGCCTCCAGGAAACCGTGCAGCGCTCGTGCCGGTTCGGTCGGTGTGGCGGCCGGGTCGAAGCCCCGCAGGTTGACGTAGAGCTGCCCGTCGGGGAAACGTGCGGCCGCCCGGTGTGCCCAGTGCACGGCGAGCGCGGTCTTGCCGACGCCTGCGGTCCCGGACACCACGACCGCGCCGCCCCGGTCGACGAGCGCGTCGAGGGCGGCGAGCTCCGCGGCACGTCCGCTGAACGTGGGTACGGGGGGAGGCAGCTGCGCCGCCACCGGCACCGGAGCGGCCGTAACCGGTGCGGGTGCGGCGATCGCGGTGTCCTGGCGCAGGATGGCGCACTCCAGATCCCGTAGCCGCGGCCCCGGGTCGAGGCCCAGGTTCTCCCGCAGGTTGTCGCGCAGCCGCCGGTACGTGGCGACCGCCTCGCCCTGTCGGCCGTCGCGGTACAGGGCGAGCATCAACTGCGCGTGCAGGTGCTCGTCGAAGGGGTGCTGCCGGACCAGCCGTTCCAACCCGGGGACGAGCCCGGCGTGCTCACCGATTGACAACCGGGCCTCGACGAGCGACCGTTCGGCCTCCAACCGTAGACGTGCCAGGTGTTCCGCCTGCTCCTCAAGCCAGGCCGACCCGGCAACGTCGGCCAGCGGTGGGCCCCGCCACAGCGCCACCGCGGCCGTCAGATGCTTCACCTGCTCGTTGCGGTCAGTCGACCGCCGGGCCAGCTCGATGAGGCGCTCGGCGGCCTGGACATCAGTGGAGTCCGGCCCGGTGTCGAGCAGATAACCGGGCTGGCGCGCCACGATCGACCCGGGCTCGCCGAGCATCCCGCGTAGGTAGGAGACGTGACGCTGCAAGGTGTTCGCCGCGGTGGCCGGCAGGTGGTCGCCCCAGACCACGTCGATGAGCCGGTCGACGCTGACCACCCGACCCACGTGCAGCGTCAACGTCGCCAGAACCGCCTTGCGGCGCAGGCCGTTCACCGCCTGCGGACTGCCGGCGACGACCACCTCCACCGGCCCGAGCAGCCTGACCCGCACCCCCGTGCCAACCATCGAGATCACTGAATCAGGCTAAATCCGCAGCCCGGCGACCTCGCTCTGTTCGTCGCGGACTGGACACGATCCACGGCCCGGCCGGGTGACGGTGGGCGTGGCGCAGACCCACCGTCGCCCGGGTGGCTAGCCGGTGTACTTGCCGTTGCGGGTGTCCCCCGCCGCCCCGTCGTAGTGCACCTTGCGGTAGCGGTGCACCGAACCCTTCTTGACCGCCTGCCAGTGGGCGTACGCCACCTCGTAGTCGTGGTGCTTGTAGTAGTCGCCGGCCGACTTGTAGTAGATCCGGTGCCGGGCGTACCCGCCGCAGTTGGCGAGGTAGCTGTAGGAGTACATCTTCATGCCGCCGAAGTCGGACGAGTAGTACGTCTTCGTCGGGTGCCACACTGTGCCCGGGTTCGGGTATCCGGGCAGCTCCAGCCAGTTGTACGTGTTCCAGTACAGGTCCCAGCAGGTCTTCACCGCCGCCGTGGCCATGCCACCCGACGTCGGCACGGCGAGATCGTCGGCGACGACCGGGGACGCGGCGATGGTCCGGTGGGCCAGCTCCGGTGGGGTCGGCGTGCCGGCCGGCGGCTCCGACAGCAGCTCCCGTGGCACCGGCACGGACCGGGGCGTGATGGTCAGGTATGTCTGCAACATGCTCTGTTTGTCGTCGTACTCCAGGGGCGCGTTGCGGCCCATCTCGCCGTCCTGACGAAGGCCCCAGTCCCCGGACAGCTCGTCGCGGGAGAACACCACCCGCACACCGTTTCGGTAGCCCAGCCGCGCCAGCTCGGTGTCGCGGTCCACGGGCTCGTCGTCGTACACCGCTGAACTCGGCCCCCCGGCGGCGCTGGCCGGCGCGGCGTTCCACGCGGCCACCGTCGGCAGGACGACCAGCACTGCGAGCAGTGCGCGCCCCGACAGCATTCGTACCATCACAACTCCTCATCCGATCGAACGCGAGACGCGGACCCGGACGGGCCGCCCCTCTGCGTGTCTTTCCGGAACATCCTTCGAGGCGAGGTTCAGAGCGCCGTCAAGGTGGCGTCAAAGACGCGGTGATTCGGTGTCGTAACGGCGACGCTCGCGTACGCACGGCCTCCCGCGCAGCGCCCAATGAAACTGGACCAGCGTCGACCGGAAGGCATCCGATGAACGCCACGACGGATCGAGAATGGAGCCGCCGGTGCACCGTCGTGGTCGCCGCGGCCGGCTACGGCAAGACCTTCGCCGTGCGGGCCTGGCTGGGCGACCGCCCGGTGCGGTGGTGCGCCGGAGCGGACGTCGCGGCGCTGGCGACGGCCGGGCCAGAGTGGCTCGCCACCCTCGGTGCCACGATCGACCTGCGCGTCGACGAACCGAGCTGGCTCGTCCTCGACGACGTTGGGCGACTCTCCCGCCGCCGGCTACAGACCTTGCTGGACTCGCTGGAACGCCTCCCCCCGCAGCTCAGGGTCGTCCTGGTGACCCGCCACCCGCCAACGCTGTCCCATCGGCAGTCGGGCCTGCTCACCGAGTACGGCCCGGCAGATCTCCGACTCGCACCCGAGCAGGTGGCATCCGTACTCGCCACCGATCACGGCCTGACCGATCCGGCGCTCGCGACCCGCGTCCACGCCGAGACCGGTGGCTGGCCGGCGCTTGTCACCCTGGCCGCGCGGACGGCCGCTGCCACCGGCACGGACTGGGACGACCCGGCCGAGCCGGGGACACCACTGGAGTCCTATCTCGTGCGGGAGGTGTTCGCGGAGCTGCCGCTCGAAGTCCACCGACTGCTACGGGACGCGGCGCACCTCGACCCGATCCACCCCGACCTGAGCCGATTCCTCGGCCACCGACACAGCGCCCACCGGCTGGACCAACTGGCCCGCGGCGGCATCCTCGTCCCGGTGCCGGGGGGCGGACCGCCCGCGTACCGGATGGTGCCGGTCGTCGCCGGCGTCGCCCGCCGCCGCTTCCCGTTGGGCTCGGCGGCGGCACAACGCCTGCACGCCACGGCGGCAGCCTGGTACGCCGAGCACGGGTACCTCGCCCCGGCCCTCCGGTCGTACGGGAAGTCCGGTGTCGCGGACGCCACGGCGCTGATCCTCGCCGAGCACGGCGCGCAGTTGCTCGCCTCTGGCGGCACGGAAGCGGTCATCGACGCCGTCCAGTCCCTGCCCGAGCACGCCCGGTCCGACGGCCTGCGGTTGCTGCACGGGGAGGCGTTACAGATGCGCGGCGACTTCGACGCCGCCCTCGCCGTCTACGCGGCGCTGGACGAGCACCGCGGCTCCCTCGCCGCCGGGCTCGCCTGGCAGTACGGCCTCGTGCACTACCTGCGCGGCGAACCGCAGTCCGCCCTTGAGGTCTTCCGACGCGGTGTGCTCGACCCGCACCCGTCCACCGACAACGCCCGACTGCTCGCCTGGACCGCTTCGGCCCAGTGGACGACCGGGGACATCGAGGCGTGCCGGCACAACGCCGAACGCGCCCTCGCCGCAGCGACAGCCGTCGGCGGCGACGCCGCACTCGCCGCCGCGCACACCGCGCTCGCCCTCGACGCCAAGCTGCGCGGTGACCGACCGGCAGCCGACGAACATCACGAGAAGGCGCTCCGGGCCGCCGAGGCTGCCCGCGACACCATCCAGGTGACCCGCATCCGCGCCAACCGCGCGTCCGCCCTGGTCGGCGAGGGTCAATACCTCGAAGCGCTGGCCGAGGTGCGACCCGCGGTGGAGTTGGCCCAGACCAACGGGCACGCCGCGATGCTCGCGCTGGCGCTCTGCAACGAGGGCTCGGCCTACTTCCACCTCGGTCGGCTCGCCGAGGCAGCCGCGTGTTACGAACGCGCCGTACCGCTCCTGCAGCGCATGGGGTCCCGCAAGGTGGCGTACCCGCTGGTGGGTATCGGCGACGTCCACGCGCTGCGGGGCCGGACCAACCTGGCTCGCGCGGCGTACGAGGAGGCGCTACGCGCCAGCGAACCCGTCAACGATCTCCAGATCCAGGTGCCGGCGCTCGCCGGACTGGCCCGTGTGCTGGCCGCCGAGGACGGCGCCACGGCGGTCGCCCTGGCCCAACGGGCCGTCGAGCTGGAACGCGGCCCGGACTCGGCGACCGCCCGGCTCGCGCTCGGCTGGGTGGCACTGGAGCTCGGCGACCACCAACGGGCCGCCGAGGTGGCGCTGCTGGCGTCCACCGCCGCCCGGCTGCACCGTGACCGTGCGGCCCTCGCCGAGGCGTTGGAGCTTCGCGGGGCCGCCAGCGTCGACTCCGACGACACCCGCCATGCCTGGCGGGAGGCGGCGGCGACCCTGCGCGACATCAGGTCGGCGGTGGCCGCGGACCGACTCGCGGTGCTGCTCAGCCGGCTGCCGGGGGCGGATCCCCAGGAACGCGTCGACGCCCGGCTGGCCGTCGAGCGGCTGACGAGTGCCGGCGTACCGCCGCCGACACTCGACCGGCAGCGCCCCCGCTGCGTCGCCCAGGTCACCGTCCGCACCCTCGGGCGCTTCGAGGTATTCGTTGCCGGCTCACAGGTGCAGGCCACGGCGTGGCAGTCCCGTAAGGCCCGGGACCTGCTGCGCATCCTCGCCGCCCGGCGTGGTCGCGCGGTGCCCCGGGAGCAGCTCGGCGAAATGCTCTGGCCCGCCCAGGACCCGGACCGGGTCAGCCACCGGCTGTCCGTGGCCCTGTCCACCCTCCGTGGCGTGCTCGACCCGGAGCGCCGTACGTCGACCGATCACTTCATCATCGCCGCGCACCCCAGCCTGGCGCTCGACGTCGGTCACGTCGAGCTGGATGTCGAGGAGTTCTTCGCCGAATCGGCGCACGGCCTCCGCCTGGCCGAGCACGGTGCGACAGATGACGCACGCGCCACGCTCCTCCTCGCCGAACAGCGCTACCGGGGCGACTTCCTGGAGGACGAGCCGTACGACGACTGGTCCCGAGCGACCCGCGAGGAGGCACGTCGGGTCTACCTGCGGGTGGTACGCAAGCTGGCCTCGCTGGCGCGCGACGCCGACGACATCGACGAGACCATCCGACACCTCGGCCGCGCCCTCGAACTGGAACCCCACGACGAGGGCGTGCACGGCGAGTTCATCCGGACGTTGGCGGCTGCGGGCCGGCACGGCGAGGCCGCACAGGCATACCGACGCTACCGGGAGGCGATGTCCGCCATCGACGTACCGGCTCGGGCACGAGGCGAGCTGTGCGGCGCACCAGGCAGGGAGCCCATCCCTGCGGCGACACCCGCCGGGCAGTAGGTGCCATCGCCGCAATGCGCGATCGGGATCGAGGGTGGTCGTAGGCTGACCGAACGCCAATGAGTCGTCAATGGAGAGCGCAGTGACCACACGTACCGGCAAGGTGATCGCCGACCAGACCATCTCCGCCGACGGGTACTCGGCCGGGCACAACCAGACCGAGGAACGCCCGTTCGGCGACGACGGCGGTGACGGCTGGGGCCGTGGGCTGCACGCCTGGATGTTCGACTTCGGCGAGGAGAACCGGCCCGAGGTCGACCAGATCAATGCCGCCGGCGCCGTCATCATGGGGCGCAACATGTTCGGCCCCGTGCGCGGCGCATGGGATCGGCAGTGGAACGGCTGGTGGGGTGACGACCCACCGTTCCACAAGCCGGTGTTCGTGCTCACCCATCACACACGGGAGCCGCAGCCGATGGCTGGCGACACCACCTTCCACTTCGTCACCGACGGGATCGAGGCGGCGCTCGCGCAGGCGCACGCCGCGGCCGGTGGCGGCGACATCTTGATCCACGGCGGTGCGACCACCATCAACCAGTACCTTGCCGCCGGCCTAGTCGACGAACTGCGGCTGCACATCGTGCCGCTCACCCTCGGCGCCGGCGTCCGGCTGTTCGAGGGCGTCCCGCCGCTGAACCTCGAACAGGTGACGGCACGTGCAGCGACTTCGGTCCTGCACGTGACCTATCGTGTGCTGCCCTGAACCGATGCTGTGCCTGACCGTCCGTGTCAGGCAGGCTCCCAGACCGGCAGCTCAGGCTCGTCGTTGTGCACGACGATGTCGGCGTGCCGGGCCGGGCGGACCGTGGCGAAGTAGAGCTGCTGGGCGGGGATGTACCGCTCACGCCAACGCCGTTCGACGTCGGCCCTAGTCGACAACTGACGCTCCCGGACCACGGCACGATCCACTGTCTTCTCCAGTGCCGTCGACACGAAGACGCGCAGATCCCACCGGTCAAGCAACTCCGGGCGCAGGAGGAAGACGCCGTCGAACACGAGCACGGCGTCGGGTGGGGCAGTTGTCACCGGCGGGGACAACACAGCGTCAGCGGTGTGGTCGTAGACCGCGGGCTGGAAGAGTCGATCTCCGCCCGGCCCCAGCGGGTCGAGTAGGACTCGGTTCAGCGCGTGATAGTCGTGGGCGTCGTGGTAGCAGCCCTCGGCCGAGTACTCGCCGCGCGGATAACGCTGCGCCCGGGGGAAGAGGAAATCGTCGATCGTGGCGCGGATGACGTCACGGCCCTGTGCCCGCAAGACGACAGCGAGCTCGTCGGCGAGGGTGGTCTTGCCGGCGGCGGGCGGTCCGTCGACGGCAACCCGCGTCGGGTGGGTGACGGTAACGGACCCGACTGCCTCAGCCAGGCAGTCGAGCAACTCGATGCGGGTGCCGTGAACCATGCCTGTTCAGGGGTGGCAGACGTTCGTCTTGATCGTGTCGACGAACGAGTCCCAGGCGGCGGGCGCGAAGCTCAGCATCCCGGCATCGAGCGCCTTGGAGTCGCGAACGTCGAACCTGACGCGCCGGTCACGAACCTCCACGCACTGGCCGTTGTTGCCGGAACGGCTCGACGTGCGCCAGGCGTTAGATTCCATGCCTGCTCAGCTCCTTGAACCTGATCGACTCGGCGGGTGACCGCGCCAGGGTCTTCAGATTGTCGTACGCCGCCGCCAGCCGCGCCAGGTCGCTGCTGGCGGATCGCGCTCAATCGGCACGGAACGCGCCGTCTGGCCCTGCCCTATCCTGAGTCGCACGCTGCCGTCGCCGCAGCAACACGGCTGACACCAGGTAGCCCACACCGCAGGCTGCCCACAGTGCGGCAAACACCCAACGCCACGGCGTGGGGTTTCCGATGGCCACGAACACCCACCCGACGGCCAGGAGAAGCCAGATACCTCCCCTGATGAGACCCTGCTTCGGCGTCTTTGCCATCTGCCACCACGGATTCTTGGCTGGCTTCATATAGGGGATCTTCGCATTCATCACAGAACCGCGCCTCCCCGACCAGCCTCTGGCTAGAGGATCGTGGATGACCGGTCGGGTAGCTGTTCCCCTGGTCAGCCGGTCTGCCGTTTGTCGGGTGGCATCGGCGTCAGCGGGTCGTCTTGGCTGTGGGTCCACGGCGAGGCCGACGAATATCGTTCCGGCTATGAACGAGTCGGCGGAGGTGAGGATGCCCGTGCGCGTCCGCTCGTGGCTTGGGGTCGCGGCGGCCACCGTCATAGCGGCGGCTGCCGCGGCGGGCTTCTGGTGGTTGGCCGTGCCGCGCTTTGACGTCTGCGCGGCCGTCCTGCCCGCGCCTGCCGGCTGCCGGATCGCCGATCGGGTGGCCACCGCGACACTCTGGACGGCTGTCGTCGCGGTGTTGTATGTGGCGACCGTCGTCGTCGCCCTCGCCCGCCCGCACGGCCGCTGGTGGCGATTGGCGGTGGGGATCGCGGTGCTGATCGTCGCCGCGTTGTGGGGCTACCGGGCGGTGCTGTACCAAACCTGACCGGCGGGCGGGTCACCGCCGCGCGGTTGACCCGCCCACCCGAGGCCAGCGGCGGGGTGAAGCTCTACCGCGCCACCGGCTGACTGGTGCACGACCCGAGCCGGAGGTATACCGCTCGCGACCGCGTCCGCCCCGACGGGGCGTCGCAGCGGACACCGCAGACCGCCGGCTGCACCCACAGCCCAGCCTGGTTAGGACTCGTCTAGTGCTCCTGCGTACCGGCTCAGAGTCGGGCGCCATCTCGTTAGCCTCAAGATCGCCGTTCTCGATCTGGCTCACCTGGAGGGTGTGACCCTATCCGTTCGGCCACCTGCCGCTGGGGCAGACCGAGACGCTTGCGCTCCTCAGCGAGGTGACACGCGCTGACACACCCCCCGGTTCCTCCTCGTACCAAGGCGTCCAGGCACGGGGCCGATGATCCGTGGCAGCCGTCGTCAGGACGGTGCAAGTAGTCGGATTTCGCAGCGGACACCGCTGGCCTTGGCGAGCCGACCATCTCCGGTCACAAGTGGACAGGACATCGACTCCGCCGCCGCGACGTAGGCTGCGTCGTACGCCGTGACATTGCTCCGCAACTGCCACATCCGGTCGAGCAAACCCGAGATCTCAACCTCGTCGATGACCAGTGAAGGCAGAGTGTCGACGGCCTCTTGAGCGCGGGCAGGGCCGAGCTTGCCACCGAGGACCTTGCCCCTGATCGCCGACATGACTTCCACCAGAAGATGTCCTGGTGCCGCCCAGTGCGGATCTGCGGTCAGTTCCGCCCGTGCCGCGTCGCCTACCGGCCCGTCGTCGACCAAAGCATCAGCCAGGACTGAGGCGTCCAGGACAATCATGCGGCGCTACCCCGCTGCCCCCGCTGGTCTGCCAGCTCGGCGGCACTCTCCCCCGGAAGGGCGCGAGTGCCATCGGACCGGCCGGCGAAGCGATCGAGGGTCGCCGTGTTGCGCAGCCGTCGGGCCTGCGTCTCCACCAACTCCAGCAGGTACGCCTGAAGGGACTGCCCGCGTGCCTTGGCTTGGGCAGCCAAGGCGTCTCGCACTTCTTCCGGCACGTCACGAATCTGGAGAGCAACCATGCATTCATTATGCATGCATCAGCGCTTCGCGGCCTGAAAAGGCTCGATCCTCTCGGTCACCGACATTCAGCGGTTCACGAAGCCGGGATGAGCATCAACTACCCCTCCGGTCCTCTGCACCAGGAGATGGCCGTCCTCGACCCAGATGGTCTCGCCGGCATGAACGAGGACCGGTTGGTCCAGGACGAAGTGACGCCAACGATCGACAAGTGTGAGGCGGTCAGCTCAGGTGCTGAACAACGACCGCATGGGCAGCAGGAAGGGGACCCGTTCTGTAGCGTTCCGCCAGTGGGACGGCTAGTGGACCGGCACCGTGATCTCGCCGGGTGGTTGGTGACGCCGCTGTTCACCCTGGTAGCGGCCCCAGTGTTGGCCTGCTTCGTCGGGGTGCTGGGAAGCCTCGGGGACCACAACGGGCCGCCGGCGCTGTGCGAGGAGGCCATGGCTGAAAACATGTGCGAGGAGACCAGCCTCGGGGTGGTCGGCGCACATGTGGTCATCTCAGGCGCCATGTGGTTGCTGCTCTGGGCTATCCCGTGGTGGCGAGGTCTTCGCACGGTGCGCGTTCTGCTGGCCGTCGCCGCGACCGTCGTTCTCGTACTCCTGCCAGTGCGGATGTTCAACTGGTTCTCGCAGACCTGACAATCGCGCATCACCGCGTGGGCTGATCACCCCTGCTCAAACCGATCAGGCAGCTCATCGAGTCGGTCAACGACACCCTCAAAGGCCAACTCGACCTCGAACTACACGGCGGCCGCACCATCGAAGGCGTCTCCGCCCGTCCAGATAGACCACCAGGCCGTCGCGCTCCTGCTCAACGGGCGAACACGGTGGTGCGCGAGTCCGACACCTCTGCGTGCGGGATCCGTAACCGTCATGCCCCTGAAGCGGGCCCGGCGGGGGCTGAGTTGAGCGAGCGCAGCCTGCCGTCGGGCCCGCTGGGGCACTGCGTCTACTTCGCCAACCCGAATCCACCGATGGTGGTCGTGAGGTTCTCGGCCAGTAGCTTGCGAATTTCCGCACCATGCGGAGTGGCCCAGTCCCTGGCGAGTTCGCCGAGGACCGCAGCGGTGGTGATCAGGTTGACGCCGGCCTGAATCATGCGCAGTCGCGCGATTTCTTCGGAGTACTGGAACACCGACCCTCCGGCGTCGAGCACCGCGTAGACCTCGTATCCGGCCTGCTTGGCGCTGAGGGCGGTATAGACCAGGCATCCGTCGTTGGTGGTGCCGGCCATGATCAGGGTCCGGCGACCGGTGGCCTCGACTGCCTGCACGAACTCCGGGTCGTCCCAAGAGTCGACGATGCCGGTGCGCTTGATCCGGTTCGCGTAGGCCTCCGGGTTGATCTCCTCCAGCCCGGGCATCCACCAGTCCTTGTTGTCGTCCTCGGTGCTGCTGGTCCAGACGTTGGGCATGTCGAGGACCTTCGCCGCCTTGACCAGCGTGATGCTGTTCAACTTGGCGACCTCGGGCGACTGGGTCTTGATGAACCCCATCGAGATGACCTGGTGGTCGATCAGGATCAGAGCACTGTCCTGCGCCTTCAGGTTTGTCATGGTTTGTAACTCCAAATCGGTATGGCGAACCCTCGTGGGTCCACCGCTTGTTCCCCCGAGCGGTCGGCTCGGGTAGCTAGCGAGATATGCCGGGCGGGATGTCGCCGGCGGGGTCCCGGGCGGGCTGTCAGGCGATGCCGGGCTCGGGCTATGCGCAGCCGTCCGGGGTGCAGACCCCCTCGGCGCCAGCGACGACCGGCAGTGGCTGCGGCGTGGGATGACTTTCGTCCCACACCTTGGTGATCACCGCCAGCAGATCATCGGTACCGATGGCCCCGGGGACGGCGAGGCGGCCGTCGAACACGAGGAACGGCGCGCCACGGGCGCCGAGGCGCTGCGCCTCACGCTGGTCGGCCGTCACGCGGGACCGGTAACGGCGGCTGCGAAGTACCTCGGCTGCCTCCGCACGGTCCAGGCCCACCTCGGCGGCGAAATCGAGGACCTCGTCGGCGGTCCACAGCTTGCGGGCCCGCCCGAAGTGCGCGCGGAACATCGCCGTCCAGATCTCGTTGGCCCGGCCCTGGTCCGCGGCGTAGGCGAGCAGCTCATGGGCCAGGTCGGTCGGGCCGAGCGTGCGATCGACCGCGCGGTAGGGCGTCAGGCCCTCCGCCTTGGCGGCCCGCTCGATCGGCCGCAGGACCCGCTCGACGGTCGACGCGGGTGCCCCGGCCATCCCGATCAGCTCCCGCTGAGTGACGCCCGACCGTGGCAGGTCAGGGTGCAGCTGGAACGACCGGTGGACCACCTGCACCTGGTCGCCGTAGGCGAACCGGTCCAGGGCCAGGTGGAGTCGGTGGTCCATCAGCCCGCAGTACGGGCAGACGATGTCTGACCAGAACTCGATCTTCATCGCACGCTCCCTTCATTTCCTACTCTCTGTTCGTAGCCCCATGATGCATTAGAATCGGAAGCGTGCAAAAGGCACATTCATGTGCGTGTGGGCCGCGCAAAAGGCACATTCATGTGCGTAGAGGCTGAGCAGAAGGGGTGGCAGGTATGCGTGCGGAGGATCTTCGGCGGAGGCGAACCAACGTCCGGGCGAACGTCCGGAGGGTGCCAGGGCCCTGTGCGCACTGGAACGACGAAGACGCCGACTTCATCCGCGAGGTCCTGGACCTTGTCGGTGACAAGTGGAGCGTGTTGATCATCGGTACGCTCGCCGACAATCCCGTCCGCTACTCGGACCTGGCCGACGCGATCCCCGGCATCTCCCAGCGCATGCTCACGCTGACCTTGAAGCACCTGCAGCGCACCGGGCTCGTCACCCGGACCTCCTACCCGGAAGTCCCGCCGCGCGTCGAATACGCCCTCACCGAACTCGGCAGTTCGCTTCTGTCGACCGTCCTGGCCCTGGCGGCCTGGTCCGCCGACAACCACGCCGAGATCCGCCGTCACCAGATCGCACACGACAGCGCCGACGAGACGTAGGCGCGGCCGGCCACCGGCCTTCGACCCCCACGTCTACCAGCAACGTCACGCCGTGGAATGCGGCATCAGTGGCCACGACTCGCTCGCGCCACCACGTTTCGTCGCAAGGTCTTCATCAGGGCTGCATGTCGGTTGGTGCCGCCCCGTGTCACGAGTCGACGGGTGTACAGAGTCGCCAGCCCCACCCATATCGAGGCCACCCCGACAAACACTGTCCCAAACGTGATGGCGATCGGCACCCAGACCACCGCCGGCTTCAGGGACCAGAGGGCTATCGCGCCGATGGTCAGCATCCGTAGCACGGTCGTAGACTGCGTGTTGGAAGCCTAGATCTCCGCCTGGGCGAGTGGATCGAGCAGAACCGGTTCAACGCGTCGTAGTCGTGGGCGTCGCAGTAGCAGCCCTCGGCCGAGTACTCGCCGCGCAGATAACGCCGCGCCCGGGGGAAGAGGAAATCGTCGATCGTGGCGCGGATGACGTCCTCGTCGGCGAGGGTGGTCTTGCCGGTGGCGGGCGGTCCGTCGACGGCAACCCGCGTCGGGTGGGTGAGCGTGACGGACCCGACTGCCTCAGCCAGGCGGTCGAGCAAGTCGTCGCGGGTGCCGTGAACCATGCCTGTTCAGGGGTGGCAGACGTTCGTCTTGATCGTGTCGACGAACGAGTCCCAGGCGGCGGGCGCGAAGCTCAGCATCCCGGCATCGGGCGCCTTGGAGTCGCGAACGTCGACCCGGACGCGCCGGTCACGAACCTCCACGCACTGTCCGTTGCTGCCCGAACGGCTCGACGTCCGCCAGGCGTTGCGTTCCATACTTACTCAGCTCCTTGATGAACCGGATCGACTCGGCGGGCGACATCGCCAGCGTCTTCAGATTGTCGTACGCCGCCGACAGCCGCGCCAGGTCGCGGCTTGACTCAAGGAACAGTTCGCCGGCCAGGGTCTCGATGTAGCCCAGTGGTGGCTCGTCCCGCTCGAAGCTGAGCAGAGCGAAGCCGCTGCTGTCCGCCAGGTGGGCGCCGGCCTCGAAGCGCAGCACCTGGATCGTCACGTTCGGCAGCCGACTCAAGGTGACCAGGTGATCGAGTTGCTCACGCAGCACGTCCGGACCGCCTACCTCGGTGCGTACCGACGCCTCGGACAGAATGGCGTGCATCCGCAGCGGAACCGGTTTCCGACGCAGCACCTCCTGCCGGGTCATCCGGGCGGAAACACGCTGCTCGACGGTCTCCGGGTCGGTCTCCCTTCCGATGACGTTGACCTCACGGGCATAGCCCTCAGTCTGGAGTAGACCGGGCACAAGCATCGGCTCGAAGTTCTTCAGCTCCATTGCCTCGATCTCGTACGCGATGTAGGTGGCGTACTTGCCACCGAGGCGCTGCCACCAACCGTCCTCACGCAGACCCCGCGCCTGATCCAGCAGCGACGTTCCCGGCTCCTCGTCAATCTTGACGCCGTACGCGACCAGCAACTCCATCACGTCGCCGACCCGAGGTCTGATCTCGCCCGACTCGATCCGACTGATCCGAGACGGCGAGCAGGCAAGTGTCTCCGCCACTCCTTCACCGGTCAGGCCCTCGGCTTCGCGGAGCTTGCGCAGTTCCCGGCCCAGCCGCCGAGAGCGCGGTGTCGGGGGCGTGAATCGAGGCATGTCGTGATTCTGCGCCCTGCCTCGCGTTTCCCCATGCCCTGACTCACGTGCTCGGCGTGTCGATCAAGCGCATCTTCTTGCTTTGCATCACATGATGCGCAAGTCTGATGACTGTCAGCAGCGAAGCGTTGCCGCAACGTGAGCCGCCCTCGCGCGGCAACTCCCGGCTCCGGCGTCGTCAGAGAGCGAGCACACGCATGGTTTCCGAAGTCGTGTCGATCGTGTTCGGCGGCCTGGTCCCCGGGCTCCTGTTGGGGCTCCTCGCCTTCCGGGTCAAGTCGCGATGGTGCCCGCGCTGCGGCGAGGCCACCGATGCCATCCAGCCAACGCCGGAGCGGAAGCAATGAACCAGCCCAGCCGACGGAACAGCAACGAGCCCCCGATCGGGCGGCGGATGGCAGAGCTACGCGCACGTCGGGGCATGAGCCAGCAGGTCTTCGCCGACCGGATCCGCAAGTCGAAGAGCTGGGTGGACAAGGTCGAGCGAGGGGTGCGTACCCTCGACCGACTCTCGGTGATCGAGACGGTCGCCGCAGCCCTCGGCGTCGCCCCCGACGTCCTGCTCGCGGGCAGGGCCCCGCGCCAGCAGGTCGCCGACACCGGCGGCGACGTGGAACGACTCCGCGCGGCACTGGCCCGCTACGACCTACCCACCGGCGGCAGGCCAGCGCCGTCATTGGTCCAGCTCGATGCCCAAGCGGGGTACGCGTGGACCGCGTACCGCAACGGTCACCACCCCCAGGTCCTGCGTCTGCTGCCCGACCTGCTCTGCGATAGCCGCGCACAGCCGGGAGACACCGCGGACCTGCTGGTGCGGGTGTACCGGCTCGCCGCGCAGGTGCTGGTCAAGCTCGGCGAGGCAGATCTCGCCTGGCTAGCCGCCGATCGGGCGATGAGCGCGGCCTCCGGTGACCCCTGGCGGGCCGGTCTTGCGGCGATCTCTTTCGCGCAGGCACTGCGAGCCCTGCGGCGAGGCCGATTGGCGATGACGGCCGCCGTCAACGCCGTACACCAACTGGACCTGGCACCGCCCCACCTCCGCCAGCCCGGCGTTACGGGGACCCTGCTGATCGAAGCGGCGCTCGCCGCCGCCGTCAGCGGGGACGCCAGCGCGGCAGGTGAACTCACCGAGCGCGCGGCCCGCCTCGCCGACGGCCAGCGTCAGCACGACTGCGACGGCGTGGGGTTCGGTCCTACCCCCGTCAAGCTCGCCCAGGCACTGATCGCGATGTGGTCTGGCGACCACCAATCGGCGGTGACGACTCACCAACAGGCCACCGGCGGTAACGCCTGGCACCTGCTTCCTGCCGAACATCGGGCCGCCCACCTGATCGACATCACTCATGCCTATCTGGACCTCGGCGACACGCGCGCCGCCGGCCGAGCACTGGTCACCGCCGACCGGATCGCCACCTGGGAGACACGAACTCGCCCCGTGGCCCGGGCAGCGCTGACCGCTGTTTTCCGCGCCGGACCGGGTGCGGCCGACGTGTCCCGCTTGGCCGCAACCATGGGTTTGACCGCGCGTGAGCCAGCATCCAACGGCAGGGTCAGCGCTAATTCGAGCCCAGCAACCTCCGCAACCCGGGATGTAGGAACAGGATCAGTCAAAAACCAACTAGCTGTTCCCGCCCACCAGGAAGCAGTGTCACGCAGGGGCCCCGAACGGCTGAGAGGCGAGCGCTGGACAGATCCGACGATCTCCGGGAGGTAGGCGAGCGGCCTTGGAGCCGACCGCTTAGGGGTGGCCTGCTCGGGTAGTCGAAAAGAGCATCCGTCTATCCTCCTCCTTCCACCTCCAGACAGGCTTCAAGCGGAACTCGGCCACAACGTTACCCGACAGATCACAAGCAACTCCCGACCTTCGACACCGACGGCGCTGCTGGGATCTTGTTGATTCAGGTGCAGCACTCCCGGTACCGCCAAAAGAGGCAACCCACATCACCCTCCCTGCAGTGAATGGCGGTTGGCCAGCTCAAACTACGTCTGCCGGTGATCTATGGAGGTGCACTCAGGCGGAAACCAAGACCATGAAATGGAGCGCAGACCCCAAGTGTGATCATCGCATTACTGCGAGTACCCTGATGTCTGCTTACAGCGGAGCCAACGTTGCACTATGGAGGGTCGGCGTGCGGGTCAGGGGTACACTTCGGAAGCTTGACTTCGGCGCGTCAGTAGCCGAATCAGACGAACTATTGAAAAACTATTTCGTCGAAACTGAGCCGTTTCGCGCGCTGATTGAAGATCGAGTCGATGTCGTAGCGGGTGACAAAGGGACCGGAAAAAGCGCGATCTTCCGAATCCTCAGCGAGAGGTACACCACCTACCCCGAACTCAAGAATGTTGAAGTTGTGCCCGCCTTCAACATTGCTGGCACACCAATATTCCAACGCCTTAATGAATCCGACCTTCTTTCGGAGCCGCACTACATCGGGATTTGGAAGGCTTACTTTCTGAGCCTAAGGGACGTCTCGTAACCCCGGTGTCTGTCTGGTCAGGACGACAGGTCAGGATCCCTGGGTGCAGGTGATCACCGCAGCCAACCCTGACTGGATCTTTCCGTTCACCGGGTTGCAGCCCGCCCAGTTCCGCAAGCTGGTCCGGCTGGTCGCCGAGCGTGGCGGTGACGGCATCGCCGACGGCCGGCCGGGCCGGCAGTGGGCCCTCGACCTGCCCGATCGGGTGTTGCTGGTCGCCGCGTACTGGCGCACGAACCTGACCATGCGCCAGATCGGCCCGCTGTTCGGGGTGTCGCACTCC